>JAGRPC010000508.1 GCA_020439925.1 Verrucomicrobiia bacterium | reverse complement strand
GATCCGGGAACTCTCACGCAAGTTCTGGATCGGGCTTTTCCTTGCCTTGCCGGTCTTTGTTTTGGCCATGGGGGGGATGATCCCTTCATGGCACCTTTCCGAAATCGTGCCGAGGTCCGTCGCGAAGTGGATCGAATTGGTCTTGGCGACCCCGGTCGTGATCTGGGCGGGCGGCAGCTTTTTTGTCAGGGGATGGCGTTCCCTCCTTCATCGGAGCCCTAACATGTTCACACTGATCGCCGTGGGCACCGGGGCAGCGTATCTCTTCAGTGTCGCCGCGGTGGTCGCTCCGGGGATTTTCCCGGATTCATTCCGCCATCATGGCGAGGTCGGACTCTATTTCGAAGCGGCCTCCGTCATCATCGTTCTAGTCCTCCTGGGACAGCTTCTCGAGGCAAAGGCGAGAAGCCGGACGGGGAGGGCGATCAAGGGCTTGCTCGGGCTGGCCGCAAAAACCGCCCACCGCCTGCGTGGTGGAGAAGAGGAGGAAGTCGCGGTCGGGCTGATCGTTCCCGGAGATCTCCTTCGCGTGCGCCCCGGGGAAAAAGTGCCTCTCGACGGGGTGATCGTTTCCGGAAAGAGTCACGTTGACGAGTCCATGATCACCGGAGAGCCCGTGCCGATGGAGAAACTCGCGGGTGCCGCCGTCATCGGTGCGACCGTGAACCAGAACGGATCCTTCGTCATGCGTGTCGAGAAGGTGGGTGCCGATACCCTGCTTTCCCGTATCGTCCACCTCGTGGCCGAGGCCCAGCGCAGCCGCGCGCCCATCCAGAAACTGGCTGACCGGGTGTCGGGGGTCTTCGTCCCGGCCGTCGTGGCCGCGGCTCTTGTGACTTTTGCGGTCTGGGCGGTCTGGGGTCCGGATCCCGCCCTTGCCTATGCACTTGTCAATGCGGTTGCCGTCCTCATCATCGCCTGTCCCTGTGCCCTTGGCCTCGCCACCCCGATGTCCATCATGGTCGGGGTGGGGCGGGCGGCTCAATCGGGTATCCTCATCCGGAACGCCGAGGCGATCGAGATGGCCGGGCGGGTCGATACCCTCATCACCGACAAGACCGGAACCCTGACCGCAGGCAAACCCCGGGTCACCCATCGGAAAGTCTCCGAGGGAGTGGATGAAAACCATCTCCTGGCCGTCGCCGCAAGCCTTGAGCAGGGATCGGAGCATCCGCTTGCCCGCGCCATCGTGGAAGAGGCGAAAGATGCAGGACTGGTCTTGCAGGAATCTGGATCTTTTGAGGCGGTCACCGGGAACGGGATCTCCGGAGAGGTCGATGGGCGGCCTGTTTTCGTCGGCAAGTCGGCGTTTCTGAAGGACAAAGGTCTGATCCTTCCTCCTGATCTGGCACGGGAAGCCGAGCGACTTGAGGAGTCCGCCCAGACGGTTGTCTGGGTCGGCTGGGAAGGAGAAGCCCGGGGCATACTCGGCATCTCCGATCCCATCAAAGAATCCACGTATCCTGCGATCGCCGCCCTGCACCGACGCGGAATCCGGGTGATCATGGCCACGGGCGACAACCCGAGGACCGGTAACGCGGTGGGGCGGGCTCTCGGCATCGACGAGGTGCGGGCCGGCCTCAGCCCGGAGGACAAGATCCGGCTCGTTCGTGAACTGAAGAGCGAGGGCAGGATCGTGGCCATGGCGGGTGACGGGATCAACGATGCCCCCGCCCTCGCGGAAGCCCATGTCGGCATCGCCATGGGCAACGGGACAGACATTGCCATCGAAAGCTCGGAGGTGACTCTCGTGAAGGGGGACCTGGCCGGCATCGGACGAGTCGTGGTGCTGAGCCGCGCCGTGATGCGCAACATCCGCCAGAACCTGTTTTTCGCCTTCGCCTACAACGCGATCGGAATTCCCATCGCTGCCGGAGTTCTTTATCCCCTGACGGAAACCCTTCTCAGTCCCATGATCGCCGGAGCCGCGATGTCGTTTTCGTCAGTCTCGGTCATATCGAACGCCCTGCGCCTCCGTCGAATCCGCCTCGTGGAGGGGGAAAACTGAAACCGGATTGACTTTCCCATGCGCATCGTCCTAACCTTCCCTTGTTCCCGATGAACCTCGTGCGACAGGCTCTGGCACTATTTCTTTTCCTGAATCTGGCGAGCCCTCTGATGAGCTGCGCCGGCGGAGAAAGGGAGGCGTCGGGTTGCTGCGAAGGGAAGGCTTGCTGCTGTTGTGGGACGAGCTTCGACGAGGAGGATCGCGATACGGATTCCGGCGACAGTTGCTTCTGTCAGGATCGGTCACCCCGGAAAAGCGAAGAACCAGGGAGCCTTCCCGCCCTGAATGGTTCGGACCCGGTTCCTGCCTGTTCGGCTGCGGGAGATCGCAAGGAGCCCGACAAGCGCTGTGTTTTTCTTCCCGATCGCATGTTCGCAACGGATTCTGACGGGTCTCCGCCCAGGCTTCGGCTGGCGCTGCAACAGCGTTTCCTGATTTGATTCCGGTCGTCGCGGCTTTTCGTCCTACTGCGACGGTGGAGCGGGATCCAAGAGTGGACCCCGCAAGTCGTTGCAAGCTATCGACTGCATTCTGGTCTGCGTCGAGTTCCGGCAAGATGCCGGCGGCCAGTGGGAAGGATCGGCAATCACCGGTTTTTCCTGACAAAACAATATTCTCAGTATTCCTATCAATCCTCGGGTAAAGGCCTCGGCGGTGGCGTCAGCTTCCACATCCAGCCAAGTCCGGATTAATCAAAAGAAGAATCATGAAACCGATGCCTGCCCTCCTGTTCGCCCCGGCTCTTTTTCTCGCTCCCGCGGTCGTTTCCCAGGATGCCTACCTGGCCGAGGCTCTGCAGGCGAACCCCGAGGTCGTGGCCGCCTACGAGACCTACATGGCAACCAGCACGAAGGGCCGCCAGGTGAGGGCGCTGGAGGAGCCCGTTCTGAGCTACTCCGAGTTCCTCACCAGCGTGCAGACAAGGACCGGGCCGCAGGAGCGGACCTTCGCCATCTCGCAGGCATTCCCTTGGCCCGGATTGCTTCGGCTTCGCGAGGATCTGGCCGACGCGAAGGCGCGGATCGCCTACGGCAACTACGAGGTGAAGCGCCGCATGGTCATCGAGAAAGTCGGGCTTGCTGCGATCGAATACGGTTACCTGCGGGAGGCGGTGACCCAGGCGGACGAGAGTCTTCGGCTCCTGCGCCAGATCAAGCCCGTCATCGACGAAAAGGTCCGCGCCGGGGGAGGGCTTGCCCCGAGTCTTCGCCTCGATGTCGAAGTCGCCGTGGCCGAGCAGGAGGTCCGCTCGCTGCGGGAACAGCGCCCCGGCCTTGATGCCCAGCTTAAGATTCTTCTCGGAAGGGATCCCGGAGGCGAGGCGCTTCCTTGGCCGGACCTGCCCTCCGCTATCCCCGTGTTGATGCCGATCGACCACATCAAGGCCCAGGTCCGCGCCCACCATCCCCGCCTTCGTATGGCCGAGGCCGAGATCGAGGGCGCCCGTCGCATGGAGTCGCTCACGGAAAAGAACAATCGACCTGCCTTCACTCTCGGGGCCAATGCCATCGACATCGGCAACGACGGGGAGACGGCGAGTTCCCTCATGGTCGGAGTGAAGCTGCCGCTCCGCAGCGGCAAGTACAAGGCCGAGCGCGAGGAGGCCGCAGCCATGACTCGTGCCGCCGGCGCCACTTTCGAGGCTGTCGAGCAGTCGCTCATCGCCGATGCCGTGCGGCTTTCCGCGATGCAGGAGGAGGCGATGAGTCGGCTTCGCAATTACGACGACCACCTCATTCCCACGGCCAGGCAGGCGCTGGAACTCACGAAGGAAGACTTCCGCACCGACAAGTCCGACCTCACCGACCTCATCGAGGCCGAGCGGGTTCTCCTCGATCTCCGTCTCATGCGCGCCCGATCCCTCGCCGACGCCCACAAGGCCGCCTGGCAGAT
>JAGRPC010000059.1 GCA_020439925.1 Verrucomicrobiia bacterium | reverse complement strand
GGCATCGCCGGAGATCCCCTCCTGAAAGAGGAATTTCTCGCCACCCGACGTCCCGCCGCAAACGGGGAATCGCTGCGAGATTTCGACCTGAAGACCCACCTCTTCCGGAATCGCTGCAGCTACATGATCTACACTCCCCTCTTCCAGTCGCTGCCAGAAGGATTCCGGAGACGCATCTACCAGCGCATGGGCCGCGCCCTCGCCGCGAGTCCGGCGGATGCGGAGTTCGCCCATCTCCGCCCCGACGAGAAGGCCCGCCTCCGGGCGATCCTCGCCGAGACCATTCCGGGCTGGCCGGGCGGATCGTGAGGGGAATGTCAGGATCGCCGCGGCGTCCTCACACCGTGCAGATTTCCACGGCCTGCTTCAGGGAGGCGATCTTGTCCTCGCGCTTCGGGATGAATTCCTGCGCGACCCATCCGGTGTAGCCGGTCTCGACGATCGCCTTCATGATCGCCGGGTAATAGAGCTCCTGCGTCTCGTCGATCTCGGCGCGACCGGGAACACCGCCGGTGTGGTAGTGGCTGAAGTACTGGTGCCGCGCCTGGATCGTCGCGATGATGTCTCCCTCCATGATCTGCATGTGGTAGATGTCATAGAGGAGCTTGAAGTGCTCCGAGCCGACCTTGTCGCAGAGGGCCGCGCCCCAGGAGGAGAGGTCGCACATGTAGTCCTTGTGGTTCACCTTCGAGTTGAGGAGTTCCATCGTAAGGGTGACCCCGTGCTTTTCGCAGAGGGGCATGAGCCGCTTCAGTCCGACCGCGCAGTTCTCGAGGCCCAGTTCGTCGTCCATGCCGTCGCGATTGCCCGAGAAACAGATCACGTTGGTGAAGCCGACCGCGGCGCTCTCGGCGATGAGCTTTTCGTAGAGGGCGAAGAGGGTGTCGTGGTGCTCGGTCCGGTTGAAGCCGTGGGGGATGGAACCGATCTTCTTTTTCTTTCCGCCGATCTCGACCTCGGCCGAGGGGAAGCTGACCATGGGGCAGTGCATCCCGTGCTTCTTCAGCGTGGGGAAGTCGGCAGGATCGAGCAGGTCGATCGCCTCGAGACCGAACTCCTTGCCCGCTGTGCAGAGGTCGTCGAGGGAGATGTCCTTGTAGCACCACTTGCAGGCCGAATGCTTGATCTTTCCGGCGACACCGGCCTTGGCGGCTGCTTCTTCGGCGAGGGCGAATCGTTCGTTCATGCTCGCCGCTACCGCAGCCACCGTCGCGGTGCAAGTGGAGACGAAGGACCGGCGGGAAAAGGGGGCTTGATCGGACATGAGGGCAAGGTAGCGGAAAATGACATGATGACGAATCCGGATTTGGGCCAAGTGCCCTCCCGGAGGCTCACTTGCGGAAGAGCAACGCTCCCTCCTCTTCCCAACGAATTCCCAGGTTTGAGAGCTCGGCAACACGTCGCAGCGCGTCGGAGAGGCGGACATCCGTGAGGGAGAGACTCACTCGGATCGTGTCCGGTGCAGGTTCGCCGGGTGCCTTGAGCATGACATTCACCCCCATCTTCCCGGGATCGAGTTCGACGGACTTTTGCTGGAGAAAGCGGATCGCCTCAGGCAGGGAGACTTCCTTGAAGTCGACTCGTTCGAGGACCGTTTTCAAGGCCAGTTCCAAAGGCTTGTTTTTCCTGATCGGAACCGCATCCGGGCCGTTGCCTGCGGGTCGAAGGACCACGGCCGGGTCGCCGAATTCAAAGTCCAGGTCCGAGAGCCGGGCGACGTAGCGGATGGCCTCGCTCAGGGGAATCTCCCTGAAGCTCACGGAAATGAGAGCCTCGGTCTTCTCCTTTCCGGGAAGATGAACAAAATCGATCCCCCTTTTCTCCGGATCCAGCTCCAAGGCTTTCTTTCGAAGAAAGTCGAGCGCCTCGGAGAGCGGGGCATCTTTGAGGATCATCTCGGGGATGATGATCTTTTCGAGACGTTCCTCGACCGCGGCGGCATCCTCCAACCACCGGGAACGGACCGTGAGAAGGAGACGCTTTTCTTCCGTGGTCCCGTCTTTCTCCCCGTTCGGGTGAATGACCAGGACATCGCCCGGCTTCACCGTGACTTCGCTCTTGATTTCGCGCTCGAGAAAAACCACCGGATCGGAGCCGGGTTTCGGGCTCTTCGTGCGCAGATGGAGGTCCAGATGAATCGTCCCTTCGGCAACGGTGGGGAGGACCTCGAACCAAGTCCCTACTTGCTGCACCTTGCCTTCGGCGTCGATCACTTCCCGTCCGATTTCGATGGTGGCCTTCTGTCCCGGAAGGGTCACCACGGTCGGAGCACTGAGGATATCGGCGCCGGGCGTGGACGCGAACGCTTCGGCAGCGTTGTTGTCGGACGAAAGCACCATGGTCGCGTTTTCTGGATCGAACGTCGGGTGACTGGAATGGATCTCGACCTTCGAATGGATCTCGACCTTCGCGTCGGCGGGCACTTCGATGAACTTGGTTTCGATGAGGATTTGTTTTCCGCGATCCGCAGCAGTCGCATTCTGCGCCCGGGTGGCCCCGGTGAAGGCCAGGCCAGTCAGGAGAAGGAGTCCGAAAAGGGTGGACAATGGATGCGGTCGACGATGGGTGGCGATCGCGGAGAGGCGCGATTTCAAGCTCCGCCCTCGGCGGAAGAGGCCTACCAGACCAACGAATCCGAGCCCCCTGGACGGCCCCGTCATCGTGGATTCCACCTTCAAGAGGACGTTTCCGTAGAGAAGCCGTCGATCTTCATCCGCCGAGGAAAGCACGGCACTGTCACAGGCCAGTTCGCGGTCTGCCCGGAAGCGGGCGAAGGCGAACCACACGAGAGGATTGCACCAGTGCAGCGACTGCAGGACAAAAACGAGCGCGTTGAGAACGAGATCGCCCCGCTTCACATGGGTCAATTCGTGCAGCAGGATGAGCCGCCGTTCTTTTCGATCAAAGGTGGTGGTGAAAGCGGCCGGGAGGAGCAGGAGCGGTCGGAAAACGCCGCAGATGGCAGGCCCGGGAACAGTCCCGGAGACGAGCACGCCTGGCGGGTGCAACAGGCCACGGCTCTTCGCCGCCTCGCGGACTTCTTCGCCCAACTCCGATTCCAGAGGGACGGACCCACGACGGAAAGCCGAAAGGGTGCGGAGCCAGGCGTGTCCTCCGGCGAGAAGGAACACAATCGCTCCTGAGATCCAGACCCATCCCACCAGCCGCGTGAAATCGACCGTTCGTTCGGAAGCCGCGGCGGCATTCGCTCCGGTCCGCTCGAGGGAGTCGAACGCGACTGGTTCGGCCACTACCCTGACCGGCACCGTGTCGGCAACGGTCCATCGATTTTCAAGGCTCATGAAGCTCGATGGCAGGACCGGCGACCCGAGGACAAAGAGCACCGGCAGCCACAGGGCGTGTCGCCAGACCGCCGGCAATTTCCGCCCGAAGGCAGCCTGCGCGAGGAGCACGGCGATGGCGAGAATCGATCCGCGAGTGGTGGCGGAGAGAAACCAGTCGAAGAGCGAATCGATGGGGTGCATGTCAGGATTTCTGTTTGGGGGTTTTCCCAACGGATTTGTCGAGGAGCTGTTTCAACTGTTGGATCTCGTCCGCGGTGAGATTCGAACGCGAGGCGAAATGAACGAGAAGCGGCTGGGCCGCACCCTGGAAGACGCGGTTCAGGAAGCTCTCGCTTTCCGAGCGGACCATGACCTCGCGCTTCACCGCCGGAGAAAAGACGCGCACGCCAACACCATTCTCTTCGGCGACGACGGCTCCCTTTTCGACAAGCCGCGTCAACATCGTGCGTACCGTATTCAACGCCCACCCCGTTCCGGGCTGGAGTGACTTTGCGATTTCCGATGCGGTTTGCGGAGCCTGCTCCCAGAGCGCCTCCATCACGATCCATTCGCCTTCCGAGAGGTTTGGTGCCTTCATTCAGGCGGAATCATTACAGATGTAGTGGGATTGGTCAACTACAAATGTAGTGAGCCTGTCACTACCCCAGTCCTTGCGGCATCGAATCCCTCCCGTGAATCCCGCTCCCCTGGGTTCACCGGGTCTCGTTTGAGGCAAAAGGCGAGCGCACCTTCACATCGTTCTTCGCCTCCGGTCCGGGAGTGCTGCGTCCGCGGTCGATCTGGCCGCGGAGGAGCTCGGCGAGTCGCTCCGCGACCTCGGGATTTTCTTCGAGGAGGTTCCGCGTCTCGCCGGGGTCGGCGGCAAGATCGTGGAGCTGCCAGCGGGGCAGTCCGGCCTTCTCCGCCTCCTTGTCCCCGGGCTTGCTCCAGCCGCCGCTGCCCGCGCAAAAGGAGAGTTTCCAGTTCTCGTCCCGGATCGCGAAGCGTCCCTGGATGCTATGGTGCACGACGGGAGGCCGCTGTGCCGCGTCCGCTTCGCCGAAGAGAGAAGGCATGAAACTGAAACTGTCCTCGGCCGCGTCGTCCGGAAGAGTTTCCCCAAGCAGCGCGGCGCAGGTCGCGAACACATCCGTGAGGCAGAAGAGGCGGTCGGAGCGCGAGTCGGCAGGGATCCGGCCCGGCCAGTGGGCGATGAAGGGCACACGGTGGCCGCCGTCCCAGATGTCGGACTTGTAGCCGCGGTAGCGTTCGCTGGCATAGTGTCCCTGTGCCTCGAGTTCCTTCGTGCCCGCCTGCGGCGAGCACCCGTTGTCGGAGCTGAAGATCACGAGGGTGTTTTCCGAGAGTCCGTTCCGCTCGAGAGCATCGAGCACCTCGCCGACGACCGCGTCCGTCATCATGACAAAGTCGCCGTAGTCGCCGAGGCCACTCTTCCCCTGCCATTCCACGGTGGGGAGAATGGGCGTGTGCGGCGAGGTGAGAGGCAGATACAGAAAGAAGGGGCCGCCCGCCTTTGCCCGAGCCTCGAGATGAGCAACCGCCCGATCCGAGAGACGGGGCAATACGTCGATCGGTTCCACCGATGCCGCGACCCGGTCGCCCTCGATCCACGAGCCCATCGTGCGGGCGTTGGAGCAGCCTTCGAAACGGTCGAAACCGCGTGTCTCCGGCCCGCCCGAGATCGTCGCGCCCGGTGGCAGCCCCGCCTTGCCGAAACCCTTGCCGGCCTTCTTTCCACCCGGCGCCGCCTCGGACTGGAAGCCGAGATGCCATTTCCCGAGACAGGCGGTGTGGTAACCGTGGGACTGGAAAAAGCTCCCGAGGGTGAGCCGGTCCTCGGCGATGAGCGGTTCGTCGTTGCCGCCGTCGAGGACGCCCGACTGGAGACGCGTGCGCCACGCGTAGCGACCCGTGAGAAGACCGTAGCGCGTCGGCGTGCAGACCGAAGAGCCGCTGTGGGCGTCGGTGAAGATCCTGCCGCCCGCGGCGAGGCGGTCAAGATGCGGCGTCGGGATCCGGCCGCGCTCCGGATTGAGACACTGCACATCCCCGTAGCCGAGATCGTCGGCAAGGATGAGAAGCACGTTGGGAGGGGGGCCCTCCGCTTGAATGGCCTGAAGGAGGAAAAGGACGGCGGGAAAGAGCGGGGCGGTCTTCACGGGAGTATCCGCAGGATACACGGAGTCACATGGCCAGGGCAAGACTTCCGGGCAGGGAGGTTACCCGCGTGATTGAGCTTGCCACGGGCAGGGATTTTCGTCACAAGGAGCCATGAAGCCGCGGTCCCTTCCGGTATTTTTCCTCCTGTGGTGTCTCCTCGCTTCGACGAGCCAGTCGCGTGAATGGACCTCCGCCGACGGGAGGAAGCTCGAGGCCGACTTCGTTTCCGCCACCGACGAGGCCGTGACCCTGAAGCGGGCCGCCGACGGACGTTCCTTCACCCTGCCCCTGCAGGGACTCTCCGCCGCCGACCAGGCGTGGGTGAAAGAGGAGCGGGCGAAAAACGCCAAACCAATCGAGGGGCCCTACGCCTCCCTCCTCACCGGCGACTGGGCCCTCTCCGAGGACGACGGACTCCCCTTCGCCCTCTTCGGGGCGAAGGATCTCGACGCCTCGCGTAAATACCCCCTTGTCGTCGCGTTGCACGGACGCAGCCCGAACGAAGAAAACGGGAAACAGCTCGGCCCTTTCTCCAAGTCCTTCGCCGAGGCGGCCCGCTACGAAAAAAATCCCTGCATCATTTTCGCTCCGCACGGCTACCAGCCCTTCGGCGGACAGGGCACGGCGTGGAACAACGAACCCGGCACCAAGGCCCTCGCCCTCATCGAGAAGCTCGTCGAGTCCCTGCCCGTCGACGAGAACCGCATCTACGTCGTCGGTTATTCCATGGGTGGATTCGGGGCCTGCCACTTCGCCGTGACCGAACCTAAGCGCTTCGCCGCCGTCGTCGCCGGCGCCGGCTGCACCGGACCCGATTCCGCCGACGTCTTCAAGCGGCTCCCCATCTGGCTCTTCCACGCCGCCGACGATCCCACCGTCGACGTGAAATACTCCCGCGACCTCGCCGAGGCTCTGAAGCGCTCCGAGACGATGAAATACACCGAGTATCCCACCGGCGGCCACGGCATCGCCGGCACCATCTTCAACGACGACGCCCTGCACGAGTGGATCTTCCAGCAGAAGCGTGAGTGAGGTGCCGCTGGTGTTGGTGTCGGGTGAGGCATCAGACCCTCTTCCCAAGGAACCCATTCACGAAATGACATGAAACGCAGTCGCACCCCCTGGAGCACCAAGTTGCGTCCGGAGATGAAACCGAAGGTCACGACGGATCCAAAGGGTCGCGGACAGATGCTCCTCCCGACTCCCGGTCTTGTGGCGGAGGAAATCTCGACCATTCCGTTCGGGCACCTGCTGACGGTCTCCGGGCTGCGGCTCCGTCTTGCGCGGCGATTTGACGCGGATCTGACGTGCCCGCTGATGACGGGCATCTTTTACAACCTGGTCGCGGGCGCGGCGGAGGAGCGACTGGAGGAAGCTCAACCCGCCCTCGCTCCCTACTGGCGGGTCATCCGAGACGATGGCTCGCTAAGCCCGAAGACACCCGGAGGCCCGGAACTGCAGGCGCAGAGACTGAGGGAGGAGGGTCACTCGATCGATCAGGTTCGCGCCAGGCTGGTCGTGACGAATTTTCGGGAATACCTCTTCTCCTGAGCGGATTTGTCTTCGAAGAAACGGGGCCGGTTCGGCCGACAGGGAGGACTCCCCGATCTTGCACCTTCCCGCGCGATTCACTATCCTCTGTCGATCATGTCTCTCCCCATCGCGAATCCTTCCCGTTCCTCAGGACGGTTACGCCGCTTCTTTCTCAGGCTCATCCAGATCACGGGGATCGTCCTCGCTCTCGCAGCCGCGGTGGCGGGAGGGCTGTGGTGGTATTTTCATCCCTCCTGCGAACGCAGCGACGGCATCGTCTACGGGCAGCGTTCGGGCGCTGACCTGACTTTTTCGATGGTGAAACCCGCCCATCCCAACGGAGCGGGGGTGATCCTGATGGTGAGCGGCCGGTGGAAGTCGCGGCCGGAGTCGTTCGACCTCTGGGTGGCGGCGCCGCTGCTGCGCCGGGGCTACACGGTCTTCCCGGTGGCACACCGTTCCCAGCCAACGGCCTCGGTGCAGGAGACGGTGGCGGACGTGCACCGGGCGGTGCGTTTCATCCGTCACCACGCGGCGGACTACGGCATCGACCCGCTGCGGATCGGGGTCACGGGGGGCAGCTCGGGCGGCCACCTCTCGCTTATGCTCGCGACAAGGGGCGGTCCGGGCGATGCGCAGGCGGCGGATCCGGTGGACCGCGAGAGCAGCGCCGTGCAGGCGGTGGCGATCCTCTTTCCGGTGACGAACCTGCTCGACCTGGGGACCTCGACGGAGAACGCGGGCGACGGCGGGCCGCCGCGCAGTTTTCGAGAGGCCTTCGGCACGGAGGGGAAAGACCCGGCACTCTGGCCGAAGCTGGCGCGGGAACTCTCGCCGGTCTATCACGTGAACGGAAAACAGCCGCCGATTTTCATCCTCCATGGCAGCGCGGACACGCTGGTGCCGCTGGAGCAGTCGGAATGGTTCCGCGAGGCGGCGGCGAAGGTGGGGGCACCGGCAGTGCAGCTGGTGGTCCGCGAGGGCAAGAAGCACGGCTGGCTCTCGATCGTCTTCGACCTGCGTCTCTTCGCGGACTGGTTCGACCGCTATCTCCCGCCCCGCGCCTGAGGAAAGGCGAAAACGGAGCGACGTCAGGAGAGAGGCAGATCCCGTCCGCACTCGCGCAGCCGTGCCAGGTGCTTGGCGAGGAGGTCGAACTCGAGGTTCACCCGCGACCCGGTCTTCACGGAATGGAGGTTGGTCACCTCGTGGGTGTGGGGAATGATCCAGAGAACAAAGCGGTCGGGATGGAGTTCGGCGACCGTGAGGCTGATGCCGTCGACGCAGATGGATCCCTTGGGCACGATGAGGTGGGCGAACTCGTTCGGCAGGGCGACGGTGAAGCGGTGGTCCTGTCCGGAGCGCTCGTAGCCGACGACCTCGGCGCAGGCGTCGACATGGCCCTGCACGAAGTGACCGCTGAGCCGATCGCCGACGCGGAGAGAGCGCTCTAGGTTCACGGGATCGCCGGGCCGGAGGTCGCCGAGATTGGTGAGGCGGAGGGTCTCGTGGAGGAGGTCGAAACGCATGGCCCCGTCGCGCACCTCGGTGACGGTGAGACAGGCGCCGTTGTTCGCGACGCTCTCGCCGAGGGCGACTTCGCCGGCGAAGGGGGCAGCGATCCAGAGCTCGGCGCCGGTCTCGACGGGCTTCAGTGCGACGACTTCGCCGCAGGATTCCACGATGCCTGTGAACATGCGGGAGGCTACGCCGCGGGGCGGGGAATGGACAGGGGAAAATTCACGGAGGTCGCGTCGGGATTTGCCCTTGCGCCCCGAAGGCCCCTGCCTGATTTTTCGCGGTGTCCGAAATCAACTACCGCACCGGCAATGAAACGCTCATCAAGGTCCTCGACGGGGCCTCGGCAAAGCTGCGTTCGCTCCTGAAGAAGCAGGGACGCCTCGACCACGGGGCGCTGCGGGTCGCGGTGATCGGCGGCGGGTGCTCGGGCCTGCAATACAAGATGGACCTGGTCGATGGTCCGGCGAACCGGGACATCCTCGTGGAGTCGAACGAGGTCCGCGTGGTCATCGATCCGAAGAGCGCGCTCTTCGTGACGGGATCGGAGCTGGACTACAGCGACGACCTGCAGCAGGGCGGCTTCAAGGTGAAGAACCCGAACGCGGTGGTGACCTGCTCGTGCGGCGAGAGTTTCGCGGCGTGAGGGTTTACCGGATCGCCGTTCACGGCTCGCGGAGCACGGCCCGGGGATGATCGACTTTGCCGGGGGGGCGCTGTCCGGCACCGGTCTTGCCGGAATCGCCGAGATCGGCGCGCACCTGGTCGGCGAGGGCGGTGAGTCGCGCGACGATTTCGGGATGCCGGGCGGCAACGTCGTCGGAGGTGTCGATGTCCTCGACGACGTTGAAGAGGGCGGGTCCGTTCTCCCCGCCCTTGCGGAAGACGGGATGCTTGGCGTAGCTCTCGAGCGGCAGGAAGAGTTTCCACGGACCGGAGCGCACGGCCTGGAGCTGGTCGAGTTCGTAGTAGGCGAAGACCTCCCACGGGCTGACCGCACCCTTTTCCCCGAGAAGGAGGGGTGAGATGTCGTGCCCGTCACGTTTCACGGCATCGGGCGTCCCTCCGGCGAGCTTCACGAAGGTGGGATAGAGGTCCATGGTCGAACTGAGCTCGGCGCACTCGGTCCCGGCGGGGACGTGTCCGGGCCACCACGCGAGACAGGGAACGCGGAAGCCGCCCTCGCTGGTGGTGTAACCGCGACCGGAGAGGGGCAGATTCGAACCGCGGCTGAGATCGGCGGGATCCTTTGCGAGGGGCGAACCGTTGTCGGAGGTCCAGACGACAAGGGTATCCCGCTCGATGCCGAGCTCGACGAGCTTGTCGAGGATGACGCCGGCGGACCAGTCGAGCTCCTCGACGGAGTCACCCCAGGGACCGTTCCTGCTCTTGCCCCGGAAGGCCTCG
Source organism: Verrucomicrobiia bacterium (assembly GCA_020439925.1). Classification (GTDB taxonomy): domain Bacteria; phylum Verrucomicrobiota; class Verrucomicrobiia; order Verrucomicrobiales; family DEV007; genus Arctic95D-9. The sequence goes on along the minus strand of JAGRPC010000059.1, from coordinate 10,392 downwards.
CTCGAATAAGGAGTGGCCGTGCTGCCGGGCATGGCCTGGGGGAGGTAGAGAAAGAAGGGACGCTCGCGATTCTCCTCGATCCAGGCGACGGCTTCCTCGGTGTAGCGTTTTGTCAGGGTGTCGCGATCGGCGGGCGCCTCGATCACTTTCTCCCCCCGCATGAGGGGCAGTGGCGGCCAGTGCGATCCGTCCTTGTCCCAGGTCCGCTCGGTCATGTCGTCGGAGTAGGGAATGCCGTAGAAAAAGTCGAATCCCTGGCGGGTCGGAAGGAACTCGGGCTGGTCGCCGAGGTGCCACTTGCCGATGTGGGCGGTGGTGTAGCCGGCCGACTTGAGGGCCTCGGCGAGGGTCACCTCATCGGGATGAAGTCCGTAGGGCGAAACGGGGCGCAGGACATGGGTGTCGCGGGGATTGAGATGCATGCCGACGCGCTGTGCGTAACAGCCGGTCATGATCGAAGCGCGCGAGGGGGTGCAGACGCCGGCGCTCACGTAGAAGTGGGTGAATTTCCGCCCCTCCGCGGCCATGCGGTTCAGCGCAGGGGTGCGGTGAAGGGTGGACCCGAAGGGCTCGATGTCGCCGTAGCCGAGATTGTCGCAGAAGATGACGATGAAGTTCGGCGGACGGTCGCGCTTCTCCTCCGCACGGAGGAAGCTACCGGTGAGAAAAAGGACGAGCAGGCAGGAAAGGGTCTTTTTCATCTCAGAGGACAATACCGAATCGTTTGAGGAGGGCGGCCATGCCGGCGTAGAGGAGCATGGTGAGGAAGCAGCAGATCAGGAGGGAGGGCCAGAAGGTGATCCCTTTCCGAAGCAGCCAGGGGAAAACGAGGAACATCGGCAGGCTCGGGAGCACGAACCAGAAGACGCCGGCGGAATGGGAGGCGAGCTTTTCCATCCGCGCCTCGGGATTTCCCGACATGCCGTACCAGATCCAAACGAAGGTGATGAGACTGACGAGCGGCAGCGAGGCAACGAGGCTGCCGAGAAAGGGCCGACTCCGAGCGATGACGATTTCGTTCACCGCATAGATCAGTCCAGCGGACACCAGCAGCTTGATGACGGTCAGCATGATCGGGACGCTAGCAAAAAGGCGTCACCTTGTCAGGCCGCGATGATCACGCAAAGGCGGTGTTTCCGGCCGCGGAGACGTAACCCCGCTGCTCCGTAACTTCGATCCGACGATCAGTCGAAGGGAATGGCCCGCGGACGCGGCAGTTCGACCCGCTGGGCGGGAAGGTCCTCGGTGTCGGTCTCCGTCAGAACGGGCCGGGCCACGGGAAGGCCGTTGTTGCCGATCTCCTCTCCGCCCTCGGCGGTCCCCTCGCCCTCCGTGGTCGGCTGGGCGACGATCTCCGCAACGACCGGGGCGACACGTGCGCGGATGACCGGCGCGAGGGAATTGTAGGGATCGTTCGTTCCGATCACCGTCGGCGCGATGGGCAGGACCGGCTGGGTATGCTCCTGCACGACGAAGTCGGGGCGAAGGAGACCGTCCTTGTTGCGTCGCTGCGTCATCTCCTTCTGCAGGCGGCTGCGACCGCGGCCGTGGATGTGGCAGATCATCTCGAGGTTGGTGCCGGGACGGAGATACTCGGTGTAGGTGCAGCGCACCTGCGAGGCAATGCCCTCGCCCTTCTGCACGACCTCATAACAGTCGTCCGAAGCGAGCTCGCCGGATTTCAGGCAGATCTCGACCTGCTGCGCATCGGGAGGGGGAAGGAAGGCCTTCGGCTCGAACTTCTTCGCCGCGGCGTTCATCACGGAGGACCACACTGGCAGGACGGTGTCTGAGCTGAAAGCACCCGGATAGATCGTCCCGCTCTGGTCGAATCCGGCCCAGACCACGCAGGTGATCTCGGAGGTGTAGCCGGCGAACCAGTTGTCGGTGAAGTCGTACTCGGTCCCGGTCTTCCCGGCGACGGGATACTCGCCGAGACCAAATTTCTCCTTCGCCTTGGCGGCATTCCCGTAGGTGAAGGAATCCGCCAGGGTGCTGTTGATCTGGTGGGCGGTGTAGCGGTCGATGGACTGCACCCCGTGCATCGCGATGTTCGGGGTATAGATGATGTTGCCGAGGCTGTCGCGGATGTTCGCGATAATGTGCGTTTTCTCCGCCCGACGCCCGTTGTTGGGGAAGATCGTGTAGGCGAGACAGAGTTCCTCGAGCGAGCTCGGGTTGCGGCCGAGGAAGGTGGCGTTGAACTTCTGCAGGTCGCCTTCAAACGACATGCCCGCGTTCTGGGCAAGCTTCACGACGGCCTCGGTACCGACCTTCTGACCCATGCGCACGGTAGCGGCGTTCTTGCCCTTGGCGAGAGCCCGGCGCGAGGTGATGACGTTCTCGTAGACGTTGTCGAAGGTCTCGACGCCCCACTCTCCGAGGATGCCGGTGGTGCCGCCGACCATGACTTGACGAGTGTCCATCGGGGTATCGTCGACAAGGGTGCCGGGGAAATAACCGGACTCGAAGGCCGCCGCGTAGACGAAGGGCATGAAGGCGGTGCCGGTAGGACGACGCCCCTGCGAGACCCGGTCGAACATGCTGTCGTTGAAATCGCGTCCGCTCACCCGGGCGAGGACCGCGCCGGTCTTGTTGTCGATGAGGAGAAGGGCTCCCTGCAGATACTTCGGCGCCGGGAAGGTCTGGTCGGGATGGGCCGACTCCTGGAAGGCGGCTTTCTTCGACTTGTACTGCTCGAGGGTCTCCTGTTTGAAGTCGGGATGCTGCTCGATCTTCGCAAGCTGGTCGCGAAGGGCGGCCTCGGCCTGCTCCTGGAGCGCCCCGTCAATGGTGGTGTGGATGGCGAACCCTCCCTTGGAGACCGCCTCATACCCCAGCAAATCGATGACCTCCTGCCGGACCTTTTCATAAACGAAGGCCGACTTGCCGGTGATGTTTGTCTTGGCTGCAATCTCAACCTTGGTCTTCTGCAGTCGATCACAGGTGTCGTTGTCGATGTAACCTTCCACGGCCATGCGTTCGAGGACGTGGTCCCGCCACTTTTTCGAAGTCTCGGGAAAGCTGCGCGGGGAACGGTGATAGGGGTTCGGAATGGTCGATGCGAGGGTCGCGGCCTCGACAACGGAGAGATGCGCGGGATCCTTTCCGAAATACCCTTCGGAAGCGGCGGCGATACCGTAGTATCCCCCCCCGAAATAAATGCGGTTCACATAGAGCTCGAGGATCCGCTGCTTGCTCGCGATGCGCTTCTCGATGCGCTGGGCAAGGAAGATTTCGGTGAATTTCCGGCTCAGGGTGCGGTCCTTCAGCTCGAAGGTCTGGCGGGCGAGCTGCTGGGTGATGGTCGAGGCACCCTGGTTGAAGCCCTTCGAACGGAGGCTGTAATAGAGGGCCCGGAGGATACCGACGTAGTCGACCCCGTCGTGTTGGTAAAAGCGGCTGTCCTCCGCAGCGAGGAGCGCGTTGACGAAGTGCTTCGAAACATTGTCGAGGGCGACAGGACGGCGGTTCTGCACGAAGATGCGCCCCAGTTCCCTCCCGTTCCGGTCGAAGATGCGGCTCGCCACTTCCACTTCCTCCAGTTCGGAGAGATCGAAGGTCTGGGCGAGGTCGTAACGGGGTTTCAGGTAAAAGAAGGCTCCCACCACCCCGATCGCCGCGACAACCAGTCCGAGGATGAAGAAAAACCCGAAGAATTTCAGCCAGAAGACGACGCGCCGACGGCGCTTGGCACGCTGCTTCGCCCGCTCACTGATGGGCGGGAGATCGATCACGGGACGGGGGGCGTCATCCCGTCTGCCGTGACCGACCGAGTCAAAATCGATGTCTTCGAAATCCTGGGACACGGAAGATTGCTGAAATCGGGGTTCGGAGCGACTAGGGTGTCAGCCGTGCCCATGACAACGGGAGACACCTCCAGCCGCCAAGATACGCCTCTTTTCGATCTCGTCTTTCAAAGAATTTCGGAAAGTCGTAAGGGTTCCATCCCCTTTTCTGAATGGATGGATCTCGTCCTCTACGATCCCGGACTGGGGTATTACTCGCGCCGCGGCGACGAGGCGGGATTCCGGGAGGTGGGGCGAAGCGGAGATTTTTTCACGAGCGTCTCCGTGGGCGAGACCTTCGGCTTCCTCCTTGCGCAGCGGATCGTGCACGAGTGGGAGGGGCGATACAAGCGCCCCTCCCCGTTCGTGATCGTGGAACAGGGAGGCCACGACGGAAGGCTGGCCCGGGATATCGTCGCCGCTCTCCGGGAAAGCGGCTCTCCTCTTGCCGGGAACTTCGAATACCGCCTCGTCGAACCGCGACCCGCCCTGCGCGAGTTTCTTGAGAGATCGTTTTCCCTCGATCCAGTAGAGGAAATCCGGATCGCCCCTTCCCTCGAGGAGGCGCGTGCAGAGGTCGGCCTTTTTGTCTGCAACGAACTTCTGGACGCCTTCCCCGTGGACCTGATCACTTTCGAATCGGGGCGCTGGCGGGAGCTTCGGGTCGCCTGGGACGGACCGACCGGCCGGCCGGCATGGAGCCCCGATGAACTGCGCCCCGAACTTGCCGCCTTTGCCGCCGATCTCGGAACGAACTATCCCGAAGGTTACCGGACTGAAGTCTGCCTAGCGGTCGATTCCTGGATGGCGGAAGCCGCCACCCTCTTCAAACAGGGCCTCTGGTGGATCATCGACTACGGGCACGAACGCGACGACTACTACCCGCCCGAACGCCGCGACGGCACACTCCGCTGTTACCACGCCCATCGCAGCGGGAACGATCCCTTCGCCTTTCCCGGGGAGCAGGATCTCACCGCCGACGTCGACTTCACCCGTGTCGAGGAAGCCGCCCTCCGCCTCGGACTGGCCCGGCGACGCTTCACCGACCAGCATCACTTTCTCATCGAGGCGGCGAAGCCATGGCTGCTCTCGCTCGAGGGACAGGCTCCCGGCCCGGCGACCGCAAAGCGGTTGCGACAATTCCAGACCCTCACCCATCCCTCGATGATGGGACAACAGTTCAAGATCCTGGAACTGGAGCGCTTCAACGCGTGATCCCGCCGGGACTGGGGCGCCTTTTTCGTTGCCGCATCCACCCGCCCTGCTAGACTCGCACCACCTTGAACGCGCTCTCCACCCCCGCTTCCGGGATGGGCCTGACCCGCTGGCTCATCTGCATCATCGCCTCGATCGGCTTCGCCTTCGACATCTACGAGTTGCTCATGCTGCCGCTGATCATCAAGCCGGTGATCGCCTCTCTGAGCGCCCCGCTCGTTCAGGATTTGATCTCAGGCGGAATGGCCCCGGCCGACGCCAACGCCCTCTGGGCACCCGGAGGTGAGATGTATGTGAAATGGGCGCGCACCCTTTTCTTCGTCCCCGCCATCGCCGGTGGCGTTTTCGGGCTCCTCGGCGGCTATCTCACCGACAAGCTCGGTCGCCGCCGCGTCCTCACCTTCTCCATTCTCCTCTACGCCTTCGCCGCCTTCGCCGCGGGTTCCCTCGCGGAAACCCTGCCCCAGCTCCTCTTCTTCCGCTGCCTCGTCTTCATCGGTGTCTGCGTGGAATTCGTCGCCGCAGTCGCCTGGCTTGCCGAACTTTTCACCGATCACAAGCAACGCGAAAAGGTCCTCGGCTACACCCAGGCCTTCTCGTCCATCGGCGGTCTCCTCGTCGCCCTCGCCAACTACTACGCCGCCGTCTATGCCAACAGCCTCCCCTCGATACACGGAGGACACGAGGCATGGCGCTATACCCTCATCTCCGGTGTCATCCCGGCGATCCCGCTCATTCTCATCCGCCCCTTCCTCCCCGAGTCTCCGGCTTGGGCGAAGAAGAAGGCCGAGGGAAAGCTGAAGCGGCCCAGCATCCGCGAACTCTTCAGCCCCGAGCTTATCCGCACCACGGTCGTGACCACACTGATCTTCGCGGCGAGTTACGGCCTCGCCTTCGGTGCCATCCAGCAGCTTCCCCAGGTCCTTGCCTGGCCCCGGGGTCACGTCGAGATCAAGGCCGTCGCCAACGAGGCCGGCGAGGCGGCCAAGGCCAAGGCCATCGAGGCGGCCACCGCCAAGGGCGAGCCTGCGCCCTCCGAGGCCCTGCTCACCAAGACGGTCAAGCAGGCCTCCGGGAACGCGAGCGACAAGCAGACTTCCACGGTCACGAAATGGCAGGAAATCGGAGGCCTCGTCGGGCGCGTTCTCTTCGCCCTCCTCGCCGTCGTCATCGTGAGCCGCCGCGCCATGCTGCGCCTCTTCCTCATTCCCTCGATGATCATCGTGCCCGCCTTCTTCTTCTGGGTTTCCGGCTCGCTCGAGACGGAGGGCAGTCTCTCCATGATCAAGTGGGGCATCTTTGTCTGCGGCATCCTCGTCGTGGCCCAGTTCAGCTTCTGGGGGAACTACATCCCGCTCGTCTTCCCCGTGCACCTGCGCGGCACCGGCGAGAGTTTCGCGGCGAATATCGGGGGCCGCATTCTCGGCACGGCCGCGGCTTTCATCACGCTCTCCCTCTCGGCGGGCCAACCGGTCGCCGCCCTCGCCAAGAACGGGGCCATCGTCGCCGGTGTTTACGCCCTCATCGGAGTCATCTTCACCTTCTGGCTGCCCGAGCCGAAGGAGGAGGAAATCGAACATTGAGGCCCGGCGGACTTCAACGCCCCAAAACGCTCACTTTCCTTACTCCGGCTGGTCGAGTCGATACCCGACGCCGTGCACTGTTCTCAGGAAGCGGGGCGACGATCCCGCGTCCCCGATTTTCTTGCGAAGCTGGGCGACACACTGGTCGAGCGTGCGGGTCGTCCCGAAATAACGGACTCCCCAGACGGCGTCGAGAATGAGGTCGCGGCTGAGGACGGTTCCGGGGCGGCGGTGAAAGAATCGAAGCAGTTCCATTTCCTTGGGAGTGAGCCGGTCGCTGCTTCCATCGAGCCGGGTGATCTCCCAGGAACCCTCGTCGACGAACGCTTCACCGACCCGAAACGTCTTTCCTGCTCCGCCGGCTGCCGGATCTGCCCCCGGGGCGCTCTCTTCCTCGCGCCGGGCGCGACGCAGGAGGGCATGAACGCGGGCGAGCAGTTCGCGCACGCCGAAGGGTTTCGTGACGTAGTCGTCCGCCCCCGCGTCGAGTCCCACGACCTTGTCGAGTTCCTGTCCCTTGGCCGTCAGCATGAGAATGGGCACCCGGCACTTCGCACGCCGGAGGTCGCGACAGATTTCGTAACCGTTTTTTCCCGGAAGCATGACGTCGAGAATGATCAGGTCGGGCAGCTCCTCCGCGATCGCTTCCTCGGCGCGATCGCCCCGCTCGCAGGTTGCCGTGGGGAATCCTTCGGAGGCAAAGACCTCGACAAGCCCGAAGCGGATGCTCGGGTCATCCTCGACGATGAGGATCTTCGTATCGGAGTTCATGGATTGGCGCAGGTGACGGGTGGAAAATTCAGGCGAGCGGCAGGACCAGCACAAAACGGCTTCCCCCTCCTTCGCGGGGTTCGCAGAGCACATCGCCGTCGTGCGCGCGGGCGATCTGCCGGGCGAGCGTGAGCCCGAGGCCCGTGCCCTCGATCCCGCTCGCCAGGGAATCGTCGGCGCGGTAGAACTTTTCGAAAACCTTCTCGGTGAGACGCCGGGGCACCCCGGGTCCACGGTCGAGCACGGCGATCTCGACTCGGCCGTCAAGGCATCGCATCTCCAGGGAGATCTCCGGAGAGTCACCGCCGTATTTCTCCGCATTCGAAAGCAGATTCAAAAGCACCTGGGAGAGGGCATCGCGATCTCCCGTGACGACCACGGGTGGCGCGCCCGGTTCTCCGGCATTCCCGCCGGGAAGCAGGATCACTCCCTTGCCGTTGTTGAGGTGGCTGCAGGCCGCGACCGTCTCGGCAACCATTTCCCCCAGGTCGACCGGCTCCATCCGGTAACGTTTTTCTCCCCGGTCCATCCGGGAAAAATCGAGGAGCTGGTTGATGAGACGACCGAGCCGCGCCGACTCGCGCGAAATGATGCCGGAATATTCGAGGCGCTTCTCCTCGTCGAGTTCCCGCTGCTTGCCGAGAAGATCGGAAAACATGCGGATGGAGGTCAGCGGCGTCTTCAGTTCATGGCTCACGTTGCTGACAAAATCGGTCTTCTGCCGCGCCAGGCGCATCTCGCGTCCCGTCTCCCGCATGATCAGGTAACCGCCTGTTCCGATGGCGAGCAGCAGAAGCAGCACGAGCATCCAGAGAACGAGCCGGGCGCCGCGGGCTGATCGGGCGACCTCCTGTGGATCGAGAAGATAGGCAGCGACCTCCCAGTGCGGAAGGATCTCCCCGACCTCGGTTGCGACAAAGGGCTTGCGCCAGTCCGTCGTGAAATCCTTCGTGGTGCGGGCGACCACTTCGCCGGAGGCGTCGAGAAGGGCGAGACAGGCCTCGGGAGCAGCGACCGCCTCGCGCGTGGCCACGATCGCGGCAAGGTCGTCGCGCAGTTCCGCGAGGTCGAGTTGCACCCAGAAAACCTTTCCCGGTGCCGCCGGATCGCGGCGCCATAGGAGAACCTGGAGACCTCCGGAAACGAACCGGCTGATGGCACCCTCGACATCGTCGCCCATCAGCTCACGGAGCTGGCCGGAGCTCACCTCGAGATTCGACCAGGCAAGGCGGTTGGGATTGTCCGCAAGCGCCTCGCTGGCCGCCTGGGCGAAGCCCGCAAAACCCTCCTTGTCGCCGGAGGCATCGATCTGGCTGAAAGGTTGCACGTTCCGGTTGCGGGGCATCGCGCCATTGAAGGCATCCTTCTCGGAAGGCGGCGCCGGAATTCCTGACAAAGCCCCCACCCCGGGCTTCTCCCTCTCACGCAGAGCCTGTTCCCCCGCGGCCACTTTCCGGCGTGGAGCCGATTGGGCGAGCGCAGGGGCGGCTTCGGATTCGGGAGCCGCTGCAGCAGCCGGCACCGCCGGTGCCATTTTTCCCAAATCGGCGAACGAACCCTCTTCACTCCGCGACTCGAGAGGGTTGGACTCCACGGTCACGACCGTGCCGGTGGTCGCGGGAGCCCGGTAGACCTCGGACGGAGCCTGGTTCGTGAGGAAGGCCTGGGTGTCGAGGAGGAACCGTCTTGTCGAAGGATCTTCGGAGGTGGGTGACGGACTGATCCACATTCCATCTTCCGTCAGCGCCGCCCCGACTGCGGCCTGGCTCCAGCGGCTGCGAATGATGGCATCAAAGTCTGCCGCCAGCGCTTCGGGGCCGGTTTCCCCGATGAGTTGCTCGAGGAGGCTTCCGTAAAAGACCCGAACCTCATCGAAGAAAAGATTCATGTCCCGGGCCAGGGCATCGGTGGCTCCCTGGTGAAGGAGGGCGCGCTGACTGTGCACGACCAGTTCCTGGTCCCGAAGGGAACGCGTCGCCAGCCAGGCGAGGACCAAGGCCGGTCCCAGCACGGCAATCACGAAGACGGCGGCGAGTTTTTTCATGAAAACGCGGAGGGCGCGATACGGTCCTACCAATTTCCCACCGGATCCGGGGCCTGTCCACGCTGACCGCGGGAACAGGCCCTTTTACCTCCCTAGACTTGGCTCAGGGAGCGGTCTTGTCGAGCTGCTTGGCGTTGCGACGGTTGAAGCTGTTCCATTGCAGCGCCTTGCGGCCTTCCTTGGAGAAGCCGTCGGCATCGAGCTGGGACTGGCTTTCCTCGAGCACCCCGATCTCGCGCTCGATCTCCGCAGCCGCGGCAGCGGGTGCGGCGGACTGGACTTCACGGAGTTTCGCGATCTGGCTGGTGAGTTGCGATTTCGCCTCATCGCCCCGACCCGCATCGGCGAGGGCGATGGCCTGCTCCGTCGCCGCGGCGTTGCGATAGATTTCCGCCCGCGCGGTGATGTCGGCGACACGGGACTGTTCCGCCAGACCGACATCGTCGATCGACTTGACCGACACTTCGCTCGTTTTCTCGATACCTTCGCCGGTCGCCCCCTCGTAACTGAGCTTCGCGCTCGCGAGGGTCATGGCCTTCTCCCCGACCGGTCCGGGCTTGACCCGGCAGGCGACGAAGATCTCACGGTCCTGTCCCTCGGCGAGGGTCCCGAAGGCGATCCGTCCCCGGTTCTTCTCGATGGATTCACCTCGCCCGAGGATGCCGAGGGGTTCGACTCCTTCGGGAAAGGAGATCTCCAGAACGAGCCCCCGCGCCACCACGCTCTGCAGTTCGCCGAGTTCGTTTTCAAAGACTCCCGGCAGAGCCTCGGCATCGGCGACGTAATAGTAATTGGCGTCGCTGGCTTCGGCGAGCGCGGTCATGAGGTCTTCGTTGTAGTCCTCCCCGAGCCCGATCGTTGTCACCGAGCGTCCCTGTTTGGCCAGTTCGTGGCCGAGGCGGGCGATTTCCCGATTCGAACAGGGGCCGACATTGGCGATCCCGTCCGAGAGAAGGAGAACACGATTGATGTGCTCCCGATCGAAGAACTC
>JAGRPC010000058.1 GCA_020439925.1 Verrucomicrobiia bacterium | reverse complement strand
GAGGTCCTTGGAGGTGACCGTCTCGCCGGTGAGAAGGCCGGACCGAAGCTGCCGGTCATGGGCGAAGCCGAGGAATTTCCAGGTGGTGAGGGCCTCGGGCATGGTGAACTCGAGGCGCACCGCGCCATCTTCATCGGAGAGGAGATGGGGGAAGAAAAACGCGGTCTCGTCGAGATTCTTCCTCGCACCCACCTGGGTCCAGTCGATCGGAGGCGTGTCGGCACCGCTCGCCGGGGCTTCGGCGGGAAGTGCACCGCCAGCTCCCGATTCATCGGCGGCGAGGGCGGCGGCCATTGGAGCGGCTGGTGCTGCATCTGCAAACGCATCCACCATCCCGGCCGAAGCGGAGCGCGCCATGGGGCGACCGGGAGATTCCATGATCGGGCTCTTGCTGAAGGCTCGGTATCCGCGACCGGAATCGGCAAGCAGGGAGGGGAAATGTCGCCACAGGATCGCGGCGCCCTCCCACTGCGATTTCCATTGGGAGAAAGTTTGGAAGCGTGGATTCCAACCGTTTTGAAACTGGCTGTAACGTCGTGAATAGTCGTAATAAAAGGCGTTCAATCCACTTGGCCACGTGTGGGGAAGGAAGGCGTCGAGCGAGGCATCATACATCGCCGCGACCATCTCGACAGGCTCGCCCTTGGCCGCACCATCGACGACAAGAGTCCATTTCTCCCTTGCACCGGGTTCAAGCTTGTCGCGCATGTGCTCCCAGCGCAGCGAATATTCCTTGTTTGACCACGGCACGGAGATGGAGCGACTTGTGAGATAGGCGCGGTTTTCCCGGATCTGAGTGACGTGGAGCGTGAATCCGCCGCGCTCGGCCTCGGTCACGGGCACGGTGATGGATTGCTGGGTGCGGTTGGCATCCGTCCAGTAGCGTTTCACGATCTTCCCCCGGTGTTCGATCTCGATGAAGGCCCGTCCGGTTTCGTAACCGGTTCCCCAGAGGGCTTCGAGCGATTGTCCGGGCTCCAGTGTCCAGTTTTCGGCGGAAAGATGATGAGGCACGCGGACCGGGAAGATGGCCGCCAAGGGATCGATAACCCGGATCGGAAGGAGAGCGGTGACGGCGCGACCGTTGCGGTCCTTGCATTCGAGAATGGCGCGGTATTCTCCGGCGGCGAGTTTGACCTCGAGTTTTGCCAGGCCCTTTTCGTCGGTTTGGAATGGATCGCGCTGGACTACTTCGCCGAGTGGCCAATGGTTCGGGTCGGAAAGGTCGGGATCGTCTGCCGGACGGTCGCGTGGTGGCCAGCGTCCCGATTCAAGACGAGTCCGATGAACGCGGTCGGGCACTTGAAGCTGGTGAACGGTCAACGTGCCCTTCGCAGCGAGTGCCTCCCCGTCGAGGCTGGAGGTGCGGACCTCGACGGTCGTCGGTTTGGTGAGCGTTTGCCACTCGTCGGCAGAAAGTTCCGCTTTCAGTGCCGTATAACCCACGGTGACCCCCTTCGATCCGGATCGTGTTTCCCCGGTCGTGTCGGTGACGTCGGCGTGGATGGTGAAGACAAAGGAAGGCTCGGCCTTTTCCTCGACGGACAGATCCGGCTCGGCGGTGAAGCGGATTTCGAAGGAGCCGTCCGTCGCCGTTTTTGAGACGCCGTTGGCGATTTCCCTGGCCCCCTGACTGGCCGGAGGAAAGAACCAGCCGCACCAGCGCAGCCAACCCGGCCAACGGGCTTCGCGCGTGACGCGCCAGCGCACTTCGGCTCCGTCGATGGGAGCCCCCGCGTAGGAGTCGGCTCGGCCCTTCAGCGAGACGGCTTCTCCGAGTTTCGGCGAATCCGAGGGGGCATTGAGCGAGACCTGGAACTTGGGACGCTTGTATTCCTCCATCGAGATCGAGACGGACCCGTGGGCACCCTCCTCGATGGTCATCCGGCCGGTCACGCGGCCTTTGGGGGCCGTGAAGGCTCCGCTGAATCCGCCTCGGTCGTTGGTTTTGACATCGATGGCTTCAACCTCTTCGCCGTTCACGTCGCGAAGACGGATGGTGAGTTTTTTGTTCGATAAGGTTCGATAGTCGTTCTTCTCCGTTTGGGCATGGAAGTGAATCCCCTTGAAGCGGATGGTCTGACCGGGGCGATAGAGGGAGCGGTCGGTGAACAGGTAGGTTCGAACGGGATCGACCTCGCTCTGGTTCCGCCAGAGATGCATCTGCTCGCTGGCGATCTCGGCGCCCTCGTGCCTGGCGAGAAAGAGCACGGCACGATCCTTTGCCTTTTCCTCGAAGAAGCCCGTCGCATCGGTCTTCTTTTTCATCACGTCGCGTTTCCAGCGCCCGTTGTTATCGACCGACCAGATTTCCACTTCGGCACCTGCGATCGGCTCGCCGGTGAGGGCGTCGAGGACAAATCCTTCGGCACCATCCGGAGCCTGGCGGCTGATTAGTGCCAGGGGCGAAACCCACACCGTGGTCGCCGAAAGAAGGTTGTCGTCCGTCGCGAAATCGGGGGAGGCACTGACGATGAGAAGGTAAAAGCCGGGCTTCTGATCGGCCGGGGCCGGAACCCTCACGCTGCGCTGGCGATAGTCTTCCGTCTTTTCGAGGTCGTTTTTCCACGAGGCGACCGGGTTCTGCTGAAGTGCGGCAGAGATGGCTTCCCGATCGACGTTTTCGGGAGTCTGCCAGCGTTGGCCGTTCAGAGACCATTCCCGGGGGACGAGGCGGAAATGGGCAGCCTCGAGGTTTCGATAGGTGATTTCGATTTCGGGGCCTGCGGCGTTCCAGACCTTTTCGGTGCCGATCTGGAGTTCGCGTGATTCGATCCGTTTCACGAGGTTGCGGCAGGCCGCGGCAAAGACCGAATCAGGGTGACGCTCCGCCGCCGTTTTGGCGATGCGTCGCGCTTCAACGGAATCCCCGGACTGCATCGTTCGCTCGGCCAGGACGTTGGCAACGGCGACTCCCGCTTCCTCCTCGAGGTGTGCCGCGAGAAGGGCGGTGAGTTGCTCTCGGGCGCGAGCGTCGGCCTTGTCTCCGATGGCTTCCCCGGCGGCCCATTCGATCCGGTCGAGGTCGACGAGGACTCGGGCGGAAGCGTCGGCATCCTGCAAATGAAAACGCAGGAGATCCTGAAAGAGGCCGATTGCCCGCAGTTTCGGCGACCCCGTGTCGGTCGAATCCGGTTTCCAGGCGAGGAACTCCGTCGTCGAACCGAGTGCAGGAGAATTCGCGTCGAAAACAAAGGCATCCTGGGGCGCCGCTCCGGCCTGCTCGGCGGAGGTGTAAAACGCTAGGGCCTCTCGGACGAGGAAGTCGTAGAGAGTCGGTCGAAAGCGATCCTCGACGTTGCCCTTTTGCAGCAGGATGTCGAAGTCGGAAACGGGTGTCTGCCTGAGGTCGGCTGCGTTCTCGAGAGCGGAGCGATAGCGTGCGTCGATTTCGGTGAGGAGGCGCGGAAGGTCCCAGGTTTCGAAGTCCTCTCCCGGAGTCTCGCTCGTTCGCGTGCGCTGGAGGATTCGCCAGCGATTCTGCTGGAAGTAATTCCAGTAGGCACTGGCGAGCAGGGTTTTCAGGATCGGGATGGATTCGGCCGGTGCTCCTGCGATGGCCGATTCATAGCGACGGATCTTTTCCTCGGGCTGGTCTCCCTGAATCTCCGTCTCGGCGACAATCCGGTAGGCGATCGCTTTGGTTACTTCCGGCCAGGCCTTTTCCGAGCGAGCGGCGGCTTCGATAGAGGCGAGCACTTCGATGGCCGATTGAGGCAAGGCTCCGGCGAGATGATCCTCCACCTGCTTCCATTCGGCCTCACGGGGAGCGGCGGGCGAGGTCATCGGGGAAAGGGCAAGAATCAGCGAAAGAAAGGCGGGGGCGAGTCGGGTCAGGCTCATACTCCACCTTAAACGGATGAGCCTGACCCACGAAGTCAGAAAAATGTAAAGAATGTGGTTTCGAGTTCGTTGCCACCCCTCCGGAGAGGGGCGGCTGAAACGGAGGGGCTTTTCCGGTCCCTTTTTGTCACAGGGCGCGCAGTTCCGCGAGCATCTCGAGGAGTTCCTTCGTCAGGATCACCGAGGAATCCCTTTCGAACTTCGACGTCCCGATCCAGGTTTCGTAGCCGCCGAGATCGTGCTGGTGGGGAGGGGGCAGGTAGCCGTATCCTCCGTTCGCGAGAGAGATCGTGAAGGTGTGGGGAAAGGGGGACTTCTCCTTGATCTCGAGTCCGATTTCGACCAAAACCTCGAAAGGGAGGGAGACGATGGCCTGCTCACCGATGCGGATCGCCTGGACGATGACTTTTTCAGTTTTGTCAGGCTCGGAATACTGCACGGTTGCATTTGCGTACTGGATTGCCTTGTCGTGAAGGTTCTCCCGCTCGTTCTTTGGCAGCTTGAGGAGCCTGAGGGCGTGCTCAACTTCTTCCACGCTCATGTTGCGGTATTTCAGTTCGACCTCGCGTTGTCTCATCGCCACGAGAGGATTTTCCTCGTAGGACTCGATCTTCTTCACGGCCCTCCAGGCGGCATCGGCGGTTTTCCCGGCGACGACCCGGACCTGCTCGAAAGGCGCCCGGGGAGGACGCGTTCCCTCGAAATCGATGTTGTTGATGTCCCCGCTCGTTCCGTTGGTCATGAAGGCCACGAAATTCGCGGGTGGGTTCGCGCCTCCGATCCGGTAGGGCATGATGCGGGCGAATTCACCGTAGTAGTCCGCCGACGCCATCCCCATTTCCTTTCCCTTCTCGTCGCGCATCGTCGGGATGCCGCCGACATAGTGGAGGGAGTAGTTGGCGATGAATCCGAGGGGCTTGCCACGCCGAGTTCGAACATCGACGACACTGACTTCCGGATCGGTGGGGCCGGCGGGCTTGAGCAGTCGGTCGCGACCGGGATTCGTGGCGACCTTGTCGAGTTTGCCGAACGGATTCGGAGTCATCGTGCCGGGCTTGAGGTGCCAGCGCCGGTTATGAACTTCGTCGGGTTCCTCGTCGGAGGCGTAGCCGACTCTCGCTGGCTCGAGCGATTCGATGGCCTTTGTGAGAGCCTCGATCATCCCTTCGCGGCGGCGTGTCTCATAGGCGATGCGTCCCTCGCTGGTGTCGCCGCCTTTGGGTGCCGTGTGCGTATGGGTCCCACTGATGAGCATCTCTTCGACCTTCCAGCCAGTCTTGGCCGCGACGGCTGCTTTTGCGGCATCGGTCGTTTCCCGAGAGACGCCGATATCATCGACGAGGGCGATGGCGGCACGCCCGGTCCCGTTTTCCAAAGCCACCGCCCGGACGTGGAGCGGATCATGCACATAGTTCGAAGCGCCGGATCGCAGGGCGATGGGGAACACGATTGGAGAGATGTCGACCGCTGCCGAACCCGCTTGAAGTCCTGACGGTTTCTTCTCCTGGGAAAAAAGAGGAAGGTTTGTCAGGAAAAAAAGGAAAGCGGGAAAGATCCATTTCATCGGGGAAAACTACAGGGTAGGATCACGGGGAGATAGCCCGTGATTGCGTTGCTTCAGGAGAGGCCTCGCTTCCTTCGGCGATACTCTCCCGGGGTGATTCCGAAACGTTCGCGATAGGCGCTCTGCAGGTAGTGGGCGTGCGTGAATCCGGTTTGGTCGGCGATCAGATCGATGGTCAAATCCGTGGCGAGGAGAAGCCGGTTCACTTCACGGAATCGGACCCGGAGAATCTCGTCCTTGGGAGGACGACCGAGGGCGCTCTTCATCCTGCGTTCCAGGGTGCTTCGCGAAACGCCGAGTTCACGGCAGATGTCGACGACGCCAAGACCCGCGAAGGTCTTTTCACGAATGAGTCGGACGGCACGCAGGACGACCGGATCTTCGATGACGAATTCGTCGGAGGAGGCGCGTACTTCGATGCCCCCCGGTGGCACGAGCATGGGCAGACCGTCGTCCGCTTCGCCGCGCATGAGGGAATCAAGTCGAGCGGCGGCTTTCCAGCCGACCGAGAGTCCGTCGAAGCGGACACTTGTCAGGGAAGGGGAGGCAAAATCACAGAGAGTCTCCTCGTTTTCGCACCCGACGACGGCGACTTCTTCGGGAACGGCAATTCCGGCGCGGCGGCAGGCGTCGAGCAAGCGCACGGCGAGCTGGTCGTTCGTGGCGAACACTCCGACCGGTTTTTCGAGGGAACCCAGCCACTGCACGAGACGCTTCTGGTGGGCCTCCCAGTCCCGAGGCGTCGTCTCTCCTTGGGCGGGGAGGACGGTGCAGGGCCATCCAGACTCCTCCACCCGGTCGACGAATTTACTGACCCTTTCCCGGAAAAAGGTTTCCGTGTCGAGGGCGTAGGCGGCAAAGCGACGGTATCCCCGGTTCAGGAAGTGCTCCGCGACCGCCTGTCCGATGAGGGCGTTGTCCATGCCGATGAAAGGCATGCCGGGAGTGAACTTGTTCGAACGCAATTCCACCGACGGAACGCCGGCGGCGCGGATCGCAAGGGCCATTTCCTTGCTGTGAGTGCGCGTCAGAATGCCGTCTCCGTCCCATCCGGCCAACCACGGAGGCACGGAAGACTCCAGGGCGCGAAGTTCGAGAAAGGTCGACCAGGGGCCGTGACTTTGCAGATAACGACTCACTCCCGCGAGAAGGTCCCGCGTGTAGCTGCGGGTCGTTTCGACGAGAATCGCGACCCGTTTTACTGAACCTGTGGGGGTGAATTTCAAGATGACGAAAAACCTGAGGTTTTCTGAAGGATAAGGGGAGTGACTTTCGTGTCAATCCAACTATCCTCGCGAGCATGTCAGACTTCATTGGTAAAGCCCTCATCGTCGTCGGTGACGCCACCGAAACCGTCGATACCCTCTATCCCTTCTATCGGCTGCAGGAGGCAAGGATCCAACCCGTGGTGATTGCACCGGAAAAACGCCTCTACCAGATGGTGATGCACGAGGTGCGTCCGGGATGGACGATCACTCGCGAATGGGAAGGTTATCAGATCAAGGCCGATCTCGCCTTCTCCGAGGTCAATCCCGAGGAGTATCTCGGCATCCTCTTTTCCGGCGGGCGTGCTCCCGAATACATCCGCGAGGACGAGGATCTCATCCGCATGACGCAGTGGTTCTTTGACCAGAACAAACCCTGCGCGAGTGTCTGCCATGGCGTCGAGATTCCGGCTCGCGCCGATCGGGTCCGCGGACGAAGGATGGCGACGGTAGCCAAGTGCAAGTTCGACCTCGAGGTGTGCGGTGGAATCTACGTGAACGAACCCTGTGTCATCGATGGCAACCTGGTCTCCGGGCGCACCTTCCATGACAACGGTCACTACGTTGGTCCGTGGATCAAGATGCTTGAGGAGGAAGCCGCGAAGCGGTCCTGAAATGCCCCATCATTCCGTTTCAAAATCATCCCCTGATTCCATGAACCGACGTCATGCCTGCCGGCTCCTCGGCTCCTCTCTTGTCGTTCCCTCCGCCGTTCGCGCGGCAGCTTCCGAGGGATTCGTGATCCGATACGTCCTTTCCTCAGCCCTCTATGGCGATCTTCCGCTCGAAGAGGTTCTCGGGGAGGTGAAAAGCTCCGGTGCCGAGTCTGTCGACATCTGGCGGAAAGTTCACGCAACCCATCGCGAGCAGATTGAGGGCATGGGAGATGAGTCCTTCCAGTCCCTCTTGAAAAAGCACGGCGTTCCGATGGCAATCTCGACCTGTTACCCGCTCGGCCCCTTCAAGCAGGACGAGGAGATGCGCTGGGTGAAGAAGAACGGCGGGCACATGACGGTCTGTGGTTCGGGCAAGATGGGGGATGCCGATGTCTCCGGTGCCGAAGCCAAGGCCCAGGTGAAAGCCTTCTTCGAAAAACTGAAACCGCACTACGAACTGGCCGAGGAACTCGGGGTGACCATGGCCATCGAGAATCACAAGAGCTCCATGCTCTCCTCGCCGGACTCCATCCGCTATTTTGCGGAAATGAATCCCTCGAAGGCTGTGGGGATCGCATTCGCTCCCCACCACCTCCATGACGCCGTCGGCGAGATCCCTGCGCTGATCCGGCATTGTGGCAGGGAAAACCTGCCCTTCATCTATTTCCAGGAGTATCACCCGTCCTCTAAGGAGCAGATGCCGAAGGAGGAGGAACTGAAGCAGTTGCCCGGTTTCGGGACGCTCGACTACGTTCCCGTTCTCGCCGCACTCAAGGAGATCGGCTTCGAAGGACTCGCGGAGATCTTCATGCACCCGACGCCTCGCGGCCTCCCCGTCCTGCCGACGGCGGGAGAAATCACCGCCAAGATCAACGAGTCGAGGGACTATCTCGGAAAGTGTCTCGCGAAGGCATGAGGACGCGGGTGTTCAACCGTCTCTTGTCCGTGGGGCAACCCTGTTGGGTGGTCCTTCCCGGATTCTTGCTGCTGGCGACTTCGGCCCTGCGGGCTGCCCCCCATGTCGTGGGATACGAACGGTTCCACGCCGGCACTCCGACAGCCGCAGGTGGCGCCGTTCTTTTTTCCGAACTTGGCTGTGCGAACTGCCATGGAGGGTCGGCAGTGGTTGTGCCGCGGCAGGGGCCCAACCTGGTCGATCTCGCCAAGCGTGTCGATCGCGATTGGCTCGCCACCTTTCTGCGCGATCCCGAATCCGGCCGGAAGGGCTCCAACATGCCGATGGTGGTCGATGGTCTCGCCGACGACGACCTCCACGCGATCCTTTCCTATCTGGGAACCCTGGGCAAGAACGTGAATCTCAAGACCGGGAAGCACGCGAACGCCGAGCGCGGAAGCGCGCTCTATCACGAGAAGGGGTGCGTGGCCTGTCATGCGCCGACTCCCGATTTCCACCCTCCCCATGCTCCGGAGGATTTGAAAACCTCTCCACTGGCCGTGGCGCACCCCGATTTCAAAGCAAAGACGACCTTCGCCGCCCTGCAGGCGTTTCTGGAATCCCCTTCCACCTGGCGCCCCGATGGACGCATGCCCCATGTCCCCCTCGAGGGACAGGAGGCCGCCGATCTTGCGGCGCACCTGCTCGATTTCCAGGATTCGGACCCGGGCAACGCCGGAAAACTGAAGCCCTGGCCCAAGTCTGAAGCGAAGGCCGTGGCGAGGGGCAGGGAACTCGTGGCGAAGCTCAATTGCGCGGCCTGTCACTCACTGCCCGAAGTGAAAGCCGCTCCGCTGCGATCAATTCCAGCGGCGAAGTCGGGACCGCACGATTGCCTCTCGAGTGAACCAGTCCCGGGTCTTCCTCATTATCGGCTCACCGAGAGTCAGCGTGAGTCCCTGGTCGCCTTCCTCGCCGCCGGGGGATCGGGGGATGATCCCCATGGCAGGATCACCTTGGCGGCGATGAACTGCTATGCCTGTCATGATCGCGACGGCACGGGGGGACCCACTCCGGAGACGAATCCCTTCTTTGTCGGGGACGAGGCCCTCGGCGATTCCGGTCGACTGCCGCCGCCGCTGACGGGAATCGGGTTCAAACTGCAGCCGGCCTGGCTGAAAGGCGTTTTCACCGGTGCCGAAGGGAGCAGGATTAGACCCTACCTCAAGACCCGCATGCCGAACTATCCGGCTCACGCCGCGGAACTGGCAGACTGGCTTGAAAGGATTGATGCGAGGCCCGATGCGAAGTCGCTGGTTGATGATTCCGCCAATCTCGAGGCCGGACGCAAGCTCCTTGGTATCGTGGGAGGGACGAACTGCATCACTTGCCATACCTGGGGAGAGCAGCGCTCGCTTGGGATCCAGGCGCTCGATCTCAGTTCACTGGACAAGCGCCTGCGGCCGGAGTGGTTCCGTTCGTATCTGTTGAATCCGGCGGAGTATCGCCCCGGCACACTGATGCCGCCGCTCTGGCCGGGTGGGCAGGCGACGGTGAGGGATGTGCTTGAGGGTGATACGGAGCGGCAGATCGCGGCCATCTGGTCGTTCATCCGCGATGGGGAAGGAGTTCCCGAGGGTTTTCCTGACCGGACTTCCGGACTCTACGAACTGGTGCCGTCGGATCGTCCCATCCTGCAGCGAACCTTTTTCGAAGGCACGGGGACGAAGGCGATTCTCGTTGGATTTCCCGGAGGGGTCAATCTGGCCTACGATGGCTCCGGAGCCCGTCCCGCCGTTGTCTGGAGAGGCGCTTTCTTTGATGCCTACCAGACCTGGTATTCACGTCATGCGCCTTTTGAAAAACCCTTGGGCGACCGGGCGACTATAGTGCCGGAAACCGGAGCGGAAACCGGCCGCCGCTTTCGTGGCTACCGCCTCGACGAGGCCGGGAATCCCGTCTTTCTCTTCGAAGAAGGTGGACGTGAAGTGAGCGAACGGTATTCCGTCGCCGACGGCAGACTGGAGCGTCGCCTGACCTGGAGCGAGGGTTCGGCGCCCGTGGTGACCCATCCGGAAGGGGTTGCGGTCGATTCCAAGGGGGAGGGAATGTCCCTGACCTTTATCTATTCGTGGAAATGAAGCGGAATCTCTACTGGGTTTTTCTGGCAGGAAGCGCCTCCGTGGTCCTGGGTGCGGATTCCTATGAGGTCACCGAGATCCTCACGGCGAGCTCGCCGAGCGATTCCCGTTCGAAGGAGTGGAAACCGGGCGACGGCATCAGTCTCGAGGTGAGCGGCATGGAATGGATCGGGCCCGATCGTCTCGCCGTTTCGATTCGCAAGGGGGAGGTGTGGTTTCTCGACGGAGTGTTATCGAAAAAGCCCGAGGAAATTCGTTACACGCGTTTCGCTTCGGGACTTCACGAACCGCTTGGGCTTCTGAGCGAGGGCAAAGATCTCCTCGTATCCCAGCGCGCTGAGATCACGAGACTGCGCGACACCAATGGTGACGATGTGGCCGACGAGTATCTGACGGAGGCTGACGGATGGGGGGTCTCCGGTAATTACCACGAGTATGCCTATGGACCCGAGCGGGACGGGAAGGGGAATCGCTGGGTCACCCTTAACCTGGGGATGGGCGAACTCTCCGACAACGCGAAGGGCTGGAGAGGTTGGGGCGGCGTGATCGGGAAGGACGGGCATTTCGAGCCGAAGTCTCTCGGCATGCGTTCGCCGTGCGGGCTCGGCGCCAATCTTTCCGGAGACATGTTTTTCTCCGACCAGCAAGGCACCTGGATCCCGGCCACGCCTGTGTATCATTTGCGCTCCGGGGTTTTCTACGGAAACCAGGAATCGCTGGGTTCGTTGAAGTCGCCGGAGGCTCCCTTTCAACTGTCCGTGATCCCGAAACCAAACCAACCCTATCCCGCGGCGTTGAAGGAATGTCCGGAGTTCGTTCCGCCCGCGGTTTGGCTGCCCTACAACAAGATGGGGCGGAGCGCGACCGATCTGCAGGTGATCGATCAGGACGGCAAATTTGGACCGTTCGACGGCCAGTTCCTCGTCGGCGAGTTCACGAATGCGGCGGTGAACCGGATTTTTCTCGAGAAAGTCGGCGGTGAGTATCAGGGGGCCTGTTTCCCGTTCCTTTCCGGTTTTCCCGCGGCCGTGGTGCGGCTTTGCTTTGCTCCCGATGGATCGCTTTTTGTCGGGATGACCAATCGGGGCTGGTCCTCGTTGGGGAACCGCTCCTACGGTCTTTCCCGGGTGAGGCTGGCGAAGGCCCCCTTCGCGATCCGGGAAATGCGGGCGAAGGTGGATGGATTTGAGCTGGTCTTCACTGAAGCGATTGATCCGGCTTCGCTGGAGAAGGCGTTTGCGATGAGTACGTTCACCTATCGATATTCGTCGGCCTATGGAGGCGAGGAGATCGAGACGGAAGAACTCGCGGTGAAGTCGGCGACTCTGTCGGAGGATGCAACGAGTGTACGCTTGGTGATCGCCGGATTGAAGCCGTTCTACGTGCATGAACTGCGCACGAAGGGATTGAAGTCGGTCTCGGGTCGTGGACTCGATCATCCGAATGCGTGGTACACGCTCAACCGGATCCCGGAATGAGGGGGGAGGAAAAGGCAGCTCCGACGAGCACGGTCGGGGGACCGTCGTTTCGAGCCGTCCCTCCAGCAACGCGCGGGCCGAGCGTCTTTGCCTGGCTAGTGTCGTGCGTATGCCTGTTGATGGTGGCTTTGTCAGGCCATGGCGCCGACCCGCCCAACATCGTCTACATCATCTCGGACGATCAGACCTGGACGGATTACGGCTTCATGGGGAACGAACGTGTCCACACGCCGAACCTCGACCGTCTCGCCGCGCAGTCCGCCCGCTTTCCCAATGCGTATCTCACGACAAGCGTGTGCCGTCCCTCCCTCGTCACGCTAATGACGGGTCTTTACCCGCACCAGCATCTCGTCCATTTCAACCACGGGCCTCCGGGAAACGCCGGGTTCAACCGTATCCCCACGGCGAAGGAATACGTCGAAGCACGCTCGGGCGAATTTGACCTGATCCGTCGTATCCCCACGCTGCCACGTCTCCTGACGGGAGCCGGATACCGCTGTCTCCAGACGGGAAAGTTCTGGGAGGGGCACTGGAGCAACGGTGGATTCACCGAGGGAATGACCACGTTCACTGGCCCTCCGGAGTCCCAGACCTACGGAGGGGGAAGAAAGTTGTCCAGTGGGGAGATCGTCGCTCACGGGAACGGAGATCACGGGCTTGCCATCGGACGCGAGACGATGGAACCGATCGAGATTTTCGTTCGAGATTGTGAAGCCAAAAACATTCCCTGGTTCGTCTGGTACGCGCCTTTCCTTCCGCATCAGCCGCATGATTCGCCGGATCGCTTTTACGAGATGGCGAAGACGCGTCCCGGTATCAAGCCGCACGAGTTGCCCTACTATGCGGCGATTGCCCAGTTCGACGACACCGTCGGGAGGTTGGTCGAATTCGTGGAAAGGAACAGCGACCCGGCCGGGACCCTTTTCGTATTTGTCGCCGACAATGGATGGAGCCCTTCGAAAACACCGGAGAAGTCCCGGCCAGCGGAGTATGCCCACACGAGGACAAGCAAACGCGCGCCCTTTGACGAGGGGCTGCGAAGCCCGATCCTGATCCGATGGGACGGGAAGGTCACCCCCGCGGACCATCCGGAACTCGTGAGCAGTATCGACCTGGTTCCGACGCTGCTGAAGGCGGCCGGACTTCCGGCATCGGCTCGGCAAGAGATGCCGGGAAGCGATCTGCTCGGCGATTTGAATCCGGAACGGGCGGTGTTTGGCGAGATCTACCCGGGCGACGCGAGTGTCCTGGGGCACCCGGAACGGGACATTGCTTACCGTTGGGTAAGGCAGGGGGACTACAAGCTGATTGTTCCCCATGGTGAAAAGCCGTGGGGTGGTTACCTCGAAGGAGAAGGACTGTTCAAGGTGCAATCCGATCCCGGGGAGAAGGTCAACCTGATTCGAGAAGAGGGAATGGACAAGGTGGCGGACGGCCTTCGCGCTCTCCTCGATCAGTGGTGGAAACCTTGACAGATCAGCTGGCCCGGCGGCGGCGCCACCTTCGCCAGGCGAAACCACCGAGAGCGAGACCGAGGAATCCCAGCGTCCCGGGTTCGGGTACCGCGGTAAGGGTGATCGCGCCCGCGGTGACCTGTCCGTAGCTGATCTGGTAGTTCGAGATCACGGCTCCTTCGTTCAATCCGTTGAAGGTTCCCGCAAGGGAATTGAACGTGGCGATCGTATAGACATTTCCGAAATTGATCGCCCCGGTCGTGTTGAGGCCGAGGGATGCGGAACTCAGGTTGAGCGTGCCGCTCGATACGTCGATGAGATCGGAACTGCCGTTTACGTTCTGAACGAGATCGATGAGCCAGGTGCTGCCCGTGGCGAGGGTCAGATCACCGCCAAAGGTCAGGGTGCCGATTCCCGCCGAGACGGCCGGATCGCCGGCAGACAAGGTTGTGCCCGTTCCGAGATTCGTGTTCCCTGAGATGATGCCGTTGCCGCCTAGGACCGCATCGCCGTTCACCGTGACGGCACCGCTGCCTGTCCCGCTTCCCGTGGTGTTGTTCACCAGGAGAATCCCGTCGTTCACGGAAACGCCCCCGGTGAACGTATTGGCCGCGGTGAGAACCGTCGTGCCGGAGCCGCGCTGTTCGAAAGCCCCGTCACCGGAAATCGGGGATCCGTTGAAATCGACTCCCTGGACGACGAGATCGGACTGATGAACGGCGAAGACAGCCCCGCTTGCAATACTGACGAGACTGTCGGTGTGAAGGGTTCCGTCCGTTCCCCCGCTTCCAAGTTGGAGTGTTCCCTCCGAGATCGTGGTCGCTCCGGTATAGGTGTTCGATCCCTCGAGAATCAGGGTGCCGGTGGTGGTTTTCTCAAAGGTTCCGCCACCGTTCAGTTCTCCGAGGTTCCGGATCGTTCCGGATTGCGCGGAGAGCGTGACGACTTCGGACGAGGTTCCCAGGCGATTCCCCGAGAAATCGACGGTTCCGCCCGAAACGATGAAACTGGTGTCTTCGGTTCCTCCTCCGCCTGAGCGGACAACATCCCCGGTGAGAGTGAGAATGCCGCCGCTTACCTCGATGGTGGAGGTCGAGGTGCGGCCTGCCACCGCGTTGGCCATGTTGATGGCGACGCCGGAACCCGTGCCCACGTTGACGAGTCCGCCAGCAATCTCGAGGTCGGCGGTGACGACGGAACCGGCGTTGGTACTGGAGTTCACTCCCATTTCGATCATTCCGATGTTGCTGGTGGGAACCCCGGGTGCGGCCGAATCTCCGAGCGAGACAGTGGCAATGGCATTTCCGGATCCGGTTCCTCCGCGGTTCGCGATGTAGAGGGTGAGGATGTCCAGCTGGCCTTCGTCGAAGGTGAGACGCGAAGTGGCGTTTCCGGTATTCGCGGTGCGGTTGGAGAGGGTCACGGAACTGGCAAGTAGGTCGGCGGAGTGACCGGCGAGGAGCAATTCGCCGGTCATGTTGCCACCGGTGCTTCCGGTGGTGTTCACGAGATTGATGAGCGCGCGCCCGCTGCCGTCGCTGCTCCTGATCTTGAGAGATCCGGTGGTATCGAGACTGTCGAACACGATTTCACCGCTGGAGCGGATCCGGCTGACGGCGGATCCGATGTTGATGACGTCGGCGTTGAGCGTGTTGGTGCCCGTACCGAGGGTGAGGGTGTGAAGGGAAACGCCACCACTTCCGTCTCCGACCTGGATCGTTCCGGCGGTGATGACGTTGCTTGCCGAGGCCAATCTCAGGGACGAGCCGTTTGCGGTGGTGCCGCTGTTTACATCGCCGATGCGGAACGCACCCGCCCCAAGATCGGCGGTGAAGGACGCGAGTCCGCTGAGGTCGATGCTGGCGAGGTTCTCGTTCGTTGCACCGGTGGCACCGCCCACCTGGAAGTTCGTGCCTCCGGATTGTACGACGAGATTCCCGCCTCCTCCTGCCGTGAGGACCGTGGTGGAGGCGTTCGCATCCGCCCCGATGGTCACCGGTCCGTTGACGAAGAGCGTTTTCCCGGAGCCGATGAGCAACTGGTTCGCATTCGAGGAGTTCGTCTGAACGACCAGGCTCCCCACGGAGGCGCTACCCGAGGTCAGATCAAGGGTGGAGACCGTCGAGCTTCCCACGGAATCGCCAAAGGTGAGATTGCCTGTGGTGTTGATGGCCGAGTTCACCCCGGTGGCGAGGACGCCTTGGGCGAGGATGAAGTTGAGGGCGCTCGATCCTGCTGCGGCTCCAAGGGTCGTCGTGCCGCTCCCGTTCTGGATGATCGTGCCGGATCCAGTCAGGGCCCCGGCGACAGCGAGGGCATTGTCTGAGCGGTTGAAGGCAAGGGTGCCGGACGCTTCGATGGTGACCGCTCCGCTTCCAAGATTGCCCGAGATTCCGCCGTCTCCGATGGCCAGGATGCCCGAACCGACGAGCGTGGATCCGGAATAGGAGTTGTTGCCGGTGAAGACGGTGAAGCCGGGCCCGGCAGTACGGACATCAACGGAACCCGCACCGTTGTCGACGATGGAGGTTCCAAGAATCAGGGCCTGCGTTGTCAGGGGACTGGGATCGGTGTCCTGGCTCTGGAGGAAAAGCGTGGCGGGGGACGATCCGGTGCCGGCGGTCAGCGATCCTGAATTTGCGAAGACGAGGGATCCACTGCCATCCGGGAGAATGATACCGCCCGAGGCGATGCGAAGTGTGTTTCCTCCCCCGATGTCGATCGTGGCCGTTCCACCCGCAGCTCCCTGCCGGAGGGTGTAAATATTCGTGGTTCCTCCCGAGACTCCGAGGGTGATTGGGCTGGAGATCGCTCCCCCCTCGATGATATTGACGTTGTCGCCGGCCCCGTCCGCGATCACCTGGGTGCCGGTGCCTCCGCCAAGGCGTTCGATACTCTGCTCGAAGGTGCTGAGGGCGCGGATGAAACCTCCGTTTCCTCCCGGATCCGAGACGCCGGAGTTCGTGGCGAAACTGCCGCCCACGGTGGCCCAGCCACCCAGGATGCCGTTGACGTTCGCGTTGTCGGTGGTGGCGATGTCGTCCTCGGAAAGACGGAGGGTTCCGGCATTTCTCGTGATCGTGTTGAGGTGAATCACCGAACTGCCCGCGCTCCGCTCGATGGCGACGGTTCCATTGACCACGGTGCTACCGACGATCTCTCCGTGCGCGACCGTGCCGGCGAGGTCGAGAATACCGTCGTTCAGAATGAGGGCGGCGGTGTCCGAAAGCATCGACTGGTCCGAACCGAAGGCCAGTTGCAGGGTTCCCCCGGAAAGCGTGGTGGTTCCCGTGAAGCTGTTGGCCTGGGTCAGACCGAGGAGGGCAGGCCCGGCCTTTTCAAAGGAGAGGGACTGGAAGGATTCGCCGGGTTGGAGGATGAAAACGGTTTCCCCGTCGCGGATCACGACGTTCACGGTCTGGTCGACCGACTGGGTGACGGTGATCGACCCGGGGGCAACGGCGGAGGAGTTTTCGAGGAAGCGTTCCACCCCGGAGGATCCATCGAGGAGACTTCCGATCACGACCTCGTTGCCGGACGCGCGGAAGGTCGCGTTGCTGTGAAGGGTGACGTTGTTCAGCGAGGAAATCGCGAGAGGATTCCCGATGGCGACAATGTGCTGGGTATCGACGTCTCCGCCGGTGTTCGTGTTGCCGATGGCGAGGTCTCCGGCCCACCCGGAATTGTCTCCGTTGAGGCCGAAGATGGCACGAATCACCAGATCATCGAAGGGGCTCGTGATGCTCCCGTTGACGATGTTTCCGCTACCGCTCTGGCTCACGATCGTGGTGATGTCGTTTCCTACCGCGCCGGTGATGTCGCCATTGAAGTTGATGAACACGGTCTCCATGTTCCCGAGCGTGCCGTTGGATCTCGTGTCGTTCCGGGTGTTGGAACCGGTCGTGCTAGTGGAGTCCCTCGCATCGTCCTGATAGAAAAACTGGACGTCGTCGCGGAGCGTGAGACTTCCGTCATAGTTCACCTCGTCGATATTGGCTAGATAGCGTGCGCCGATCCGCTTGGTTTGGGATCCGGCCCCGTCGTCATTCCGGACGATGATGTCCTGGGCCACCGTCGAGACGTCCCGGTATCCGCCCTCGTCGCGTACGGTGAGGGTGACGGTGCTGTTGCCGGTAACCGTCTCTCCCGCCTGTTCGGCAAAGAGATTGTGTCCAAGGATGATGGGAAGGGTGCCGCGTCCCGCGGGATCTCCGGCGCTGTAAAGCTCGAGTTGCCCCTCGCTCACGATGATCTGTCCGGTCCACTCGGGATTGTGTTCACGGATCCCGAGATAACCACCACCAACCTTGATGATCCCACCGTCACCAGTGATGTAACCACCGTCATCGTTCAGATAGTTCGACCCGCGAACGGTCAAGATCGTGGTGAATCCGGCGAGAGAAGACGGTGTCTGAAACCCGTCGGGAGTTCCGGAGTTACCGAGGCTGTTGAACTGAATGACCCCGCGGAAGTTGATGCTGTTGTTGT
>JAGRPC010000507.1 GCA_020439925.1 Verrucomicrobiia bacterium | reverse complement strand
CAAATACCTGATGGGCGTGACGAATCTGCCGTGAACTGCTAACTGACTGACTGCTAGCAGGAAATCCCTTTCTCTTCCCCTCGGCTCCCTTCCCGCCGAAGGCCCGGGGTCGGTGGGCGTTCGACGGCAGCAATATCCGAACGGGTCATGCGCTGGATAACTGCCTGACGATTCTTGCAGGCGGTGGTGCCGGAGTGAAGCTGGGTGAGAATATCGTGGTGGCAGAAAACACTCCTCTCTGCATTGCGTGGCTGGCGTTGCTCCACGGCGTTGGAGTGAATGCCGAGCATCATGGTGACAGCACCGAGCCGTTGAATGCGATTCTTGCTTAAGGTTTGGAGTGCTAATCGATCTGAATCACGCGGTGAAATGTAAATTTTTTTTCGACTGACGTCGTTCCCACAAGAGGACGGAGTTTTCTCGGGGGCTGCACGAGTGAAGCATTGGGGACATCATTCGAGACACCCGAAAGACGCAAGCTTGGCTAGCCACGCTTCAAATTTGATAGAAGACAACTGCCCCCGTTCACCAAGGTTACAAATCGGCCGTTGCTCCCTTTTTACAACGCCCGCAGCTTCTTCGTGAATTTCTTGGCCTTGGCCTTCAGCTTCTTCGCCTTGGCTACTTGCCCTTTTCGCTGGGCCACCTTCGCCTTTAGTTTGAGTTTTTTGATCGCTTTCGAAAGTCTCGCCTTTTCAGCCGAATTATCGACTTGGGGTGTGGGAGGGTTAGTCCCCGGTTGCGGCACGGTCATCGTGATGGAATCCGCATTTCCTCCCGATCCCCACGACCAAGTGTACTGGCCGGGGCTGAGGCCGAGTGAGGTGATCGTCGCACCGTCGAACGTTGCGGTAGCGTTTATCGCAGTTCCCGATACGTAGCCATCGGGCACCTTCAGGATATCCGGATCTGTCGTAGGACTGTTGCCGCGAATAAACGAGAACAGATCTCCCGTACCGAACGTCGCCGAGGTTCCCGCTCCCGATCCGAAACTGGACGGACGGGTTATGGTTTCTCCATCGTTGGGGCGGTAGTTGTCTCCCACATCCATCAGAGGCCCCGTGTAGGCCGCGCCCAATGAAATCCTTCCGGTATTCGGTACGATGCTGGGTGAGTAACTGAAAGGATTCGTGCTGTCCTTGGTCAAACCAGCCAGATTCAATGATCCGCTGGCGGTGAAGGTTACTCCGGAGGTGGTTTCCTGAACGGTGACCGTTACTCCTCCGTTTGCGACTGAAGCTACGGACGATAAGAATACCGCGGAGAGAGCGTAACAACCCACGCGAAACCGAAACTCTTCCAACGAACTTCGAAGCTTCCTCTTCATAGTTGAAAATTGGGGTAATACTTCATCCATCGCAAGCCAAGAAATCGTCGGGAGCAGGTGGAGGGGTAAGGGATGTCTTGCAATAGTGAATCATTGATGAAGAACCTGGTAGGCCCGAGTTGTAGATTCGGCAGCAGGGGCTCGCGGCCGGCAATCAATCGAAGATGAGCCAGTCCACACTGATCGATGTGCATGTCTTCTCGCCATTCGATAGATTCTGGCAAAAATAATCCACTTTCCCCGAGTTCATTCCGTCGGAGAATTGATACTGCATGTTCCCGTGCCGATCTTCAATCGGCGGGCCGAGGTCGGCTTCGATCTGACTCGCCTTTGCCCCGATGTATCCCAGCAACGGCTGCCCTCTCTCTTTCAACGCCCGCGACGCACTCAGTGATTTTACTGAATAGCGATTCATCTTTCCCTTCTTTATGTTGTAGAGATTCCAACCTGTTTCCTTCGACTCCAGAATCCTGAGGCCTTGTACACCAGGTGCCAGGTCGGGATCGTCTTCAGGGAAAAGCGTGTAGGAAATGAGGTCTTCTTCCTCCGTTTTGAGGGTTCGTCCGCCGATGGCCTCGACCACTTCCTTTACAGTGACTCCGGGTCCATAGCCTTCAAACAGAAGGAGGGAAATCAACTTTTCGGCCTGCCTTTTTCGCACCGGGTCGGAGTTCAGCGCCTGCAGCTTGAATCGCGCACGATCGCGTGCATTCATGAATACGCGCATATCGCTGATGCGATCTGTGTCACCGAAGTAGAAGGCAGCGCCCTCGTAGTATAGCTCCGTTATTTCGCCGCTACCCGGCGTATTCCCCCTAAGCGGTTCACCAAACCTGCGACGCACCTCGTCGAAGGTGATCGTATTGTCGAATGCCCCGTCCTCGAACGTGATCGGCCCCGAGTATCGATGAGTTTTTTTGTTAGTCTTGGGGTCAAATGACTCCCGGTCAACGAGCGTGATATCGAGCCCAGTAACCCACCCATCGTCGATGTTAAGAGTCAGACCCTTTTCGTAATAGGTGTAAAATTCCATGGTACCGCCATTGTAGGAAGCGGTCTTTTCCGGTTCGCCCAAAAGGCGTTTGGCTTCCTCCTTTGATATCCCCAGCCGAATATGCATGAATTGTTTCCCAGGAACGACGACTTGGCGTGTGGAGATTGTCGACTCGGTCTCCGTCACGGGCCTCGTGATCATGGAAGCGGGTTTCGACGGGGGTAGCACGATCGGTCGGTCGAGGCTGGAAAACTGAAAGAGGCGGAAGGTGCGCCCGGCTCCGTCGAACTTGATCCATGGAACCTGGCGTTCACCGGTCTCTATCGCCACCGCGTCACTCACCTCGAGCAAAGTGTCGAAGGCGGAGAGCCCCGGCTTTCCGAGGGTCTCTACGAGCGCTTTGGTGAATGGACTGTTGCCATCGATCCCGTCGAGGGCCGGTTGTCCCGGTGCCGCCGCGAACATGACAAGAGTGGCGGACGGCAATTCAGTGTCACCAATCGCAGCGAGACCGGTACCGGCGCTGCGCGTTTTCATCCATGAACGGGTCAGCGGATTGTCGCGGCAGCAGTCGAGGATCAGCATCTTGGCATCGATCCCCGCTTCTTTCATATCCTGGAGAACGGTCGACAGGTTCACCGCCTGGGTGCGCAGATCGGAAAGCTGGTCGAGCCTGGCATCGACGGGGACGAGGTAATTCTTCTGTTCGACTTCGATACCATGACCGGCAAAGTAAAAGAGCCCTACCTTTGCGTCAGCAGCGCGCTGCTTGAACGTCTCCAACCCCTGGTAAAAGTCCTCGATGCCAGGATCCGGAAGCAAGATCACGTCGAAATCCAGTTGTG
The DNA here is from genome assembly GCA_020439925.1 of Verrucomicrobiia bacterium. Classification (GTDB taxonomy): domain Bacteria; phylum Verrucomicrobiota; class Verrucomicrobiia; order Verrucomicrobiales; family DEV007; genus Arctic95D-9. The sequence continues at coordinate 1,844 of JAGRPC010000507.1, read as the reverse complement.
AAAGAATCGAGGCGATATCCTTCGCATCGGAAACGGCATTGTCGAGCTTCACGGTATTCGCATACGAGTCGCAACCGATCACGAAGGCCACCTTTTCCTTCCCGAACACGCCAGCGGGAATCGCGCCAATAAATCCTAGCAAAATAGCGTATAGAATACCGGTAAACGGTCGATATCTCTGCGAGTGATTCATTGATTGCTAAATGGCATGGGGTTGTCAGGCGGGGGGTAGAACCCCCAACCTGACAACCGATGAATGCTACAACAGAACCCAATCCTACCGAACTCCACGCCACGATCAAGCTCGGCATCGACGCCCACGCGAAGTGGTTCTACGTCGCCCGTCAGCTCGACGGAGCCACCCCGCAACCGGTCCAGAAGATGACCTTCGACGGACTGCTGCGCCTCGCTCGCGAGGTCTTCACCTGCTACGAGGCCGGGGCCTTCGGCTACCACCTCCACCGCAAGCTCGCCGCGATGGGCGTGACCAACTATGTCGTTCTACCCCAGGACTGGGACGAGCGTGGCAAGGGAGTGAAGAACGACCGGCTTGATGCGATGGCCCTCTGCCAACGGCTCGACCGTTTCACCCGGGGCAACCGCAAGGCCTTCAGCCTCGTGCGCGTGCAGAGCGAGGATGAGGAGCGCGACCGGGCCTTCACCCGGCAGCGGCAGCAGATCGTGCGCGAGCGCCAGCGTCTCCAGGCGATGGGACGAAGTCTCCTGGCCTCCCACGGCATCCACGTCACTGGGAAGTGGTGGACGGGCAAAACGTGGAAGCTCATCGGTGAGGAAGCACCGAAGTGGGTCATCGAGCGGCTGAAGGTTCTCAACCCGATTGATCGAACCGATGGAGGCCGAGGAGAAGGCGATGACCGAGGCCATCCAGAAAGTTGGCGCGGAGACGCAGATCCCCCGGGGCGTCGGACCGCTGACCTTCGAGGTATTGCGTCGGGAGGTCGGCGACTGGTCGCGCTTCACCAACCGCAGGCAGGTCTCCAGCTACACCGGCCTCTGTCCGCGGGAACACAGCAGTGGCGGCAAGCGACGGGGAGGCAGCGTCAGCAAGAAAGGCAATCCACGAGTCAGAGCGATGCTCGTGGAGATGGTCTGGCGAATGATGCGCTGGCAACCCGACTACCACGGGCTGAAGAAGTGGTTGCCGGTGGTGGGCGATCCCGGCCGCAGCGCCGCCGCCCGCAAGAAGGCGATTGTGGCCATCGCCCGGCAACTCGCCGTCGATCTGTGGCGGCTCTTCACCGGACAGACCACGGCGGACAAGCTCGGGCTCATCTACCTGCCGGAGGCGGCTTGAGAACGAGATGCCGCCAATCGCACGATCAACCCAGCCCATGAACTTCCGAGCTTGAACCCACCATGATTTCTTCACGAATGTCGCGCGTCTGATGATTTCCTTGGTCGGTTCGTCCTGATCCGTCCGTCTGCTAGATGAGACCGCTTTTTCTTTTCCCCGGCCCGAATCGGGCAACTGGCGCTTTGCAACGAAACAACCACAGCAAGCGCGCGGATAGCAGGCTGCGTCGCGGGAGACCGAAGATGTTTACCTGGGAAAGAAGGACACTCGTGAGAAGAACCTAACGCATCACCGTCTACACTCTTTTCGAGAGATCACTCCAATGAAGAACCCCTAACCCTGGCGGAAAATTCCACTGCCCCCCTTGACCAACCCCATAGCAGGAAATCCCTTTCTCATCCCCTCGGCTCCCTTCCCACCGAAGGCCCGGGTTCGGTGGGGGGTGATGATCCCGCTGCTGATCGCGCCGGGGGCCGAGGCGGAGAGCCTGAAGGTGATTTGGATCGCCGTGTTCGGGGGGATGATTGCG
>JAGRPC010000506.1 GCA_020439925.1 Verrucomicrobiia bacterium | reverse complement strand
ACCTCGAGATTTCCGTGAAGTTCAATTTCGCCGGGGAGTCCGCCGAACGATTCAATGTCTGGATGGACGACAAGGACTACACGGGGGCGCACGCGGGTCACATCTGCAGCGTCTCCATCAGCCCGACGAGCGGCAGCGTCAGCGATGCCAAAACCGGAACCATGGAGAACGCGATCTATGAGAAACGCAAGGGAGGAGGAACCCTCGATTCGGCGACCGAAGAATTGTTGAAGACCAAGACGATGAACTTCACCCTCGACCTGAAACGCGAGGAGTGGCACACCCTCCTCATCCGGACGAAAGGGGACGAGGTGGTGGTGCTCGTGAACGATTACGAGGTTGGAAAACTCAAGTCGGAAGGAATTTCCCACGAGACCAAGTCGGTCGTGAGCCTCACGACCAACATCAACGACGTTCATTACGACGACTTTGTGATCAAGGCGGCCAAGCCGGGCAAGGAATCCGCCGGTTCGGAGTGAACCCTGTTGGATCGGGGAATGAAGAGGGTCGGGTTTTCGATGGGACGTTCGCTTCGTCGAGCGAGGATTTTTCCGGCGGTCTTCGGTTGGTTGTTGGTGGCAAACCCTCCGAGCTTCGCCTCCACCGTCGAGGAGGTTCTCGCGGAGGTGGAGAAGGTCGCGGGTGAGAGCGGCTTGCGCACGGCGCTGGTCGGCTTTGCCCTCGTCGATCTCGAAGCCGATCCCGGGACCGTGGCGGGCTACCGCATGGACGACGGGCTCGTCCCTGCCTCTACGATGAAGGCAATCACGACGGCGGTGGCCAACGAGGTGCTCGGCCCCGATTTCCGCTTTGTGACCCGTCTGGAAACCACGGGCGAAGTGGATCCCGAAGGGGTCCTCAAGGGAGACCTGATCATCCGTGGTGGGGGAGACCCAACCTTGGCCGCGACCGAGTTTTCGCCGACTTTTTCCAAGTGGAAGGCGGCCCTCGCCGCTGTCGGCATCCGTTCGATCGAGGGCAGGGTCATCGGGGATGCCTCGATCTTCGGAACCGCGCTCACGCCCGACACGTGGCAGTGGAACGACCTTGGCAACTACTACGGGGCGGGTGCCTGTGGTCTGACCGTTCACCAGAACCTGTTCTACGCGAACTTCCGCACGCCTTCCGTCGGCGCGCGCGCGCCGTTCACGGGCACCACGCCCAAACTGCCCGATCACGAGTTTTACAACGAGATGCGTGTGGGGGCGCCGGGGTCCGGGGATCAAGGCTATGTTTACGCCGATCCCTATGGAAAGCTCGTTACGTTCCGTGGCACGGTGCCTTCTGGAAGCGGGGATTTCACGATCAAGGGAGCCCTGCCCGACCCGGCCCTGTTTTGCGCGCGCTCGTTTTCGGAGTATTTGAATGAAAGCGGCCTTTCCGTATCGGGAGGAGCGTCCACGGATCGGCTCCTGGCGATGGCGGGGGAAGAGACCGGAGCGCGGAAGGTGATTCACGAGCAGAGTTCGGAACCCTTGTCCTCCCTGCTCGTGACGACCAATCACAAGTCCGACAACCTCAAGGCGGAGTGCATCCATCGCGCCATCGGGGTCAAGGTATCGGGGAGGGGAACCACCGAGTCCGCCGTGGCTGCCGTGCGCGAATACTGGGAAGAGAAGGGGATCGATCTCACGGGATTCACCATGGGGGACGGTTGCGGGTTGTCACGGGCAAACACAGTGACACCGAGGCAGATGGCCCTGATGCTGCATGCCGCGTCGAAGGGGGAGCACTTCGAGACCTTCCGGGCTTCGCTTCCGGTGGCGGGGCGTTCCGGCACGCTCAAAAGCATCGGAAGCGGCTCCTCGGCCGAGGGGCGCATCCGGGCGAAGAGTGGCACGATGGACCGGATCCGGAATTATGCCGGTTATCTGGAAGCCCGGTCTGGGAAACGCTACGCGTTCTCGTTCTTCGTGACGAACTATGCGACCGACCTTGCCAGCGTGAAGTCGAAAATCGTGCGGGTCTGGAGCGTGATGGCCGGCCTTTGACCCGTTCGCGGGAAAAAATCGGAGTGGACGCCGTTTGAAAAGCGGTCGCGGACGGGCTACCTGCGTTCCGTGAAATCGATCCTTGGCCTTGGCTTCCTGCTCTCCACCTTCTTCGCTTCGGCTGGAGAAACCCTCTATTTCGAATCCGTGACCGGGAACGAGACCACGAGGGTGGTGCTGTATTTCGAGGGGAAGGAAGTGAGTGGGATGCAGACCTGGGAAATTCCCGACACGCACGGAACCCAGGGTTCGCTGAAGGGCAGGCAGGAGGACGGGGGAATCCTCCGGCTGGTGCACCGTTACACCATCGAGGGATCCGACCAGGCCGAGGAAGTGATCTACAAGCTCGACGAGAGAGGATTGCTCATCGGCGAAGGCGAACTGGCCGAGGATCGGGACGGCGTTCTCCGTCTCATGGATCCGGGGAAGGTGAAGTTCACAAAAACACTCGGGCGGGTCCAGGTTTCCGAGCCGGCACCGGGATCGCCGGAACGGAAGGAAATCATGGAAGCGATGCGTGGACCGATTTCGGCCTATATCGGCAATAGGGTGCAGTTCACGGGCGAGGTGCAAACATACAGGGGATGGGGGATTTTCAGCGGGGACGTGGCGACCGCGGATGGAAAGGCTCCTGCCGACCCCGATGCCGCTTTCGCCCTCGAGATGGATTTCCTCGCCCTGCTCAAGAAGGATCCTGAGGGACGCTGGCAGATGCTCGACTGGGGTTTTTCGGGCGACACGGGAGTTTCCGACGAGTTCCGCTCGGCTTATGGGGCCGTCCCGTGGGTGCTGTTGCCCTGAGGTCCCGCGCTTCATTCACTGCTTCCGGCCCCATGGCCTCCTACGGCACGATTTTTTCCGCGATTCTTCCCGTCTTCATCGTCATTGCGGTGGGGTTTCTCTTCCATCGCCGGGGATGGCTCAGCGAGGAGACCGAGACCGGGATGATGAAAATGGGGATGCACCTGCTTGTGCCCTGCCTCGTGCTTTCTCTGGTTCCCGGGAATCCGGCACTCGCGAAACTGTCATCGGCAGCGTGGGCGATCGGGCTGGGCTGTCTCCTCGTCTTCGGCGGATTTCTCATCGCCTGGCTGGTCGGACTCACCTTCGGGCTCAAGGTCGGGACCGGTTTGCGGACCTTCATCATCAGCAGTGGAATCCAGAACTACGGGTTCATCGCCCTGCCCATCGTCCTCGAACTCTTTCCGGGGAACAGCGGCCCCTCCGGACTGGTGTTCATCTTCGGCATCGGCGTCGAACTGGCCATGTGGACCGCCGGACTCGCCATTCTCACCGGAAAAGCGGGGTTCCGGGCTCTGGTGAACGGTCCTTTCATCGCGGTGGTTGTGGCCCTCGTTCTTAATTACACCGGCACCTACCGATTCATTCCCGGCGTCGTGGAGACCTCGATGGAAATGCTGGGGCGGTGCGCGGTGCCGATGTCCATTTTCATGATCGGCGCCACGATGGGACGTTTTTTCCGGGAAGGAATACTCATCGGAGCCTTGCGGGTCGGTTTCGGAAGTGTCGTTGCCCGCATTATCCTTCACGCCGCCCTGGTCATTGCAGCGGCTTTCCTTCTGCCGATTCCGGAGGATCTGGGCCGTCTCCTCGTGGTGCAGGCGGCCATGCCGGCGGCCATTTTCCCGATTGTCCTGGCCCGTCTTTTCGGAGGACAGCCGCGAGTGGCGATCCAGGTGGTCCTGATCACCTCGCTCGTCAGTCTTCTTACCGCGCCCTTCGTGATTGCCTGGGGCCTCGCCCGACTCGGTTGAACGCCGCACGGAATGGCCTTCCGGATTTCCTGTTCTCACGCAAGCGGGAGCTTGACATTTCCCCGGAAAACCGTTCCTTACCGCCCGCTTTTGTGGACGGCAGGATAGCTCAGGGGTAGAGCAGAGGACTCATAAGCCTTTGGTCGGCGGTTCAAATCCGCCTCCTGCTACTTCTTTCCCCTTCGACTTCCCGGTCAGGGAAGTTCGACCAGACCTGGGGGGCTGAGATGGGCAATTCATGCCTGTGCAGGCTCCTCTGTTGTGCCCGGAAAGGCCCCTGATTCGCAAAAGCGAAAAATTTGAAATAAATTCCGTTGCGGCCCGGACGAGGCCGTCTATATTCCCCGCCCCCGCCCCGCCTTGGTGTCCTCGGAGCCGGGAAATTTGGTTCGCTCTTCCGCCCCGCGCGGCAGTGGCGAAACACGAAGGATGCCGACATTTTGTTAATTTTGACGGAAACGCCATGCCCACGATCAACCAGCTCGTACGGAAAGGGAGAAAGGACAAGCCAGT
>JAGRPC010000505.1 GCA_020439925.1 Verrucomicrobiia bacterium | reverse complement strand
CGGCGCGCTCACGTCGAGGAAACCGGCGTCGCCGCCGCCGGCAGGGGCGGAAACGTCGACGGTGGAGCGGCTCGAGAGAAACACGGAGCCGGCATCGGCCGAGAGATTGATGCTGCCGCCGCTGGTGTGGCGGGTGACGTCGAGGAAGGTCTGGGACAGGCCGGCCGTGCTGATGAGGGCGTCGCCGCTCAGGCCGACCCTCAGGTCTCCGCTGAGAGCCCTGACATTGATTTCTCCGCTGTTGAAGACGAGATCGGAATGGATCGTGACTCCGGCACCGCTGAGATCGAGACGGGCGCCGAGTCCTCCGGTCTCTCCGGCGACGGCTCCGACCGGCCTCGAGAGCGAGAGATTGCCCGCGGAGGCAAGGGCGTGCCGGGCCGCGCCCGAACCGGTGACGAGCGGGGTGTTGAGGCCGAGGTCGCCGGCGGTCGAGAAACTTCCTTCGCCGGTGACGAGGATCCGTGAATCGGCATTGAGAGCGACCGTTTCGAAGCGTTCCACCCGCTGGTCGTTCCTCCCGAGAGTGATCTGGGAAGCATCGAATCGGAGCGTTCCGTCGAGGGGGGCGGCGGGCAGTGCGGGGAAGTCGCGACCGGTGGCGTTTTCGAGGACGATCTCGTCGGCGATGGCGGCAAACTCGCCGCCGCCCTGGTTGAACCCTCGCAGGGCCGTGCCCTGGAAGGCGAGGCGCTCCAGGTTTCTCGATCCCATCCCGCCGGTGCCGTAGAGGTCGATGGTGGAGTAGCTGAGGAGGGTGAGGTCGCGGGTCGTCTGTTCGATGGTATCGAGCGCCTGTCCGGAGAGGACGAGTCCGGCCGTCGGATTCAAGACGCCCGGATTGTCGAGCTGGATGCTGATCTGTCCGCTGTTGAGGGCGAGCGTCGGAGCTTCGATTCTCGCGAGCGGATCGAGCGAGGTGGCGTAGGTGGAATCGACGGTGATGGAGCCTCCTTCGAGGAAAGCTCCGGCTCCGATGGCGATCGAGGGCAGGGCGGAATTGCCGACGCCTTCCCGCGAAACGGGCGCATTCCGGGAAGCGCTCACGCGCAGGAGCGCACCGTCTCCGCTGCCCGGGTTGCCGGCCTCTCCCAGGTAGAGGGGATCGGCGGAGGTGCTGCCGGTTCCATGCATCTCGGAACCGTCCGTGACGGTGATTCCATCCCGGGCCACAAAGATCAGGTCGGATCCCGAAAGGGGCGATCCGGGATTGTCGAGCGCGAGGTTGGTGGCGCTGACCGCAACTTCGTAACGTCCTTCCACGAGACTGCGACGCCCGCCGAGGAGGAGGCTCTCGGCGTTGAGCGAATTGAGGAGCGAGGTGGAGAGGGCGAGCACTCCGCCGCCGCCGCCGCTGCCGTCGGCATTCACGAGAATGTCACCCGGGCTGCTGATATCGACGAGAGCTCCGCGTGCTCCCGGGCGGGGGTTCGCGAGCACTTTTCCCGCCAGAGCCATCGTCGCGGTGGACGAGAAGGAGAGGTAGCCGGAATCCTGTGGCAGTCGAGGCGGGGTGAAATCACGCGAGACGGCTGCCTTGCGGATGAACGTGTTGGCGTGGTAATCGAGATACTCGGCACGCTGGCGAACGGTGTCCGCAGCGGCGACTTCGAAGCGTTGCATCGAGGTTCGACCGGAGCGGCCGGAGTCGAGGTCGTTGGATCGATATCCCGAGACGAGGCTGGATCCGTCATCCTGCTGCCGGGTGCCGAGGGGAGCGCCGGACTGTGGCGTGACGAGGACGGCCCCGGGAAGGAGGGCATAGCGGGCGGGAAGAAGGGTGTAGGTGCCTCCCGCGAGGACATCACTGGATCCGAGAGTGACGCGGTCCCCGGGTTTCAGGGTGCCGTTCACGTAGCCGGGTTCGCCCTGCAGGTTGTCGGCTCCGCCGCTGGTGTTGAAGGGAGCGTAGGGGGCATAAGCGAAATCGTATCCCGGGATGACGGCGAAGACGGACGTCGAGGCGAGGATGTCGCGGGTGCCGCCATTGCCGTTGACCCATCGATAGGCATAAAGATCGCCGCCTCCGCGGATGTCCACGACCGATCCCGCCTCGCTCACGATGGAGGCACCTGCAAAGTTGACCTGCTTCTCCGGTATGCCGCCGGTCGTGATGTCGTTTCCGGCAGGATCGATCCACGAGTTGCCGTCGAAGGAAATGCCAAAAGGAATGAGCAGCCCCCGGCCAGACTTCGGATCCAGACCCGAGACGGAGGTGACGCTGTGGGAACCCAGGGTGAGGAGTCCGGTCGTCGGTGTTGCGGCAGCGGTGCCGGCGATCTCGTTGACGGGGGCGTCACCCGTGCCATCCCATCCGAGGTTGATGGAACCGATGGGAGCGCGCAGGGTTCCGTCCTGCCGGATCTCGCTGGCGTAGACTGAGAGCGTTCCCCCGGCGGAAAGCGGCAGGGACCGATTGGCTCCGCCAGAGATCGAGACGCTTCCGGAGCCTCCGACGGGATCGTAGACGAAGAGATTGAAGGAGCGCAAAGTGGTGGGATAAATCTGTCCAGCAGCGAGGCTGAGATTCCCCGCCATCTGAAGGGTTCCGTTGCCGCGGATGTCGCCTTTGGGCGCACGGAGACTGACGGTCCCGATGCCTTCAAGGGAGAGGCCACCGACATCGATGGTTTCGGCCTGCACGAACAGGCTTCCGTTGCCTCCCGCGGGGGCGAAGGAGTAGGGGGTCGTGATCGCGTTGATGTCGGTTTGGGTGAACAGCACGATCTGGTCGGCTGCCAATTCGGGGGCGCGGAAAGCCTGACCGAGTGACACGTACGAGGCGCGCAGATCGACGCGGTTGTTGGCGTAGATCACTCCGCCGCTCGCGACGCGAAGGCTGGCATCGGCCTTCACGGAAACGGCCCCGTCGAAGCGGACGTTTCCGCCCAGGGAGAGGGAGGCGAATCCACCTTCATGGAAGCGGTCGACGGAGAAGTTTCCGATCCCCGGGAGAGAAGCGCCGCCGCCATCTCGCACCGGCAATCCCGCTCCGCGGACAAGGCCTCCCGCCGGGAGAGTCGGGCCGCCCTGGATCACGACGAGGTTGGCATCTGCGGAGGTGAAGGCCGTTCCCGGCTGAACATAGCGGCCGGAAGAGACATTGATGGTGCCGCCGGTGGCCGAGTCGCCTCCGGCGCGGCCGACGAGGGTGGCGTCGACATAGAGCATCTGGGCTCCTGTCAGGGTGATCGTTCCACCGTTGGTGTCGTAGCGAACCGGGACATACTGTTGGCCCGACAGACCGAGAAGGGGCGTGGCTTCGGGATTGCGATAGGTGCGCGGACGATCGAGAACGCCGGTGGAGCCTTTGACGTTGATGATCGCGCCCCGTTCCGCGACGAGGTTGCCGCTGAGGGTGACGTTGCCTCCCGCGAGGACCTGTCCCTCGCGCCAACCGTTGATCCCTTCGCGGACGATCGGCTTTCCGGCTGCGTTGAGGACGGCATTTCGCCCGACATAGACACTGGTGACCGCCTCGTTGGCGAGCGGGAACGATCCCGCTCCCGTCACGCTGATGTTTCCGCCGGGGGCAACGATTCGGCCGAGGATCGTCGCCGTTTCTCCCTTGAGGGACACATTCCCGAGACCGTCGGTGACGATGGAGGAACCGCTCCCGATCACAAGGTCACCCTGCACGATGGGAAAGCCGCTGTTGAAGGAGTCGGAAGCGCCCGTGGCGGTGAAGGAAAGGCTGACGGGGGAACGCAGCCCCTCGGGTTTGAGCACTCGCACGAGGTCGGCGCCGCCGCCTTCGACGGGATTCGGAACGGCGAGATAACTCTCTGCCACCGGTCGCAGACGGGTTCCCGAAGTGACACGAATTCCGGGGGTTCCGGTGTCGTAGGTGGCCCCGGGAAGTCCCATACCCCGCAGGGAGTAAGAGGAAAATCCGCCGGTGGAAAAGAACGAGGGATTGAGACCGGTCACCCCGGCGGGTGCCCTGCCGTTTCCGATCTGGAAGGCGAGGGCGGACAGACTGAGCGAACCGCCCGTGGCACCCGAGTAGCCGCGCAGGCGGCCGCCGAGAGATAGACTTCCCCCGAAAGCTTCGGAGATGTGGAGGTCCTTCCCTGCGGAGATCGAGAGGCTGCCGCCGTTTCCATAGGTAACCCGTCCCCGCGTGCTGAGCTGAACCCCGCCGGACACATCGACGAGTGATCGGTTGGCGAGTCGCACGTTGTATCCCGCGATGGAGATGTCACCGCCCGCTATCGTGGTGGGCAGGAGGGTGGAGCCGCTCGCCCGGTCGTCGACAATGAGCCCGGCAGTGCTGAGCTTCGCTCCGCGGCCAAGGACGAAGTTGCCGCGTCCGGCTGCCGGAGACGGTCTCACCCGGTTGAAGTCGGCGGAATTGACGGTCGAGAGGGGAAGATTGTTGGCTTCAAAAGTGAGGGTGCCACCGGGGGCAAAGATCGAACCGTTGATCGTGAGATTCGAGGCCGAGAGCGTGACGCTGCCTCCGTCTTTTGTTTCGAGGGAAATATTGCCCGGCACCGTGACATTTCCGTCCGGGTTTTCGACGGTCAGATTGCCGAATCCGTTTTCTCCGAGCAGGTCCGTTGAGAGCGTGACCCGTGCGATACGGGCAGTGGAAAGGGGGGCGGGATCTCCGTTGACGTCGACGGAAAAGGCAGGAGGAGGCGGCAGGTCATTTTCCGCGCGGAAGGTGACCGAGGGAGGCGTCGGAGAATAATCGGGGAAAGACGGGTAGGACGCATCCTGGCCCAGGAAGGAAATTCGCAGGCTGCTGAGTTCGGCTCCGGTGGCCCGTTGTCGGGGGCCGTCGACCGTGTGACCCCGTAGGGTGCCGTCCAGCGCCATGCTCGGTGCGGCGATGTCGATGCTGCCTCCGGGAGCTCCCTCCACGTAGTCGGACTCCCATCGCTCGCCGGTGAGGGCAAGGGGTTGGTCATAGGTGTTGGTCACTCCCCATCGATCGCTGCTTGTTGTGATCTGGCCCGTGTAGATTCCGTCGTAAAGACGGTTCGGAGTCGCATCCTTGATGTCGACCAGACGGTTACCGAGAACAAGGCGGGTGGTTTTGATTTTTGCTCCCTTGTAGGAGAGGTATCCTCCGGAGGCATCGATCTTGGATCCGTCGCGCATCACCACGGATTCGCCGGCCTGGATCGTGACGGTGCCCCCGGGGGCGGTAAATTCTCCGATATCGCGCTGGATCAGCCCGGCGAAGCCGGTGGCGTCGGCGAGTGGGGTGCCCGCCCAGTTGAATCCGTTGTAGGTGCCGCTGTTGCGGACATCGACGAGGATCGTCTGGTCGCGCAGGAGGGTGTCGCGTTGCACGGGTGAGTTCGCCAGTTCCGCTCCTCTGAGCTCCAGCGAGAGGATATGCTGCTCGATGGAAACGGGCACCGCGGTCGAGCCGGCGACGTCGATGAGAGCCCCGGAATCCAGGTAAACCTGCCCGGACGCCTGGATAAATCGTGCCGTCGGATTGGTCCCACCCACGCCGAGGAGTCGCCATTCGCCGGAGGAAAGGGCCACATCACCCGAAGGTGCCTGGATGGATGAGTTGCGACCCAGCTGGATCGCCTTCCCCTGGAGGTTCACCTGGGAGGAGAGGGCGAGCTCCCGACCGACGACCGTTTCGGCGCTGCCGATTTCGGGAAGAATGCGGGCGACGCTGTTCGCCCCGAAACGGATCGTGCCGGTATCCTGCTGGAGGAAAGCGGTGCCCGACGAAGGATTCGAGGGATTGAAGGCGCTGTTGGGGATGGAGTTGTAGTTCGCGAGGATGTCGATGCGACCGTTGAGGGAAACCGAGGTGGAACTCTCGAGCGCGCCGTTCTGCCGGATTTCTTGCCCTGTCAGGGTGATGTTGCCGCGGGGCGCGTTGATGAGTCCCCCTTGCGTGACGAGTCCCGCGGAAGAACCACCTCCCGAAGGGGTCACCGAACCGACATAGACGTCGAGGCCGCGGAGGCTCGGGTCGCTCGAGGAGTGAGCGCTGATGCCCACCTGCATCCCGGCGGCAAGAATCGTTTGTCCGTCCGGCGTCCGGATCGTGCCTGCCTGTTGGACATTCGGTCCCACCAGCATGACGCGACCTCCCGATTTGGCTTCGTTGGTCGGGCTGGAGATCGTGGCGCCCTTCTGCACGATGACATCGCCATAGCGACCGATCGCGGGATTGGGCGGCTCCGGATTGAAGGCGGGGGTTCCCTGGGCGCCCGCGGGGATGGCGATGCCGGAAAAGAGAAACTGGGCGTCCGGATTGTTGAGGAGTCCCTGTTCGATGAGGTTGTCGTTGATGGGCAGTGACGAAGCCACGAGCGTGCCCGTATTCACTTCGCTGCCGGCACCGAAGATGATCCCGTTGCGGTTGATCACGTAAACCTGGCCGGGAGCTTCGACGGATCCCAGGATCTGGCTGGGAGCGTCGGAGGGATCGTTCACCTTGTTGAAGGCGATCCACTTGTTGGCGTCGCGGCCCCCTGCGCTCTGGTCATAGCGCAGGGTGGTCTGCCGACCGACGTTGTAGGTGCGCCAGCTCATCAGGGCGGTCTGCTGGGTCTGGCGGATATTCACCGTGGTGCGACCGTTGCGGTTCGACTCGGTGGGCAGGTTCGCTCCAGACCAGACGGCGTTGCCTCCGCCGACCGCGGGATCGACCTCGAGGCCGCCGGCAGCGAGTCCGTTGGGTACGTCCGGGAGCCGGTTGCCGGGATCGTTCGGGTTGAAACCCGCGTTGTTTCCGGAGGCAGCCGCCCGGGCCGCCGCCTGTGCCAGCCGCACGGACTGCACGGCCTTGGTGGTACGGGCGAGGTTGTCGCGGGCATTGGCTCTCGCCGCCGCCGCTGCCGCCGCGGTGGACCGGGTCGCCGCCGCGGCGCGTTGCGCGGGAGAACCGGCCGGTGCTCCTCCACGCAGGATGTCGCCAGCGTTGATGCCGGAGCCGGGAACGAGCGCCGTCGCGGCCATCGCGAAGATGGCAAAGGGGCCCGTGAAAACCGGTCTTCGGAAGGAGGCTAGCTTCATGTGGAGAAAGGGGGAATCAAAGATGCAAAAATCGGATGCAGGTCATGGAAGACCCATGTCGTCTGGCGGTTTCCTGAACTTATTCTGCGGACCCGTCCCGTGACCGGTTATCGTGTGACCATGTTGTCACACGGCGTTCACGTGGGGACACGGATCAAGGAGCCGGCGGTGCCTCGACCCTTCCACTGTCTCCAGTGTTGGCGGATGCTTCCGAGGACACCGGGGGAGGCGTCGAGGGTGAAATCGGATCTCCTTCCTTCACTTTTCCGTCGTCGAGCTGGTCCTTGTAGTCCTGCACCTGCTCCTCGAGGCGGACCTTCGCGAGTCCGGTGAAGGGCTCGCGGGCGAGAAGGGCTTTACCGAAGGCGAAACCTTCGTATCGATCGAGGATCTCCTTGCCCGTCTTGTAGAGCTCGAGATTCCGTCGCTCGCGGTCGGCCACGGTGTGTTCGAGGCGAAGAGACTTGTCGAGGAGACGGACCCGTTCAGCCTCCTTGGCACGGGCGATGTCGGTGATCTGATAGTAGGAGGCCTTCCACTTTTCGAGAGACGAGGCAAAGGCGGCGGTGCGCGCTCCTTCCTCTTCAAGTTTTTTGGCCTGTTCCGCGATGGTCTTGTCGGCGGTGGCCTTGTCTTCGTCGGCTCGCTTCAGCGACTCCTCGAGTTTGGCGGTGAGGTCCTTGATCTGCCGTTCGCTCTGGATCTTCAGGGCCTGGAGCTCGGCATCGAGGCGGGCGCGTTCCGCTTCGACATTGCGAAGCTGGAGCATCGCTCCGCGCAGGGAATCGCGGAGCTTGGCCTCGACGGCGGCCTGATCCTCGTCCTGGGCTCGGACCTGGGATGCAGGGGCGAATGAGAAAAGGATTCCCAGGAGGCCCGCGGTGAGGGGAAACAAGTTTGATTTCATGATCGTGCGGCGGTTGGGATCAGAACTTGGCGTTGAGATCGAGCATGATGATATCGGACTTCAGCGGCGGACCGGCGATCTCGTTGGCGCCCATCCATCGCAACTCCATGTTGATCCTGGGATGGAGAGCCATGCTCGCTCCGATGGTGAAACCTTCGATGTTCGTGCCGCCCAGGCCGAAATCGGAATCGGTGAAGGCATCGAGAAGGGCGTCGGACTCGACGAAGCGGTAGGCGAGGGAGGCATGCCAGTCCCCGCGTTTCTCAAACACCGGTTTTCCGAACTGGACCTCGAAGTTCCACGCGGTGTTGCCGCCTTCGAACTGACCGGGGCCTCCCCCGGTGGGAACTGGACCCCGGTTGTTCACCGCAACGGGAGCGATTTCCGATTCCTCGTAGCCCACGTTCATCGCGTACTCGCCGAGGAGGCTGATTTGATAGGGTTCCCAGAAGTTCAGGTCGACCCGACCGTTGTAGCTGAGGATCTCGAAATCGGAAGCGAGACCGAAGTATTGGTACTGGTTGCTCGTGCCGAAGCCATTGAGAGGATCGGGAGTGATATTGCGGAGGGGAGTGTAGGTGTTGCCCTTTTGCGCGAAAGGCGGCCTCAGTTCGTCCGTGCTTCCCGCATCGTTGGAGGTCAAGGGAACGTAGGGATCGGAGAGGCGGGCCTGGACGTTGTCGAAATCGTGGTAGCCAAGGGCGAATTTGCCTTCCACATGACGGCCCATCACGAGGTCGACTCCTCCCTGGGCGCCGTAGAGATAACGGTCGGCGCTTTCGAACTTGTCGGGGTCGTTGTTGGGGAAATTGAAGCTCGAATTGTAGATGGGGAACGCCCCCGCGGTGAAGAAGCCGCCCACGCGGTCGGAAAACTCGGGGGTCACCGTTACGGAGAGACCGTCGAACATCACATCGTTGTCCCACATCAGGTTGGTGGTGCGGAAGAAGGGGTTTTCGAATCGGCCTGCGGAGACGGATGCGGCGGTCGAACCGATGGCGCCGTCCCAGCGGAGGAAGGCCTGGTCGATCCACAGGTCGTATTTTCCGAAGTTCCCCCCGTAGGTCTGGTTCGTGCTGACCGGGCTGTGGTCGTTGCCGGTGGCGCCCCGGAAACCGATCATGAACCCTTCTCCGAGGTCGGCATGGACGCCGGCGCGGGCCCGCATGCGGAAGCGGCGGCGGTCTTCGTCCACATTCAACTGCGGAGAGAATTCAAATCCTGCCACATCGAAGGGCGATCCGGTGTTGATGCGGTTGAAGTCGGGGAAGGACCCCGTGTTGTCGTTGCCCTCGGGAAAGCGGGTCGAGTCGTAGCGGAGGCGCAGGTCGCCGAAGAATCGCAGGTTTTTCTGCCAGGAAGGGGCAGGTTCGAGGTCGCCCATGACCGCTTCCTTCCCGCTCTCGGCGAGCTCGAAGTGGGTGTCTTCCATCACCGGCAGTTCCGCGAGAATCTCATCGCGGATCTCGTCGCGGATTTCCTCGCGGAGGCGATCCTTGACCGGTTCGGGAATGTGGGTCACGACGATGTCCTCCTCGCTCGCCATGGCCGCGTCGGCGGCAACGAGGGCGGCGACCGACGCATTCTGGCTCGCGATCGCGGCATCGCGCTGGGCCTGGCTGACGAGTTCCGCCGCGTCACCCTCGGTGAGGACACCACGCTCGACGAGACGGTTGATGAGGTTGACAACCACGCTCTCGGTCGGGGTCGGAGCTTCGCCTCCCGCGATCAGGTCGACCGGAACGGGAGGCTCTTCGAGTGGGGCCACGAGAGGATCGGGTAGGGCGGCAGCCGCGGTTTCTCCGGATTCGGAAGTTGTTTCGTTGGTGGAAACCACGGGCGGGGAAGCCGGAGTCGCCGCGTTGTCCACCACCGGGGCGGTGGCAGCCTCGACGGCGGTGGGGACGGATGACGAGGAGTCCTGACCAAACAAGAGAGCCGGAAACGCGAAGGCGAAGGCGGCGAGTGGTAGAACCTGGGACAGGGAGCGCATGGATGGGATCGGAAAGGAGGAGTGAAGAGGGTTTGGTCAGGGTGGCGACAGGGTCAGGGCTTCCGCGCGGAGAGACGCATGTTGATGGGCATGGGCATTCCGGCCGGAGGCGGCTCCGGAAGGCGGAGGTTGCCGAGCACCTGGTCTCGGAGGACCCGGTCGAGATCGGGGTTGCCGGTGGAACGGGTCAGTTGGGCACGGGTGACCCGTCCGAGCGGGTCGGCCCAGATCTTCACATCCACGCTCATCACCGCAGTCCGGGTGGTGCTGTTCTGCCGCATTGCGTTGGCAACGGCGTTCTGCACCTTGGCGGCATAACCTCCGTATTTGCTGCCTCCGCCTCCGATGCCACCGATACGGCCTCCCATTCCGCCGCCACCGCCGCGGTTGCTGAGACCAAAACCATCGGGAGGGCCGTCGCCGGTGACGCCGGTGCCGATGGGCTCGGGAGCGGATTCCTGCGGTTCGGGAGGTGCTTCCTCCTGGGCCACCT
>JAGRPC010000504.1 GCA_020439925.1 Verrucomicrobiia bacterium | reverse complement strand
GACTTCAAACTTCCTGCGTCGGACGGCAAGACTTACAAGCTCTCCGATTTCGAGGGCAAGCAAGCGGTGGTGCTCGCCTGGTTTCCGAAGGCCTTCACGGGCGGCTGCACGGCCGAATGCAAGTCCTTCCGGGCGGACGGCGCGGAGATCCGCAAGTTCGACGTCGCCTACTTCACGGCCAGTTGCGACCCTGTCGACGGGGAAAAGGGGAACAAGGCCTTCGCCGAATCCCTCGGCCTCGATTATCCCATTCTCAGCGACGATTCCAAGGAAACCGCCAAAGCCTACGGTGTCGTTGACGAGCAGCGCACCGTGCCGCAGCGCTGGACCTTCTACATCGGCAAAGATGGCAAGATTCTTCACATCGACAAGCAGGTGAAGACCTCCGAGCACGGTAAGGATGTCGCTGCCAAGTTGAAGGAACTCGGAGTTGCCGAGAAGTGAACTGAATGCTCCCGCATTCCGGCGGGCGTCCGGAGCCGGGATAGCTGTCATGCCGGTCTTCGGCGAGAGTCCGCGGATCCTGCGATCCTTCCTGCCATGGGGGCTGGTTGGCATCCTGTATTCCGGACACCTCTTTTCGAGTGATTCCGTACCACTTCGCACCGGACCGCATCGAGACCTCGCTATCGCGGCAGTCGAGTCGGGCGTTTCGGAGATCACCTTGACCGGCAACTCTCCCCACTTCTGGACGGCTCCGGTCGCCGCAAAATTTGACCCCGAGGAGCATCAGGTCATCGCCTTCGAATATTTTTCGCCGGCGGGAATCGAGTCGGTGGAGCTTCGCTACCGCCAGAGCGACGGGACCATGACCTACGCCGGGGAGTCTTCCCTCCCCGTCGCCGAGACCTGGCAGCCTTTCGCGATAGACTTTTCCGAAATACGTCCCGTTCCTCCGCGGAGCGATCCGGAGTTTCGTTTTCATCTTGCTTTTGCCAACAAGCCCGGGGCCACCCTGCGGATCCGGAATTTCGAAGTGCGCGGAGCGAACAACGCGGAGCGGCAGGCTCGGGCTCGGCGCGAAGTGGTGCGACGCCAGCGCGAGGCGGATGCCGAGTCGATTCTGGGGCACTTGCAGAAGGAGATGTCGTCCGCAATACAGGAGATCAGGGTCGCTTCGGATAAGGTGCTTTTGTCAGGGCGGGTCGAAGGGAAAGCCGTGTTTCGGGAACTCCAGATCCACGAGTCTTCGCACCTCGCCTCAGCTTTCCCGGTAGATGCTGAGGGTCTCGAGGGTGAGTTCTCGCTCGAGATCCCGCGCTTTGTCGAGGGGCGCGACCGGGCCCTGTCTCGCTGGCGCCTGGACGGCCCCGACGGCGCGCCGGTTTCGCGTGCACGGTGGTTCGACGTGACCGATCCGGTCGTCGTCGGGAATCTGCCGAAAATGACCGCCCCCCACCAAAAGGGCCTCGGGGGGATCCCGCCGGTTCCCCGGCCCGACCACGTTCTCTTCGAACTCGGCATTCGTCACGCCACGATCAACCTCGTTCTGTCACCGATGATTTCTCCATCACCGAAGCCGGGTTTCACGCCGTTCACGGTCGATGGGCGCGAGTGGTTCGCGAACGAGCCGATGTTGCGCGGAATCGAGACGACGGTTCGCCATCTCAATGAAAAGGAGGTGCTCGTCAGCGGTATTCTCCTCATACCGAATCAGATCGGAAATCCGATGACTCATCTCGAGGCAGAGCCTCGCGGTGTTTACGCCATGCCCAACCTTGCCGATGTCGAAGGGGCCGCCTGTTATCGAGCCGTGATCCATCTCCTCGCGCAGCGGTTCACCCGTCCCGATTGCCGTATCATCAACTGGATTCTCCACAATGAGATTGACCAGGCCGGGGTGTGGACCAATATGGGTGATCAGCCCCTCGCCCGATACCTCGATAGTTATCTCCGCTCGATGCGCCTCGTCTATCACACGATGCGCCTGCGGGATCCGCACGCGAGGACGTTCATCTCCCTGACTCATCACTGGACCAAGCCGAGTTTTGGTTCGGGGGCCTACACGGTCCGCCCGATGCTCGATCTCTTCGCGGAAATGGCGGTGGCCGAGGGGGATTTCGAATGGGGGATCGCCTACCACCCTTACCCACAGGATCTCCGCAATCCGGATACTTGGAATGACGGAGACGTGACCAATGACTTCGACACTCCCTACATCACTCCGAAGAACCTCGAAGTCCTGCCCGCCTACCTTGCGCAGGATCGATTTCTGTTTCAGGGGAAAACACCTCGGGCGATCCTCTTTTCGGAACAGGGATTCAACACACCGACCTTGAGCGAGGAAGACCAGCGACGGCAGGTCGCCGGGCTCATCTACACGTTCCGGAAGCTTCGGCAGATGCCGACCGTCGAGGCCTGGCATCTCCATCGTTACCAGGACATGCCGGCAGGGGAGGGAGGACTTCGCCTGGGGATCCTCGACGATCAGGGCGTGCGCAAGCTGGGCTGGCATGCCTACGCGGCGATCGGTGGGGAAGAGGAAGCCACCTTTGCGAGGATCGCCGATGAAGTGATGAATCCCTGAGAATCGGGATCATGCTCGGGCATCGGCTTTCGGAGGTGGCCCGATCGGGTCGTGAAAAACTTGAAAGAGAGGGATGCCTCATTCGTATAACAGGCGATACTTTCTTTGCGCCATGACTCGCCTGTTCGTTCTCATCGCTGTTTTCGTTACTTTGCTGTCCGTTCACGAAGCGAGATCGCAGGCCACCTTCGACGATCTCGCCCGCTTCGTCGCCGGACAGCCGCTTAGTCCCGGGAGCACGTTGCGCCGTCTCGAGGGGCTGCCTTCAGTAAGGAAGCATACGGCCGACACGGCGGCTCTGACCAAGACCTGGTACGATCGGCGTCTCAACACCCTGCGTGACTGGGCAAAGGCGGAGATACATCCGCGAATTTCCCGACCCAAAGTGGTGAAATATCCTTTTGGCGGGCCTGACTTCGTACACGCCACCACGCTTTTTCCCGGTGCCGATGAATACATCCTCGTCGGCCTGGAGCCTGTTGGCACCCTGCCAGACTTTCTCGCGATGGATGATCTTTCGCTCAACTCCTACCTCTCTCATCTCAACCACACCCTGCGAAGTATCTCCCAGAGAAATTTCTTCATCACCACGGAGATGCGGGAAGACTTCGGGAAGCAGGGAGTCGACGGGGTCTATGCCGTCCTGCTCTATTTCGCGTCGATGACCAAACACGAGGTGCTCAACGGGCAATATGTGAGGATAGACGCCTCCGGCAACGTGGTCGCCTCGGACGCGGCGCAGGCGGAAGGTGTCAGGCTTGAGATTCGCGCCCTTGACCGGCTTCCGGATTTTCCTCCGACGCAGAGCCTTTATTACTTCAAATACGATCTCTCCGACAGCGGGTTCAAGACAAGCAGCAGTCTGAAGAGATTCTTCGACCAACGCCCCGGGGGGATGGGATATCTCAAGGCGGCTTCCTATCTGATGCACCAGGACGGCTTCGCCAACATTCGCAATTACCTCGTCGGAGATTGCCAATACATCCTCCAGGACGAGTCCGGGATTCCGGCGGAGTTTTTTGCCACCTATTTTAATGTCACCTACTACGGTCGCTATGCGGGGCCGATCGATATGTTCAAGGAATTCGACCAGCCTTTTCTGAGGCAGGTTTACGGTTCGGGTGCGGCGCGCCCCTTGCCCTTCGGGACCGGCTACCGCATGCGCGACGAGGATTCGATCCAGATGTTCGGGATCCGCAAGTGAGTGCCCTTCCGGGCGGCACCTTTCCATTGATTGGGTTGCCAAAGCGGTGCGTGCAGGCGTAGGATCGCGGGCGATGAGAATCCCCGTGCTCTTTTTTTGCCTTTTCTTCTCGACCCTGTTTGTCCGGGCCGAGACCCGTCGTCCGAATGTGATTGTGATCATGGCCGACGATCTGGGATATGGCGACATATCCTGCCAGGGGGCCTCGACCTATGAAACGCCGAACATCGACCGGCTCGCTGCGGAGGGACTCCGGTTTACGAGTGGCTATTGCACGGCCTCGACCTGCACGCCGACACGATATTCCTTTCTCACCGGAACTTATGCGTTCCGGACAAAGGGGACGGGGATAGCACCGCCGAGTGCTCCGGCCATCATCCTGCCCGGAACGGCGACCTTGCCGGGAATGTTGAAAGAAGCGGGGTACCGCACTGCCGTGATCGGCAAATGGCACCTGGGTCTGGGTGGGCCCGACGGACCGGACTGGAACGGGGAGATCACCCCGGGACCACTCGAGATCGGTTTTGATCATTGTTTTCTTCTCCCGACCACCAACGACCGGGTTCCCCAGGTCTACCTGCAGGACCGACGCGTCCTCAATCTCGATCCTTCCGATCCGATTCGAGTCTATCGGGAAAAGCCGTCCGAAGATCATCCCACGGGCATCACCCACCGGGACACGCTCAAGATGGACTGGACTCACGGCCACAACAACACCATCCACAACGGGATCAGTCGCATCGGCTTCTATACCGGTGGTGAAAAGGCCCGTTTCAGGGACGAAGATCTTGCCGACGAGTGGGTGAAGCGCAGTATCGCCTGGATTGAGGCAGCGGCGGGCGAACCTTTCTTCCTTTTCTTCGCTTCCCACGATCCCCACGTGCCACGCATGCCGCACGAGCGGTTTCAGGGAACCACTCCTCACGGCTTTCGTAGCGACAGCATCGCGCAACTCGACTGGTGTGTCGGCGAGTTGATGGGCACTCTCGATCGCCTTGACCTCGCCGAAAATACGTTTGTCGTGTTTTGCTCGGACAACGGGCCGGTGATGGATGACGGCTATGCGGACGGGGCCTTGGAAAAAGTCGGTGATCACCGTGCCGGAGGACCTTTCAAGGGGGGGAAATACAGTGTTTTCGAGGGAGGAACGCGGACACCCTTCATTACAAGATGGAAGGGGACGATCACCCCCGGCGTTTCCGAGGAAGTTGTGGCGACGATCGATTTGTTCGCGAGCCTCGCTTCCCTCACCGGCACAAAACTGCAACCGGGAGCTGCTCCCGATTCAGCCGATGTGCTCGATGCGCTGCTGGGGGACTCTGTCGCCAAAGGCCGAAGCGAACTGGTTCAGCAGGACAATGGTTCATCGGGCAACTTCGGCTTTCGCGCGGGTAAGTGGAAACTGGTTCGCCACGACAAGGGGAAAGCTCGAAACATGATCGTGGAGAGCGAACTCGCGAACACCGACGTTCCGAAGTTCCAGCTCTTCGACGTCGAAGCCGACCCCGGGGAAACCGTGGATCTTATCGAACGAAATCCGGAGCTTGCCGTGAAACTGAAAAAGCGGCTCGAGGAGATTATAGGTTCCGGGATCAAATGATGATTCCGGGGCGCCAGTTTCTTGTCTCCTGCTCCTACTCGCACCGATCGCCTTCGGGACTTCCGATTTTGATTAGGAGCATGAGGCAAGAGCAAGGGTATGAGATGAAGGGGATTCGTTTCGTCACTGCTGAACCACCTGGGCAACGATCATCGGTTGGGTTGCCTGAGGAGCCGGACCGGACCAGGAATCGACGACCTCGACGGTGACACCACTCGCGGTGTTTTCGAAGATGACGGGAGCAACGGAGTAGGGGAGTCGAATGCAGCCCGCGGATGCGGGATAACCGGGAAGATCTCCGACGTGCATGCCTACCGGGCTGTCGTCAAGTCTCTGCCAGAAAGGCAGGGAGCAGCCGTAGATCGTCGAGGTTTTGCCGGTCTTGACCCGTTCCGTGATTTTGAATTCCCCCCGGGGAGTGTATTTGCCCGACCTGGCTGTGGACACGGCAGTGTCGATTGCGATCTGTCCGTCGATGAGGAGGTAGGCTCGCTGCTTCGAAATGTCGACGACGATGCGCTTTTCTCCACCCGATTTGCCGGCGTCGAGAAGGTGCTGATTGATGTAGGCATCCTGGTGCACGTCCATCCAACCGGAACCCTGAGCCTGGACGGGGGCCTTGGTTTTGTTCACGGCGCTCTGGTAGGAGACCTGCTGAATGCGCATGTTCTTCTTCGGACTCAGTTTGAAAAGCCCTGCCTCGGCCTGCGTAGCGCTTCCAAGAGTGATGCCGAGAAGGGCCAGCGCGGTGAGCACCTCGCGGGCGCCATGGGCCTGCACTTCGGCGTCCTCGAAAATGAAGCCGAATTCACCGGAGTTCGTGCGGCAGAACTCTTCAAACTGCTTATCGTCGGCAAGGAGAAGGCCGAGCAGCTGGACTTGCGCGGAATTGCGGTCTTCACCGTGTTGCCAGCGGATCAAAGGGAGGGTCGAGCCTTCGGTATCGAGTCCGGAGCCTTTCAGTGACGATGAGAGTACCTCGAGGAAACGGCGAACGAAATCTTCAGGCTCGGAGGCATCGGTAAGAGTCTCGAACGGGGCAGTGTCCGGAAAAAGTCCTTGAAGGGAGATTTCGTAAGCGCTGTCAGTCCAGGCCGGTGTGACCGCGGCGCTGTTTTCGCTCGCCTCGAGGGTGAACAACTGGAACACCTCCGTGTCCTGTGGGTTGGCCACGAGAGTGACGCCGTCGATGGAGACGTCGAACCACAGGTTTGATTCGGCGAACATCGAGGCGCAGACTTCCATTTCGCTGCTGCCGGATGGGGAGAAGTCGCTGCCCTCGGCAGGGAGTTGATTGACGGGTCCGAGAAAGGAGGCGGTCGTTTTCATGGCTTTGTCAGGTTGGAGCACTTGCTTTCGGGTTGCGGTTTGTGTGGTTCAGATGATTAAAAACTTGATTTGCGGAAACTTCGGGTTTCACCAGTCGGAACTGAGTCCGGGGTGCCAGGGATCGGCGATGGAGGCAAGCATTTCGTGCATCATGGGTGGACGGATGCCGGGAAAGACGGAGAGAATTCGCGCGATCATTCCGGCGACCCTGGGAGCGGCGAAGCTGGTTCCGGTCTGGTATTGGACTCCACCGCCGAGCCAGGCGACTTCCACGTTTTCTCCGCGGGCCGCATAGCCGACGAGGTGGTCGGGTCGGAAAAACACGGACTCTGATTCGGTTTCGGCGAGATCCACTCCGATGACCGAGGCAAAATGCGATGGCCACTCCGTCTCTCGGCTGTCGAGATTGCTGCAGGCCGCGACGACATGGGAGCCGAGAAGCCAGGCCTCGTCGGCCCACTCCTTGTGGGGAAGGATGAATTTGGCAAGTCCTCGGCAACCGAAGCTGCAGTTGAGGACATGATAACCTCGTTGGAGGGCCTCCCTGACGCCGGCACAAATGAGGTGAGTACGGGAAGAACACTGGGCGTCGATGACTCGGAAGCTTCCGATCTCGGCGAGTGGCGCGACTTCATGGAGGATGCCGGCAACAGCGGTTCCGTGACCGTAAATGTCATGGCCCTGTCCTTCGATAACCCGGATGCACCCCCGTTCCTCCTCGAAACCGACCGAGTCCCGGAGACTCATTCGAGCGAGGCGGGGATGGGTGGTTTCGATTCCGGAGTCGATCACGGCGACACGCACACCCTCTCCGGTTCCGTTGCGGGCGGCCTCTCGCACTTCATCGAGGGTCGGCCAGCCGGTTACCCGCTGGCGATCTGTAGTCGTTTCCGCCATCAGAGTTCAAGATTCAGAATCCGGGTAAGGAGCCGGTAGTTCACGAGGCGTTCCAGCACGGTGGAAAGCCGTCTTACGCGGTTGAGACCACGGGCGGTGAAACCGGATGGATCGGGGGCGTCGGCACTCGCCTTCAACTGCACGCAACTGATCACCCCCTGAACTTTGCCGCCGAAATAAAACGGAACGGCGACGAGTGCGGTGGTGACCTGTTTCATCGCTTCGTCGACTCTCTTGGAATGTCTCGCGTTGAGATAGACCTGATTTTCGCACAGCGGCTGCTCCGAAGCATAGACGAGGCTGATGAGACCCTCGGTGAGAGGCTGGGTCCATCCGATGAACGTGGGGTCCGGTTCGGAGTGAGTGACAACGAGGAACTTGTCGTCGATGTCGGCGATCCAGACGGAGATGGAATCGGCGGAGAGGCTCTCCATCACCATTCGCAGGGCAGTTTGTCCGGGATCACCAATGAGGCTGCAAAAATCCTCCGGAGAGATGGCTGCCGCGGCGAGGGCGAGGGCCCGTTCGATTGCCGGGGCGTGTTCCGAGAGTTGGGGGTCTGGAGTGATCACGGTCGGGTTCCGGTTCGGGTTCGGCGCGTCATTAACGCGCCGGAGGATACCCGATAGACGGACGGGCGGCAATTTCATTCAGGTTTTGTGAGATCCTCTCCGCGGACGGAGCGCGGTGTTCTCACCAATGCTTCACCGGGATGCAATTGGCACTCGCAAACGGCTTGCGGCGTCCTGATGTCCACATCGGAGTGGCGCGGAAATCGGTCAGGTGAAGACGGGGGCAAGCTTGAGCAACGTGAGCATTGACCGTGATCTCATCTCTGGCGCAGCTTCGGCGGTTCAGCGAGCAAACTTCCGAGGATGTCCTCCAGTTTGCCCGGGTACCCCTTGATGCGCACGTATTGGTGACGGCGCTTCCAGTCCGTGTTCCACTGACAGTGACCATCGGAATCGAAAACGACGCGGCCGTCTCCGACAACCTCCCAGAGATCTTCCTGCGTTCCGCGCACGGCGAGGAGGGCGGTGGCGAGGTCATGATTTGGTTTGCCGATTTCGAGGGAGGGGCGTCCATGGTGAAGGCGGAGTTGATAGGCACGGCGGACCGGGTTTTCCTCAGGCGTCGCAAGCAGTTCGGGGCCGTTGTTCATGGCCGCCCCGACCTCGTAGCCCTGCCACAGAACTGGAGTTGGCCATTCGTTGGTGACGGTGACGGCGGCGGCCGGATCGAGCTTGATATTGGTTTCGGGTCTTGCGGTCCGGGGAAACCCCCCGCCCATCACACACAACTTCCTCACCTTCGCCTCCACGAGGCCGGGTTCGGCGCGGAAGAGATCCTCAAGGTTGCTGAGGGCTCCGACGCTGCAGATCACGACGGATCCGTCCTCCTGCCGCGAAAGGGTCTCGCGGTATACGTCAAGGGCGTCGGGCATGGCGTCGTCGGGTTTCGCATCCTGTGGAAACCCGTCACGCAGGGCGGCGCAATATTCGCTGGGACGCCCTCGTTTGGCCGCTCCGGTTGCCCCGTCCTTGTCGGTGCCGATCGGGATTTCGCCGCGTCCATACCAGGTGTTGATCGCGTCCACCGCGGCGGCCGAGGCATTGGAAGGATCCTTCCGGTTGGTGATCACGGCGAGAATCTCCGCTTCACCGAGATCGGCGAGGGCGTGGAGGACGGCAAGGGCACCGGCATCATCACAGTCGTTCGCCATGTCCGTGTCGAAGATCACCTTCACCGGCTCAGCGTGAGCGGTCGCGGCGACGAACAGGGCGGCGGCGAAGAGGACGGGCAGTTTCATTTCCGGACGGGCGGTTCGGAACAGAGTTGGACGAAGGCCTCCCGAACCTTCTCCGTCTGGACGGGATTCATGAGAAGATAGCGGTCGTTGCCGTCGCCTTTCTCGCTGAAATCGGTGCGTCCTTCATCGTCGACGCGGACATGGCCGATTGGTGAAAGGTCGAAATAACCGCGGTCGGGATAGATCGCGTAAAGTGCCGCCGTGAGATCCCAGGTGGGGCGGTCGTGCGGATGCTGCGGGACGTAGGCGAGATAGCTGTCCTTGATGAGGTGGGGTTCCGCGTAGTTGTAGTCTTCGACGATGCTTTTCCAGGGGTAGGCGGCGGCGATGCCGATTTCGTATCCACTCCAGATCACCGTGCTTGGCCAGTCCGTCGCGATCCGCTTGGCCGAGGGGATGTCGAGCTTCACGTTGTACTCGATGTGCTTCGTGTTGTAGCGGATTGTCTGGAAGGCCCCCGCCATGATGACAAGTTCCTTCACCTTCGCCTTGATCAAGGCCGGTCCGTCGAGGGGGGAATTTTCATCTGCCTTGGAGTCGAGGAGACGGGCGTAGTTGGTGAAGAAGCCCACCTGAACCAGCATCACCGAAGCGTCCGGTTGGGCCGCGAGGGTTTTCCGAATCAGAGAAACTGCTTCGGGTGCCTTTGTTCCGTCGAGATCGTGGGGAAAAAAGGGTTTTCCTTCAGGATCCTTGCGGTCGACCTGGCCGTTGTACCTGCCTTCTTCCCTCGCGGCACCGTCGCGCACAGCGCCGAGGGGGATCTCGGGAAAGCCGTGCCAGGTGTTGAGCGCGTCGATGTAGGCGACGGATTTGGGATGATCCTTTGTCGAGGTGACGGCGAGGAGTTCCACCGCGCCACGCCTTGCCAGCTGGTGAATCATGGCGAGGGCCATGGCGTCGTCGATATCGTTGCCCATATCCGTGTCGAAGATCATCTTCACGGGGGGCTTGGACTGGGCGTGTGCTTCTGGAGAGGCGGCGAGCAGGCTGAGAACGACGAGAGCAAAAAGTGTGCGATACATGGGGGCAATAGGATCTGGAATGAGCGGGGATCGTGACGTGTTTTTCCACGAATGCCAAGCAGCGAATTGGCGTGGATGTCCGCCCTTCACCGGGCTGGCACGATCACAGGGGAGCCTGAGTCAGGCCAGTACCGGAGAGAAAAAAGTTGGCACTCCCGCCTTTTCAGACGGGAATCTCTTTGAAACCCTTTACCGATGCCCGATGAGTCCCACAGCAGCGAGATCGAGAATCTCATCGTGCTCCTCACAGAGCATCAGGAACACCTGTTTCGCTACATCTTCAGCCTGATTCCGGTCGAGGCGGATGCGAGGGACATTCTTCAGGAGACCAGCGTCGCTCTTTTCCGCAAGTTTGACCAATACGACGCGACGCGCCCTTTCCTGCCGTGGGCTTATCGCTTCGCGTTTCTCCAGGTCCAGAAACACAGGGAAAGGACGGCGAGGTCACCCCTTCTTTTCAGCGAAGATGTCATCGAACTGCTTGCGGGTGAAAGGGAACGCCACGACGCGGAGCTTGACGAGCGACTGAAGCATCTCGAGCGGTGCCTGGAGAAGCTGTCTTCGCAGGATCGGGCTCTCGTGACGAGCCGCTATGCCCGTCGGGAAAGCGCGGCGGAGATGATGGAGCGCTTCTCTCTGAGCCGTCGCACCCTGTTCCGGAATCTCGAGGGACTGAGACGCCGACTTCACGAGTGTGTCACCCTGCAGTTGC
>JAGRPC010000503.1 GCA_020439925.1 Verrucomicrobiia bacterium | reverse complement strand
GAGCCTTGGCAAGAGGTCTTGTGGCGTTTTGCGAATGTGGGGCACATCGGCAAGGAAAACGGTCCGAAGGCGTGGCAGGAGCCGGTGACTCCACTGGTTTCAGAACAGGAGATTTGTCTCAAGCTCGACTTCGAGAGCGATGTGAAACTTTATCTCACCGCGACCGGTGCGGGTGACGGAAACGAGGGGGACCGGGTGGTCTGGGAGAATCCCCGCCTCGTTTCTCCGGGTCGGCCCGACCTTCCCATCGCGGGCTTGCCGGCCCTGGTGGCCCATCTTGAGGAACAGCGGGTGAAGCTGATTGCCGGAACGGAAGCCTGTCTTCAGGCGATCGCGACCGGCGGGGGCAACGTCGATCCCGAGCTGATGGCGGCGTGGCGTCAATACCTGGGATTCGGAACCACCGATCTCGAGCCGTTACTCGTGAAGAAACTGGAGAGCACTCCGGACTATGCCTTCATCAAGGGCTGGGTCGGGGACCAGGCGCTCAGCGTCTTGGCGAACTCGTCCGACGCGACGGTGCGGATTCCGGGCGTGATGAAGGCGCACAGCGTTGCGACCCACCCCTCGCCGACTCTGGCATCGGTCATCGCCTGGCGTTGTGAGAGCGCCGGAACATTTCGAGTTCACGGCAAATTGGGCGATGCTCATCCCGAATGTGGCAACGGCGTGGCGTGGGCGTTGGAGGTGCGCAGGGGGCTCAACAGCGAGGTCCTCGCGAAAGGCGAAACGAACGGCTCCACGGCGATTCCGCTGGGCCCCTTCGATGGGGTTCGACTTGAGGCGGGGCAGGTGATCGCGGTGGTCATCGGGCCACGAGATGGAAATCATTCCTGCGATCTCACCTCCGTCGACCTGAACATCAGCGAGGGAGAGAAGAACTGGGATCTCGCCGCGGACGTTTCGCCGCACATCCTCGCCGGAAACCCGCATGGACCCTGGCACTTTCTCAGTCAGCCAGCCTCGCTCGAGTCCGCGCCGGATGTTCCCGGACCGATTGCCGAATGGAGGAGAGACCCGACGCCGGAACGTGCGGCCAAGGTTCGGGAATTTCTGGAGAAGGAATTTCCTCTGAACTCGGCCTTGTTGAGGCCGTTCCTGAACCATCGATCGGTCCTGACGAGCCCGGGCGATCTTCGGGCGGTCGCCCCGTCGGTGATCGAGGTCAGCATCCCCGCCGCTTTGGCAGAAGGCACGGAGTTTGTCGTCACCGGCCGTCTCGCGTCGGAGGACAAGGGCAGTGTGCAGATGCGAGTCCTCACAGAGAGGCCGGACTTGTCCGTCGGCCTGGTCGCGGGCAATTCCGAATCGGCCTTGAAGAAGGGACAATGGAGTGAAAACAATCTCGTCACGGAACTGAGCAGTCCCGTCATTGTGAACGAAACCAGCGAGGAGCGGGCTCGTTTCGAGGCCGCCTTTACCGAGTTTCGGGATCTCTTTCCCATCGCGCTTTGTTACCCTCGTATCGTGCCGGTGGACGAGGTGGTGACCTTGACCCTCTTCTATCGGGAAGATGACCCTCTCAGACGTCTCGTCCTTTCGGATAAGGAAAGCCGCGAACTTGACCGGCTCTGGGAAGAACTGCTTTTCGTGAGCGAGGCGCCTTTGAAACAAGTCGACGCTTTCGAACAACTCTGGCAATTCGCCACCCAGGACGCGAGGCCCAGCGCCTTCGAGCCGATGCGTGAGCCGATCATGAAGGCTGCGGATGAATTCAGGGAGAGGAAACGCGCCGCCGATGCTCCGCAGCGCGAAGCGGTGGTCGAATTCGCGGAGAAGGCGTGGCGTCGTCCCTTGACGGAGGAGGAGAAGTTGTCGCTCCGCGTCTTTCCTCCGAGGCTGATGCTCGCCCGGATTCTGACCTCCCCGGCCTTTCTCTATCGCGGCGAACAGGTGCCGGAGAGAACAAGCCCGGTCAACGACTGGGAACTCGCGACGCGGCTGAGTTATTTTCTCACTTCCTCGGCCCCCGACACAGAACTCCGCGCCGTCGCCGCTGCCGGGAACCTGCGCAACGACAAGGTTCTCGCCGCCCAGGCAAGGCGCTTGCTGAAGGATGCTCGCGTACGGCGTCTCGCCACGGAGTTCGGTTGCCAGTGGCTCCACGTGCGTGACGTCGCCACGCTTGAGGAAAAGAGCGATCGTCATTTCCCCGAGTTTGCCGGACTCAAAGGCGATATGCAGGAGGAGGTGACCAGATTCTTCATCGATCTTTTCCAGAACAACGGCAGCGCTCTTTCGCTCCTCGAATCGGACCACTCCTTCGTCAACGGGCCCTTGGCCGAATTCTATGGCATCGAGACGGACGAAGCCGGGTTCCAGCGGGTCGACGGAATGAAGAAACTCGGTCGTGGCGGACTCCTCGGTTTTGGCGCGACGCTGTCGAAACATTCTGGCGCCTCCCGCACCAGCGCCATCCTGCGGGGAACCTGGGTGAGCGAGGTCATTCTTGGGGACAAGCTGCCCAATCCCCCGAAGGGCGTACCGGTTTTGCCCGAAGAGGCTCCCGAGGGACTCAGTGAACGTCAACTCATCGAGCGTCACAGCAGTGACGAAAACTGTGCCGGGTGTCACCGTCGCATCGACCCCTACGGGTTTGCCCTCGAGGGGTTTGACGCCATCGGCCGGGCGCGGGAGGCCGATACCCGGACGATGCTTCGCGACGGCACTCCGATTGAAGGACTGGACGGTTTGCGGAACTATCTCGCCGGAGAGCGGCGCGAGGATTTCCTCCGGCAGTTCAGCCGGAAACTTCTGGGTTACGCCCTTGGGCGTTCCGTCCAGCTTTCCGATCAGCCGCTTCTTGATGAACTGGTCGGCATCGAGGGAAATCACGTCGGCGATCTCGTCGAGCGCATCGTGCTGAGCCCGCAATTCCGGGAGGTGCGCGGGAGGGTGGCGTTGAGGTAAACTGAAGAGGGGATGAGCGTGCGTACAATGAGTTCGACATCAAGTGGTCCTTCCAGAATGGATGAGACTGTCCTTGTCGTCTTCTTTTGCGTGTTGGCGGGCATAATCATTTCCGGTTCGAACCCAATCCGGGCCGAAGAGAACGGAGTGCTGTTTCAGACGAAAGTGCTGCCTGTACTCGAGAAGCGTTGCTTCGAGTGCCATTCGCATGGGACGAAGATCAAGGGAGGCCTGGCTCTCGATTCGAGGGCGGGATGGCAGGCAGGTGGAGATCATGGCGCGGCGGTGAAGCCGGGAGTCGTGGATGACAGTCTCCTCATCCGCGCCATCCGATATCATGATTCGGATTTGGAGATGCCCCCAAAGGGTAGATTGCCCGATGAGGAGATTGCCATCCTCGAGGAGTGGGTGCGTGGAGGGGCCGTGGATCCCCGGGAGGGGGCGGCCCTGACAAAGGCGGTCGTGAACATCGAGGAGGGGAGAAAGTTCTGGGCCTTCCAGCCGGTGGAGGATCCCCGGCCTCCCGAAGTTAAGGATGGCGCGTGGCCCTTTGATCCGCTCGACCGTTTTGTGCTCGCGAAGCTTGAAGCGGCGGATCTTCCCCCGGTGAAAGATGCCGATGCCCATCTCTGGCTGCGCCGGGTTTCGTTCGATCTCACCGGCATTCCCCCTTCGGAGGAGGAGATCGCCCGATTCCGATCCGATCTTGCCGAAGGCAGAGATGCGCATGCCCTCGCGGTGGATCGCCTTCTTGCGAGCCGAGGCTACGGCGAGCGCTGGGCGCGTCATTGGCTCGACCTCACCGGTTACGCCGACATGATGGGCACTTCCAACAACGTTTACGCGGAGCATGCCTGGCGATATCGGGACTGGCTCATCGACGCCTTTCAAGGGGACAAGCCCTTCGATGAATTTATCCGGGAGCAGATCGCGGGCGATCTCATGACCGCATCTTCTCCGGAAGAAAAGGCCGCAAAAATCGCCGCGACCGGTTTCCTGATGGTCGGCGACATCGAGATCGTGAATCCCGACAAGGCCAAGATGGAGGCCGATCATATCGACACCCAGGTGATCAAGATCGGAACCGCCTTCCTCGGCATGACTCTGGGCTGCGCCCGTTGCCACGATCACAAGTTCGATCC
>JAGRPC010000502.1 GCA_020439925.1 Verrucomicrobiia bacterium | reverse complement strand
GAAAAATCTCCGACTCCCGGCACCGACGCACAGGACACGAGATAGATCGCCAGGAGCGGCAGCAGCCTGCCTATTGCCTGTGGAAAGTCCGGTCTCATGACTCTCCCGATTCGTCATCCATCTCGAAAGATTCCTGCCGAGGCGCCCCGGTGAGAAGAGCATGAATCCGGTCCTGCAACTCGGACGGCAGAAAGTTGTCCTCGTCAGGCGAGGTGCGCACGAGCCTCCTCGCTTCCTCAAAATCCGCTTCGGAAACGGCGTATTCAATCAATCGCAGACGCACCGACCAGTCCTCTGGCGAACGCGAAAGTTCCTCATAGAGCGACGCCGCCTCCTCCTTCATTCCCGCCCAATATGCAAAAAGATGGCGAGGGCTCAAGCCCCGCGACTTTTTTCGGAGATTTCGGCATCCGTATCCGCCACGCATTTCCCACAAATTCGATCGTCCATGAAAAGTCCAACACCGGATTGCAGTATGCTCTTTTTGTAGGAAACTTAAGCCTTGTTGATTCTTGACCCCTCCTTGCCATGCGGATTTTCCTCTTCTTTTCCCTTTTCGCGGCGGCCACCCTGTCGACGGCTCCCTGCCAGGACATGAGCGGAGCGATTCGCGCCCAAGCGGCAAAATCCGGCAAGGGAATCGCCAGCTGGTATGGCGCCCGTGGCAACCAGCCGGTCTGGAGCGGAGAATACCTCGGGGCCTTGGCTCAGTTCATCCAGGCTCTCGATGCCCACGGCCTCTCGCCACAGCTCTTCCAGCTTTCGGCGTGGGACCAGCAGTGGCGGAACCCCAGTCCCGATCCCGGGCAGCGTGCCGCCGTTGAGGTCGGAACCACCCAACTCGCCCTTTATGCCATTCAGTCGCTCGCCTACGGGTTTGTTGACCCGGTGACGGTGCACCCGAAATGGGCTGCGATCTCGCGCCAGGTCACCTCCTACCAGTTTCTCGACCAGGCCCTTCAACAACCGCCTTCCCAATTCGCCGGGTTTCTTCTCCAGTCCGTTCCCCCTCAGGACAACCGCTACGCGGAAATGGTCAAAACCCTCGCCCGCTACCGCGAGATCGACCGTCTCGGCGGATGGAGAAACCTGCCCGCCACCGCCCAGCCGGCCGGACCCGGGTCCAAGTACCCCGAACTGAATCTCCTCACTTCTCGTCTCCAGGCCGAAGGCGATCTTCCCGGTGGAACCGCGAAGAGCCGAAAGGGCACGATCGACAATCGCACCGGGGAGGCGCTCAAGTCCTTCCAGTTCCGACACGGGATCGAACCCGATGGATTCATCGGCGGGGAGACCCTGCAGGAGCTGAACACCCCTACCTCCCAGAGGGTCAACCAGATCATCATCAACATCGACCGTCTCCGCTGGATGCCCCGCAGCTGGGAAGACCCTGAGCACATCGAGGTTAACATCGCCGAGAACGCCCTCCGGGTTTACCAGGGCAACCGGGAAATCTCCGTGATGCCCGTCGTCGTGGGCATGAAAGGCATCAGCGAGACCCCCGTCTTCCACGGACGTATCCAGGATGTTTATTTCCGCCCCACCTGGAACGTCCCCACCTCCATCGCCAAGCGCAAGCTCGTGCCATCGGCCCTTTCCGATCCCGAAGGTCCGGAAGGCTACATGCGGAGTCACAATTACCAGATTGTCTCCTCCTACGGCTCCTCGACCGTTCTCCCCAACACCGTGGACAATCTCAACAAGGTGGCCTCCGGGGGTCTCCTGATGCGGCAGGGCAGCGGCCCCCAGAATTCTCTCGGTCTCATCAAGTTCATCTTCCCGAACGATTCCGCCGTCTACCTTCACGACACGAACATGCCCGAACTTTTCCAACGCGCCGACCGTGACTACAGTTCCGGCTGCGTTCGTGTGGCCCGCCCCGTCGAACTTGCCCAGTTCATCCTTCGCGGAAATGCCGGTTGGAACGCCCAGTCGATCCGCGCGACGATGGACGATCCCAACGTCAATGACCGGAGGGAACACCTCAACACCACGACCTCCGTCTATCTCATTTACTGGACCTGCACCATCATGGGCGACAGCCGCGTCCGCTTCGACCGCGATATCTACGGCCATGACGCCACCATGTTCCAGAAATTCGGGCTGCAGTGACGAATCCAGTCGGATTTGATAATCGCAGATTCGATACTCGACAGAATTTCAAAACGTTCTATGATTTCTTCCGAACACACGAAGAAATCATGAAACGACACCTGCCTGCCATCCTCCTCGTCCTCGGATCGTTCCTTCCCGCCCTGCCCGCCGCCAGGGGTGGAGAAATGGGTTACCCCTCCTCCCGCGGTTGCTCGTCCTGCGCGGACAGCAAGTTCCAGACGCCGCGCTACAACCAGCTCCTCCCCTTTCGTCACTACGAAGACCGCAAACGCTACAACGCCGCCCCCTGTTGCGGAGAGCCGGTCAGGACTCATCCCTACCTCCTCAAGACCGTGGTGGTGAACAAGCAGCGGATCCCGACCTACACTTACGATTCGAACGGCAATCGCTACTGCCGCCGGGTGCTCACGACCACCTACAAGGAACTCTATTCCGACGGCAGTTGTCGTGTCTGGACCGAACAGGGTTGAGTCCTCCATCCGACCCTCTCTCCTGACGGGTTGTGATGCGTGCAGCCGGGGAATGCCTTCCCGGTTGCGGCGATGTCGATGCAGGGTAAGCTGCGGCTCTGCCTGCCATGATCGTGTTTGAGCCGCTCCTCGCCTCGAGTCCCTTCGACTTTTCCTGGCTCACCTCGGCGGAGGCCTGGGTGGCGCTCCTCACCCTGACGGTGATGGAGATCGTCCTTGGAATCGACAACATCGTCTTCATTTCCATTCTCGT
>JAGRPC010000501.1 GCA_020439925.1 Verrucomicrobiia bacterium | reverse complement strand
CTACATCGCCCATCGCGAAAAATTTGATATCCAAGGACCATCTACATGACTGAGTGGCGCGACGCCATCATCGACATCGCCCATCAAGCCGGCGACGCCATCATGGCCGTGTACCGCCGCGATGATTTCGACATCGAGACCAAGGGCGACAATTCACCGTTAACGGCTGCCGACCTCGCCGCCAATCGCGTCATCGTCGATGGCCTGCGCGCGCTGACGCCGGACATCCCGATCCTTTCCGAGGAAGGCAAGGAAATCGCTTGGGACGCGCGCCGCGGCTGGACGCGTTTCTGGCTGGTCGATCCGCTGGACGGCACCCGCGAGTTCATCAAGCGCAACGGCGAGTTCACCGTAAACATCGCACTCGTCCGAGATGGGGTTCCCGTGCTGGGAGTTGTTTATCAACCCGTCGGGGATCACCTCTATTGGGCCTCGAAAGGTACCGGTGCCTGGAAATCTTCGGAAGGCGGAGAACCCGTTCATCTGGAAGGTGGTCCTCACTATCTTGAAAAGCCGGAAGTCACCGTCGTCGCCAGCCGTTCCCACCTCACCGACGACGTTCGCGATTTCATTGCCGATCTCGAAGCGAACGGGAAAACCGTGGAGTTTCTCTCTGCGGGCAGTTCCCTGAAACTCTGCCTCGTCGCCGAAGGAAGCGCCGACGTCTATCCCCGCCTGGGCCCTACGATGGAATGGGACACCGGTGCCGCCCACGCCATCGCCCTCGAAGCCGGCCGCCAGGTGCTGGAACACGGCACCGGCACCGCCCTCCGCTACAACAAGGAGAACCTCCTGAACCCCTACTTCATCGTCGAGTGAGACAAAAACGGCGGACCTGCCAAAGGTCCGCCGCAAGATTCCGGGTAATGGAGTGTCAAACTCCCGAATTCAGAACTCACCACGTCTTCACATTATCCTTGGCCGCGGTCTCGTCCTTATCGGGACCGCTGCTCCAGATGAGAATCGATTCGGGAACAAAACGGCTGCTGCTTCCCGCGTCGTCCCAGGTCGGGCGTTCCGTGCGATTGTTGTAGTCGAGATCCATGCGGACGTAATAATATTCTCCCCATGGGTCCCAGAGTTCGCCACCTCCGTCATCCTCGAGCGTGACTCCCTTTCGGAATTTTCCTCCGCCCAACGGCTTGGCCGCTTTGTCGGTGTAAAAGGAAATACCCCGGGGGTTGAGGCCGCCCGATTCCTTCTGGCTGTCCGCTCCAAGCAGGACATCCATCAGAGTGCGATCAGTCCGGATTTCCTCCGTTTCGCTCGCGCTGCTCCCACTATCGACGGGATATTTGCGATACTCCGTGAAATAGGCTGAAATCGCACTCTTCAAGTTGTAGGAGGTGGTTGAAGCGTGGGTATTTTCCGCCTTTTTCAAAATCCCGGTCGCCGCGGGAAACATGAGACCGGCAAGAATCCCGATGATCGCGATGACCACGAGCAATTCGAGAAGCGTGAAAGCCTGGGTTCGGTAGATCGGGGGTGACTTTTTCATGATCGGGGGCATCTTGGAGGTGGAGGGAGGGTAGACGAGCCTTTTGCCTCGCTCGTCGTGATTCTGACCCTGATGTAATCACAAAAAGCACCTTCACGTCCATCTTTTTCGTCCCATCCCAAGCCTTCTTTTGAAGAATCCCTTCCTTCCCCTGATCCGGGAGTTGATGTCCAAACCGGACTACGAACCTCTCAACAAATCCGAACTGGTTCGTGCACTCCGGGTGCGCACCCAACAGCGCGCTGCCTTCCGAAACGCCCTCGCGGAACTCGAAAACGCCGGCGAGGTCGAACTCGGCCGCAAATCCCGCTACCGGCTCGTGTCTCGATCGGTCCGCTCCAAGGTTCCAGCCTATACAGGGACCATCCAGTTCTCCCGGGATCGAAAGCGGCAAAGTGCGGTCTTTCTCCCCGATGATCCCGAATCCATTCCCGGATTCGGGAGTGGCGAGAGACCCAGGCTGTTTGTACCGGGACGCTTCGCCGGAACCGCGCTCGACGGAGACCGGGTCGAAGTCCATCTCGTTGCTCCGGAACCGCCCCGCTGGCATCGGCACGCCGGACGCCATCGGGGTGCTCCCTCACGCAGCGCCGGCGGCCCCGGCCGAAAGGGGAACGCCGCCATCCCTCCCGGGGTTGAACCCCACGCGAAAGTCGTCCGGGTCATCGAGCGTGGCCGCACCCGCATCGTCGGACGATTCTACAGCAAGGGAACTCGGGCCACGGTGGTGCCCGATGACGGCCGCCTCCCTACTTCCTTCCGTCTCCTCCGCACCCTCCCGGAAGCCAAACCGGGCGATATCGTCGTGGCCGAATTCACCGGATGGGATTCTCCCCACTCGATGCCCACCGCGGCCATGATCGAGGTCCTCGGACGGGAGAACGATCCCGGTGTCGACATCCTCTCCATCATCCATCGTTATTCCCTCCCGATGGAGTTTCCCGATGCCGTGCTTCGCGAGGCCGAATCCATTCCGGAAACGATTGATGAAGGGGAAATCTCC
Source organism: Verrucomicrobiia bacterium (assembly GCA_020439925.1). GTDB lineage: Bacteria > Verrucomicrobiota > Verrucomicrobiia > Verrucomicrobiales > DEV007 > Arctic95D-9. The sequence continues at coordinate 1,564 of JAGRPC010000501.1, read as the reverse complement.
CGTCGCGAAGACTGGCGGGAACGCGAGGTCTTCACCATCGACCCGGAGGACGCCCGGGACTTCGACGACGCGATCTGCGTGACGGAACATCCCGATGGTTCCTGGGAACTGGCGGTTCACATCGCCGATGTCTCCCACTATGTGAAACCCGGAACGGCCCTCGACCGCGAGGCGCGCAAGAGGGGCAACAGCGTCTATCTCGCCGACCGGGTCCTCCCGATGTTGCCCGAGAAACTCAGCAATGGCGTTTGCAGTCTCAAACCCGGCGTCGACCGGCTCACCCACGCCGCCATTCTCGAGTTCAGTGCGGAAGGAAAGGCCAGGTCGGCGCGCTTTGTCTCCGCGGTGATTCGCAGTCACCGTCGCTACACCTACGAAGAGGCGTATGCCCTGATGAAACTCGACGGGAAAGGCATCGAAGCCCTTTCCGAAGCGAAGGAGCAGGCCCTCGCCACCCACCTTCACCGCGCCTGGAAACTTGCCTCACGCCTGCGTGAGCGTCGTTTTGCGAACGGGGCCCTCGATCTCGAATTCGCGGAGGTTCGCGCCGTCATCGACGAGCAAGGCCGGGCGGTCGGGATCAAGCGCAGCGAATACGACGAGAGCCACCAGCTGATCGAGGAATTCATGCTCGCGGCCAACGAGGCGGTCGCCTACGAGACAAAAAACGCTCCGGTGCCCTCGATCTATCGCATCCACGAGGATCCCGATCCGGGAAAACTCGAAGAGTTCTCGGAGCAGGCCCGGGCCTTCGGACACCAGGTCGGAGACGTCTCGCACCGGCCGGAGTTGCAGAAGCTGCTTCGCAACATCCGCGGCAAACTGGAAGAACACAGCCTCAAGATCGCCCTGCTCAAGAGCCTTCGCCGCGCCGCCTACTCCAAGGATCCGGTCGGTCACTATGGTCTCGCCAAGGTCAACTACACCCACTTCACCAGTCCGATCCGGCGCTACGCCGACCTCGTCGTGCACCGTGCCCTGCGCCGCCTCCTCTCGCGTCGTCGCGCACCCACTGCTCCCGAGAAGCCCGATCCCACTCCCGGAGAAACGGAGATGGGACAGATTTCCGAGCACATTTCCCGGACCGAACGCATCGCCGCCGATGCCGAAACCGACACCCAGCGCCTCAAGATCATCGAGTATCTCGAGAGTCTATGTATCAATGACGAGGACATCGTCTTTGACGCGATTGTCTTCGAAGTAAAGGCCATCGGCGCCTTCGCCGAGCTCGACGGGCTCTACGTGAAAGGCCTCATTCGCAAGGACACCCTGCCGCCGTGGGAGGAATACTTCTTCGACCGGGGCCGGCAGGAGTTCAGGGGCCGCAGCGGTGCTCCCGTCATCGGGGTTGGGCAACGTCTCAAGGTCCGACTTTACCGGGTGGACCGGGAACGCGGCTTCGTGGATTTCGTGCCAGCTACCGAAGGTGGTCGGAAGCGCCAGAAATCACGGCGGGAAAAAGAGGCGAGACCACCGAAAACGCAGGACTGAGGCGGAAGCACCCGTCGGACCAGAGAGGAATCACTCGACCTTCAAGAGCCCGTTCATCACCATCCAGTGCCCG
>JAGRPC010000057.1 GCA_020439925.1 Verrucomicrobiia bacterium | reverse complement strand
CAATGGCCCGCCTACTACCGGGAAGCGAGAGGCTGCGAGGTGATCGACATGAGCGGGCGCAAGTATGTCGACATGAGTCTTGGCGGAATTCTTTCGACGATCCTGGGATATGCAGACCCGGACGTGAATGCCGCCGTGATGCGGCGGGTAGGTCTGGGTTCGATGTCCACATTGCAGACCTACGACGAGGTCGAACTCGCCCGTGAATTGCTGGATATCCATCGATGGGCACAACAGGCCCGCTTCACCCGGAGCGGGGGAGAGACCATGGCGGTCGCGGTGCGTATTGCCCGTGCCTCGACGGGAAGGGACAAGGTCGCGCTCTGTGGTTACCACGGCTGGCACGACTGGTATCTGGCGGCGAACCTTTCAGGAACGGATGGATTGAACGGCCACCTTCTCCCCGGTCTCGATCCGGCCGGGGTGCCGAAGGGGCTGTCCGGACACACCCTGACCTTCCGCTACAACCAACTCGACGAACTTGACACGATTCTCGCAAGCAACTCACGAGAACTCGCCGCAATCGTGATGGAGCCTTCGCGCCATGCCGATCCTGATCCCGGGTTTCTCGAGGGAATCAGGGAGCGTTGCGAGCGTCACGGAATCGTTTTGATCTTCGATGAAATTTCCATCGGATGGCGTCTCTGTCTCGGTGGAGCGCACCTGAAGTTCGGCGTTGCGCCGGATCTTGCCGTCTTTGCAAAGGCCCTCGGAAATGGCTTCCCGATTGGCGCAGTGATCGGGAAAAAGGAAGCGATGGAGGGAGCACAGCGGTCTTTTATCTCGAGCACCTTCTGGACGGAGGGGGTCGGTCCAGCGGCAGCCCTTGCCTGCGTTCGGAAACTGCGCTCACTCGATGTCCCGGGCCATCTCGCGACCATCGGAGGCCTGGTTAGGTCAGGTTGGCAATCTCTCGGCGAAAAGCATGGCCTGCCTGTGCAGGTGGGCGGGCGCCCCGAAATGGCGCTCCTGAGCTTCGATCATCCCCAAGCTGCCGCTCTTCTCACCCTGATGACTTCAAGAATGCTGAAGCGCGGATTCCTCGCTGCCGGAGGCTTCAATGCGATGCTCGCGCACGAGTCATGGCATGTCACTTCGTATCTGGCCGCCCTCGATGAAACCTTTGCCGAGATGGCCGAAGCGCTTTCCCGTGAGAAAGTCGTCGAAGGTATCGGAGGCCCGATAAAACATTCGGGGTTTGCGCGGCTGACCTGATGGGTTATGGAACGAGTGAAAACCGGGTCACATGGACTCCCGTGTCGGTAGTTTTGCCGAGTTTGTCGACCGGGACGAGGTCTGGCCGGATGCTTGCCAGTGGCTTCAGAACAAAAGCTCTTTCGAACATCCGGGGATGCGGCAGGATCAGCCCGGGCGCTTCCAGGACAAGATCGTCGTAGTAGAGCAGGTCGAGATCGATGGTGCGGGGAGCATTCACTTCGCGAACTCCCGGTCTGCCCAGATTGCGTTCAAGGTCCTGGGTCGCTTCGAGGAGGGCAAGCGGTGAGAGACCCGTCTCGATTTCCACGACCGCATTGAGAAACGGCCCTGAACCTGGCGGGCAGTCAACCGGGTCGGTTTCGAAGACAGGCGAAAGCAACAGGTGGGGGGAGCTACGAATTGGTTCCAGCCCTTCAACAGCCGAGCGGAGATTCGACGCTCGGTCACCAAGATTCGAACCCAGGCTGATCCCGACCCGGGCCATTCACTTCAGACCGAGAACGTCCTGCATGTCGAAAAGCCCTTTTCCAAGTCCCTCGGATTTGATCCATTTCGCAGCTCGAACGGCTCCCTTGGCAAAGGTGAGGCGGCTGGACGCTTTGTGAGTGAGTTCGACGCGCTCACCGTTTCCGGCGTAGATGACCGTATGGTCCCCTACGACATCACCCCCGCGAATCGCGTGGACGCCGACTTCCCGGTTGGTGCGGGCCCCTACATCACCGAACCGTCCGTGTCGGCAATCCTCGTCGTAAGACAAGCCGCGCACGGCCGTCAGGATTTCGGCGAGGCGTCTGGCGGTACCGCTGGGGGAGTCCTGCTTGTGGCGATGGTGCATTTCGACCACCTCAAGGTCAAAATCCTCCCCGAGGATCTCCGCGGTGCGGCGGGTGAGCCAGAAAAGCGTGTTCACACCGACCGAGTAATTGGGGGCGTGGACGATCGGAATCTCTTCGGCGGCCTTGCTGATCAACTTGAGCTGGTCATCATCGTGGCCGGTCGTGCCCATCACGAGGGGAATGCCAGACGCGACACAACTTTCTATCAACTCGTTGGTGAAGGTCGGAAGCGTGAAATCGATCGCGATTTCACTCTTGGCGAGGGCTTCCTCGAGCGAATCACCGAGATCTATCCCGGCGGCAACACGAGCTCCATCGTCTTCTCCGATCGCAGTGGCAACGGCCTGCCCCATGCGGCCGCGGAATCCGGTGACAAGAATGTTCAACATGATCCGAAAGTAGGTGATTGCGGGTAGCGATCAGATCAGCCCCAGTGCGGAGAGAATCGAACGAAGTTCGGCGACCTTTTCGTTGCTCATTTCCACCATGGGAAGACGAAGCTTCGGTAGGCAGACCCCGGCAAGGCCGAGTGCAGCCTTGATCGGAACCGGATTGGTGTCCAGCTTGAGGAAAGCGTTGAAGAGGGGCGCATAGGTCGCATGAATGGCCTCTGCCTCGCCGGTTCTGCCCTCAAGCATCGCTTTGGTGAGATCGGCCATGGCCTTGGGGATGAGATTGCCGGCAACGGAGACAACCCCAACGGCACCTTCCTTCATGAAATCGACGGTCAGAGCATCGTCCCCCGAGAGGATCTCGAAGGTTTCGGGGAGGGCAGCACGAAGCTGACGGACACGTTCGGTGACACCTCCCGCCTCCTTGATGGCCCTGATATTCGGGCAGTCGGAGGCGAGCCGGACACAGGTGTCGACATCGATCTGGATGTGACATCTTCCCGGGATGGAATAGAGCATCAGCGGCAGATCGGTGGAAAGGGCGATCGCCTTGTAATGCTGGTAGAGGCCTTCCTGCGAAGGTTTATTGTAATAAGGGGTGACCAGAAGGGCCGCATCGGCTCCGGCCTTCTCGGCGGCCTGGGTAAGGTCGATGGCTTCGCGGGTCGAGTTTGATCCCGTTCCGGCAATCACAAGCCCGCGTTTTCTCGTCTGTTTCACGGTCATCTCGATGACCAACTGGTGTTCCTCGGTGGAAAGGGTCGATGACTCTCCCGTGGTGCCAACGGGAACGACTCCCTTGATGCCGGCATCAAACTGACGATCGATGATTGCCCGGAAAGCGTCGGGGTCGATCATTCCCTTCTCGTTGAAGGGGGTGACAAGGGCGGTGTGGGCTCCTTCAAACATGACGGAAACGGGTGTAGCTTAAATTTGCAGAAAAGGGCAGGTTAAAGCGTCTCAAGCGTCCCCGCAAAGGTGAAATCGGCAGGCCCAAGAAGGGTAACCCCGGAGTATTGACCGGGACCGGTTTCGGTAAACCCGATTTCAAGCGTGTCGCCCCCGGCCACTCGAACTCGAATGGGCGAGGGGGAGCCGTTCAGTTCGTGATGAATGAGAGCGCAGGCAACCATTCCCGTGCCGCAGGCAAGCGTCTCGTCCTCGACACCCCTTTCGTAGGTGCGGATGGCAATGTTACCGGGCTCGAGGATCTGAACGAAATTTGCATTGGTCCCCTTGGGTGCGAAATGGGAATGATATCGCATCGCCGCCCCAAAGCGGCGGACCTCGACGGTGTCGAGGTCGTCCACAAAAACTACCGCATGAGGAACTCCGGTATTGAGGGAGTGAACGATGTGCGGGACCCCGTCAAGATCGAGATCCTCGTTGAGTTTCAATCCGTGGGGAGTGCTCAGTTGAATGCGCACTTGATCGTCAAGGAATTCGGCCTCGATGACCCCCGCCATGGTTTCGAAGGTGGTCCTTTGGAGGCGACCTCCTTCAAGAAGGTTCACGAAGCGGGCAAAACACCTTGCGCCGTTGCCGCACATTTCCGCTTCTCCGCCGTCGGCGTTGTAGTAGCGCATCCGAAAATCCGCGCCGTTTTGAGCTGGCTCGACGGCCAGGAGACCATCCGCCCCGATGCCACGCTGGCGCTGGCAAAGACGGGCAATCTGCTCGCCGGAAAGGGAAAGAGAGTTGTCGCGGTTGTCGAGGACGACGAAGTCGTTACCGGCACCGTTCATTTTCCAGAATCGGACCATGGCGGAATAAGGAAGCAAAAGGGAAAAAGGGAGTCAGGTTAGACTGACTTGGCGGCATCGACAAGCGGTTTGACAAAAGCCTCCACCCGGTCAGCAACATGCTGCTCGGCCCCGTATTCCTCGATGATCCGCACGATGGCGCTTCCGACCACGACCCCATTGGCCGATCTCCCTACCTCGGCCGCCTGGGCCGGGGTGGAAATGCCGAACCCCACGGCCACGGGAACGTCTGTGTGAGCCTGAATCGCGGCAACATTTTCGGCGATGCCCTCGGCCAGTGAGGTCTGGGCTCCTGTCACTCCCTCTCGCGAGACATAATAAATGAAGCCCTCGGCAGCGGCCGCAAGCTTGGGAATGCGTTCGGCCGGAGTCGTGGGAGCAATCAGTCGGATATGTCTCAAGGAACCGTTTTCGGTGAGTTCCCTGTTGAGGATCGCCTCGTCAGGAGGAAGATCGAGAAGGAGGACTCCATCGGCCCCGGCCGTGGCCGCATCTTCGTGGAACTGGGCAAAACCGTAGGTGTAAATGGGATTCAGGTAGGTGAAGAGGACGATCGGCGTCTCGGAACGCTCTCTGAAGCGATGCACAAGTTCGAGGACCTTGTGCGTCGTGGCTCCAGCAACAAGAGCTCGATGGGCGGCCATTTGATTGACGATGCCGTCGGCCATTGGATCCGAGAAAGGGACTCCCAATTCGATAATGTCCGCTCCGGCACGTTCAAGGGCGAAGAGGATCTCGAGCGAACGATCCATATCGGGGTCGCCCGCACAGACATAGGCGACAAAGGCCGGCTTTCCGGCTTCTTTCAGCGCGGCGAATCGTTGATCAATGCGGTTCTCTGAGGACATGGGGAAAAGCCCGCCATTATCGCAGGAATTGCCGATGGGGAAACTGGAAAGTGGCCTGCTGGAGAGCCTTTCCGCTTTTGGCGCCGAATACCTGCAAGCGATTGACGGTATATCGACGCCTCGGGCTCACTCGCTCCCGAGCGCCTTTTCGATAGCTTCCTCCAAGGCTGGTCCACGAAGGTTTGAAGCAACGATCTTGCCTCCCTTTCCGACGAGGAACGTCGCGGGGATACTGCCGATGCCGAAACGCTGGGCAAGTTCGTTTTCCCAGCCTTTCCCGTCGAAATACTGAGGCCAGGTTACGCCCCGGTCCGAAACAAACTTTTCGACGGCGCCTTTGTCTTCGTCGAGGGAGATACCGATGACCTCGAATCCCTTGTCCTTGTACTTTTCGTAAGCGGCAATGACATTGGGCATCTCGGCCACACAGGGGCCGCACCAGGTAGCCCAGAAATCAACGAGAACGACCTTGTCGCTCATTTTGGAGAGATCGATTTCATGGCCCTTCAGGTCGGTAAAGGCGATCTTCATTTCGTCGCCAACGCCCGGAAGAAAAAGCTCGCCGCCGATCTGGTCGAGGAACTGGGAAACTTGCCCACCCTGGGGATGGTCTGCCAGGTCGGTTTTCACACGAGTGATGAAGGCCTTGGCCTTGTCGCGCTGATTTGAAGCAATGCTGGATTCGATGAAAGGACGAACGATCTCGTTGACGATGACGCCAAGATTGGCTTGCCCCCCCTTGTCCTGAGCTTCATAGCGCTTTGAAAGAAGATCGGGAACCGGAGCAAAATCTCCAAGCCCGAGGTGAGCCCCCACGAGCATCGACAGGGCTTCATCCTTGTCGGTGGCTTCCGGATTCTTCTCCAGATACGCTTGAAGGGCTGCGATCTTTTGCTGGTCGAATCCGGAGGCGATTTCGGCGGCGGTTTCGGCAAAGACGGGCGAAGTCAGAATGACGGCAAGGGTGAGGGAAAGAATGGAGTTTTTCATCGTTGGTGGAAACGGGAGATTTCAGCGATCCCGCACCAACTTGGACGAATTCTGCGCAAAAGCTTGCGTCTTTTTCTGTCAATTCCCTCCACCACCACCCGAGGGGGAATCTACTCGCACTTCCGTGCCTAGGGGAATGGTGTCCTCGATGGGGATAAACTCGTCAACAAGCGTCACGGCGGACCGGCTGTGGGTAACCACTCCAACCTGCTCGGCTCTAATCGTCGGAATTTCGAAACTAGTGGCGATGCCGTTGACAAAAAGCAGGCAAGGACCGGGCTCCAGGCCGAGGATCTCAACGGGGATCCGTGTTTCGAACTCGGGGGAAAGAGCGAGGTCCGGGAGTAGGGTGGCGCCGCGTGGAGTCTGCTCGAGCACTTCGAGCACCAGGGATCGTTCAACGCGGGATTGACGAGGATCCACCAGTTGGGCGGCAGAAGTAGAAAGGCGACCTTTGATTATGGCAGTGACTTCGGGGCGTCCCGAAAAGTCGCCGACCACTACCTCGACGCTTTCAACCTCTGCCAATCGAGGAGGCGGAGCATAGGGCTTCACCTGACAGGAAGCGGCTGTCAGGGATACCAGAAGGATGGCTGCGGCGCGCATGGGAAGGCAGGGAAGCAATTATCCCTCTCTTAATTGTCATCAAAGCTGAAATTTATGAAAATTCAAGACCCATTTCAAGAAACGACCAAATGGCCTGTTTCATGCGTTGATTTCCAGCCGCGAATCTCTAGTTTCCAACCTGAGAGGCGCTGACCGGCGTGCTTTCCCGACCGTCCGCTCCGCCTACCATGGATTTCGACTGGATTGATTGCCACTTCGACCTGAAAAAGATATCGCCGCGTGAAGTCGAGGAAGTCTTTGAAGATCCATTTTCGATTCGGCTCCTCCCGGAGTCTGATGCCAGCGGCAGTGAAGCGCGTTATTTCAATTTGGGAAAAACGATCAACAATCGCTTCCTTTTTTCCGTATTCTGGACCGACGGCAAGCGCTACCGGGTGATTTTCTGCCGGGAAATGACCGAGGAGGAAATCTCTTTCTACGAACGCAAGAACGCTGAATGGATCTGAAGATCCTTATTCTGCGTTCCCTCTTTTCCTCGAATCCTTAGGGTTTCCAAAAGGTTTTTCGCATGTATTTTGTCCTTGCCCGTCTCTCCCGGGAGACCAGCAACCCCTTTTTGACGATGAATTTTCGCAGTTACTTCCTCCGGCTCCTCCTGTGCAGCGCCTTCGCCCCCATCCTCCTGGCTCAGGAAGAAGGTAAAGAAGTGCCGCCGTCGAACGATCCGCCCGCCTTTGCCGGGAAATCGATCGAGGAGATGACGGCCGATGAGGTGCTGAAGTTGGTCCGGTTCAGTTACACGCTTTACAATCGTGATTTTACCGGGGCTCTCCGGATGGGGATCACCAAGAAGGTGCCCTTTCTCATGAGTTTGAAGCCGGATTCGATCCGTTTTGTCTTCAATGATCCAGCCCAAGTCATCTACCTCGATACTCAGAACCAGAAGTTTGGCCTCTACGAGGGCATTGGGGGAGGAGAGATGAAGCCCGTGCCGCCGGCGAAATATGGGGAGAAAGTTCGCGGGACCGACATCACCTACGACGACCTTTCGATGCGTTTTCTTTACTGGCCGAGCGCACGCATCGTCCGGCAGGACAAACTGAAAGGGCGGGATTGCATTCTCCTTTCGATCCGGAACCCCGACGGGGCGGGATCCTACTCGAGCGTTGATGTCTGGATCGACAAGATGAGCGGAGGGATGATGAAGATGATCGGCAATGACAAGGGCGGCCGTCCCATACGCCGCTTCGAGGTGCTCAGTGGAAAGAAGTTCGACGACATCTGGATGGTTGACGAGATGCGGATCGAAACCCTGACCGGGCTCAGCGGCGGAACGATCGTCTCCAGCACGCGCATGACCCTCGACAAGTAGGGAAGTGTGATCCCGACCCCGCCTGACAGGGTTGGTTCGGGCACCTGACCCTCTGCAGCAAGGTAACGGGAAAGAGCTCAGCGGGCCTCGGCTTCCCGCAAGGCTGCGAGTTCACGCGCCTTGCGCTGGATCTCCTCGGGCGAGGGGAGGGAGGCAAGATCGAGACTGGCGAGGACTTCAGCCGGAATGAGTCCTGACTGCTGGAGTTGAGTCAAGCATCGTTTCCGTTCATCGAGGGCCTTGTCCGGGCTGCGTTCCTTGGAAAAACGGGATTTCGCCTTTTCGCTCCGATCGCGGAGACTCGAGTAGATATTTCCTCCAAGAAGGCTCGAGATGTCGATCTTCATGCTCTCGCGTGCGACATCTTCCTGCCGGACCGCCTCACCGTTGATGGGGCCCGCCGAGTACTTCGGAAACATGATCGCAACCTCGGGGCAAACCCGGGAACAGGCTGGGCAATTGGTCTTGCAGTTGTCGTTGTTCTGGACCTGGATGCGCTTCTCCTTGTCCACACCGTAGACGTCGAAAAGACAGAAACTGAGGCACTGCATGCAATTTGTGCAGCGGTCGTAGTCGATGACCGGGAACCAGGGCTTCCAGGCTCCCGAAAGACCGGGTTGATTCAAGGGGGCTTCCATTTCGCTCCTTGCGACGGAAACAAGGGAAAGAATCTCCTCGGCGTCGAGGCCCGAAGTGTCCCGGGTCGTGATGCGCAGGGATCCTGCTTCGTCGACGATTTCCGGAGTGGGGCCGGTGAATTGTCCCAGAATGATCACCGCATATTCTTCCGATCCGTGTAAAGCCGCAGACCGCCCCGGCGAATCGGCGATTCGAAGAACGGAATAGCCTTGATCCAGGAGAGAGGCGGTGACGGAATGACGACAATCGGATGACCAGGGCGAGGCTCCGCCAGCTTCGTAAAGAATCACCTGCACGGGATGGATCTCGTTTTTCATGAGGTGGAAACTTGAGATGGCGAATCTTCAAAAAGGCGTTCGACAATTTCGTCGGCACTGCTCTCCCGCATGTTCAACACTTCGACTCGATCGCCCTCAGGCAAAGGCGAACCCGAGTGATGGAAAAGCCATCGAACCGCACGGGGATAACAAGCAACGATGCGAACGGATGCGTCTCCTTCCAGAATCGCCGCGAGCCTGGGATCCTTCCGGGCCGTCATTTCGCAAAGATCGGAAACACTTTCGAAGGTGAGACCCGAATCACACAACTTCTCAAGGACGGCGTTTTTGGTTCCCTCCGGGATGGCTTGGGCAAACGCACAGCGGCAATAGAGGATTTTTGAAGCGGATTCGCTCACGGAGAAAGGAGGGAGAAGATTTAAACCAATATTGGGTCTCAAGAACAAACGTTTCAAACGTAAAAAACAGGCGAAGTCTGCGCAATGGCGCGGGTTTTCAAGATAAAGCGAAGGAATTTTGAGTTTCCAAGCGACTAAGAATCGTTACATTCTTCAAATCGTGTTTCGCCTGCCTCCAGATACCCGTTTTCTGACGTTTTTCCGACTCTGCGTCGCGGTTCTGGCTGGATCTTCGGGAGGGATCACCCAAGATGCCGGAACTGCCTCCAGGGAGATTTCCCCTGTTTCCTTGTCCGAACTGCCCGAACGCTTTTTCCAGATTCAGGACGCGGCCGGATTTCTCTGGCAGGCTCTCGACAATGGTGCGCTGATTTCCGGTGAAACACAGTACTTGCAGTCGGGATTGAACCTCATCGTCGACGGCGAGCCCTTTGCGCCTGGTTCAGGGAGTATGAGGGAACCGGGACTGGGTGCCTCGAAGATCGATGTGGTCCTGAACGAGCAGCGGGGTGCTTACACGATTTCCCGTGATTTCTGGTTCGACACCCGTCGTTCGGGGGTGAGGGTGTTGGATTCGTTTGTAAACACGGGGAACACCCCACGCAAGCTTTCGGTGGTCTTGCGAACCACTTATCCCTTTGCCTGGCAAAGTCTTCATGGCACCGGCGGTGCCGTGCTTGGAACGGAGCCTGCGCTCACGCTCCGCCCCACTGATGTCAGTCTCGGCGTGCATTTCAGCCCAACCGAGGGAAGGCACGATACATTTTTCCTCTTTGGGAGCGAAAAAGGAGGTCTGAGACCTCAGCTTAAGGCTTCGGCCAATTCTCGCGAACTCGTCTTCCTTTATGAATTCGAATTGAATTCGGGTGAAAGCAAACATCTGGTTCACTGGATCCTTCAGCGCAATCTTCCGGACGTTTCTCAAGATGTTGAAGCGTTAACCCCATTTCTTCAGGGGGGGCAATGGATCGACTCGGGTCTCCCCAGCGAAGTTCAACAAAGAGTTGTCAATCTTGTGTCCTCCGCCTTCGCTCCAGAAATCGGCTCGCCAGCGCGCCTTAGAACCCTTGCTGCGCTGCAGGCCTTTACGGATTCATTAGGGTTCCGCCGCCAGAACAGCGATTTGCTGTGGCTCGGACCAAACAGCCAACTCCCGGGGGAACTCAAGCGGGAGGGGGCCATTCAACTAGCAACTTCGGTATCCGGTCTTGTGAAAGTACCTTTGTCTTCACTTGCAGCGATAAGAGGAGGAGCAGGGCAGGGGTTTGTTCCTCAGTGGTTCCTCCAGGATGGCAGGGTGCTTGTCGGGAACCTTTCCGAAGGAGAGCTTTCCTGGAGCAATACCTCGGTTGCAGGGAGTTCACCCGTATTCGAACCCATCGATCTTTCAGTGCTGAATGTGCTTCTCCTCAAATCGACTGCAGAAGACGGATCCGCTCCGGCGGGAGCCACTCATTTCCTGCAGACTTCAGGAGGTGCGGTGTTGGCTGTCGAGCCCGGCCAGGAATCGGTAATTCGCTGGTTTGGCCCTGGAGGAGAAGAGTCGGTGAACTGGGACGATGTGAGCGACCTTTCCCGACGCACCAGCCGGTCGCCCGGGTGGCGTGTCCTCCGCAAGGACGGGTCGACTTACCCCATCATCCTTACCCCGGGAGCAATGACTTTACCGCTGTCAGGCGGAGGCTCGATTGAATTGTCCGCCGCCCAGATCAAGCGAATCTGGAGAGTCAACAGCAGCCCTCTCATCGAAACGGTCTCCGGACCCGAATGGGTCGATTTCAACGAGATCCCCCCTGGGACTGGCCCTGCATCCGGCTTGTTGCTGAAGGGCAAACAGGCGTTCGCCGGTTCGCTGGCAGATAGTTCGCTGGGGTTTCGCGACGGAAGCAGTCTGGTGAAAATCGATACCACCCGCATCGAGCGTTTGCAGCGCTCCGGCGACTCGCAGACTCCCAACCTTTTTAAAGTCGAATTGACTGGAGGCGAAGAGCTGTACGTCGAAATTCCCGCACCCTATTTAGTGTTAGAAGCCTCAGGTCGAAAACTCGAGTTTCCCACCGACCGGGTCATGGCCTACCGCAAACCCGTCAGCCAGTGAAGTCTTCAATCGCCAAGTCTATCCCGCGATCCTTGTGGTATCTGCTCGGAAAGGGCGGAATCCAAGTCATTCTCCTGTGCGCCAGTTCCTGGATCTGTGCTCAGGAAACGGCTAAGCTGGAAAATCCGGGTCAACAGGCAGAATGGCGTGCTGACCGGGCCGACCCCCGGCTGGTCCCCGCCGCCTTTGGCATCTGGACAGACCGAGGAGGAAGTTCCTGGAGTGTAGAAGCGGGAGGCAATATCGGGCGAATCGGCAGCACCATGGTGAACAGCGGTCTCGCCCTTCTGGTGAATGAAGAAAAGTTCACCCCCTATCAGCCAATGATGACCCCTGACGGGAAGGAGCTTGTCCTCCAGGGTATGCCCTTGGATTCTTTACCGGGACTCCGGGTACAGAGACGCATCCGGCTGATCGATGAACCCGGTGGTTTGCGTTATGCAGAGCTCTTTTACAACGGTGCCGCTGAATCGGTTACGGTTTCGGTGGGGCTCGTCACCAATTTTTCCGGTAACTTCAAGACCTTCCTCAGCGACCGGGGACGTTCCGAGCCACTGCTCCTCTCCGAGACAGAATCCGGAGTGATCGTGATGCCGGGAGCGTCCCAATCTTCGCGGGCCTTTCTGTTTACCCTTGCCGATCCGGCGTCAGTGGAAAAGCCATCCATATCCTCTCAGAATCGATATGGCCTGACTTTCCGGTATCGACTCGATCTGGCGCCTGGAGAGACACGTGCGGTGGTCCATCATGTCTCCCAGGTCGTGATTCCCCAGAATTTCGACCGTCGAACCATGCTCGAATTGAGCCGACCTTTTGCCCTGGCAGGGTTGCGAGGGACCTTTGCCCCGGATTGGAAGGATCTGGTTATCAATGCGCCGGAGCCAGCTGGAATCTCGGCAAAATCAGTTTTTCAGCAGTGGCGGAATTCGATTCCCATTCCTCCGGCACCCGCAACCGACCTTCTCATGATCGGGGAGAACACCCGCCTGCCGGGCAAGATTGAAGGTGGCTCTGTCGCCTTGGCATCGCCGTATGGTTTGGCGGAATTTCCCATGGAGACCATTTCGGCCATTCAAGGCGGAAAGAGGCGTGCCGATGGAAAGTCACGGCTTTTCCTTCGTGATGGACAAGTCTTTTCAGGTACGGTTTCGATTCCCGATTTCGGATTTCGACCGGTGGATGGCAGTATACTGGAACTCTCGCCCGAAACCCTGGACTGGCTAATCTCGTCTGGCAGGAGCGAACAAGAGGGGTGGCCCGTTGAAACCCTCGCCATGATTGAAACTCACGACGGGGATCGTATTCGCATTCTTTCACCGGAATCCATTGATCTGGTTCTTATCACTCCGTGGGGACGCCTGCCGCTGTCTCTCGATTCTCTTCTCTGGTTGCGCCCGGATGTATCCGGGCTGGGGTGGAGTGCTGAACTCAAAGACGGCACGAAATGCACCGGTCTGTTTGCTACGGAATCCATAAAGGTCACCGGAACCGACTTGGGCGAAGTTTTGTTGCCTCAGGACCGTCTTCGTCACGTGCTTACTCCGGCCTCCCTGGTTGACCGCCCGATTCCAGACACCCCGGAATCGGGAGCACTGATCCGCCTTCAAGCCGAGCAACGACTGATCGGATTCCTCAGTCACACGACCTTGCCTGTCATCAGTGAAGGAGTTTTGCTGGAGGTCCCGATTACCGAACTGCGGCGGGTCACACGGCTGGAAGGAGGATCGGAAACGGCGACGATGCCGGCACTCGCTCCACCGTCCTTCAGTTTCGAGCGATGGGATGGCGGAGTCATCTCGGGAACCTTTGCTTTGGATCTGGTCGCGGTTCAAGTGGCGGGGCGCACCTGGCAGATTCCCTTGAGTGATCTTGCCGGTCTTGAATTGGCCCCGCCCGCTCTCTCGGCCGAAACCTTGTCCAAAATCGAGGCCCTCATACTCAGACTGGGATCCCCGGACTGGAAAACGCGAGAATCCGCCACACGGGAACTCGGCGCATTTGGCTACCTTGCGCGCCCCGTGCTCCAGCGTGAGCTTGGCGTGACAGGTGATCCGGAGATTACACGCAGGCTCGAGCGGGTCCTTGCCGGACTCAACTGAGCGACACGTATCCGGCAACCGCCTTCAATGGTTTCTCCTTGAACTCTGCGCTCCAACCTTCCGACTATCTTGAGACTGCGTCTGCGGTGCGCCGTCGGTTTGCCCTGATCCAATTCATCGATTCACTCCGCAAGAGCCAGGTGATGGCAGCTGTCGCTACCGCCTTGGCCGTAGTCTCCTTGCGCCGATTCGCAGGATGGCAGGCGGGCGAGTGGGTTGTCGCCTCGGGAATGCTCGTGCTCTGGCTGGTTTTCCTTTTCGTTATCGCCCTCGTGAGGCGCCCCTTGCCCCGAAGTGCCCTCTATCTGCTCGATCGAGCCGGAGGCTGGAAAGATTGCTTCTCTTCGGCATGGGAGTTTCTTAACCAGAGCAATCCGACAGAGGCGGAACAACTTCACCTGCAACGTGCCGGCGCTCTACTTTCTAATGCGCAGGCACAGGTGAAGACAATCTTTCCTGCCCCCGCAATGGGTTGGGGCTGGTTGCTCCCTCTTCTGGCGGTCGCACTTTCTTTCACGGGATGGCTTCGTCCCGTCCCTGACAGTTTTGATCTCGAACTTACCGGCGAGATGCGCGAAGCTGCCGCTCTCCAGTCGGGAGAATTGGAACGGGAAGCCGCGCGTTTAAAAGAACTGCGATCGCTCTCCGAGGAAGAAAGGAAGGAACTTGAAGACCTCGGCGCACAAGTGGATGCCATGGCTGAAGATCTTGCCAAGGCGGAAGGACTTACTGCTGGGGAGCTGCTCGAATCTCTGGAGGAGCGAGCACGCGCGGCTGAGAAACTGGCGGAGAAGCTTGGCCTCTCCTCAAATGAGTGGGCTTCTCCCGAAATGTTGGAAGAGATGGCAAGACATCCCGACACCGCCGATCTGTCAATGTTTATCAAAGACAAAGTAGCCGAAGGGGCTGCGGGAGAGGCCACTCGAATACAGTCGGTTCTTGCCGACGACGGAATTACGAGTGAAACGCAGGAACGGCACACCCTGGCCATGGAAAGCATCATGGGGCATGCTACGGAGAACGACCGTGGTCGGCCCGTAGGGGAACGCATTGGAAACGCATCACGTAAGCTTCTTGATGCTCAGGTGAAGCCGGCGGCAAGGGAATTTGAAGAGCTCGCCAAACACTTTCAGGAGCTTGCCGCTCGCGAGGAGGCGAGAGAAAAACTCGAGGAATTGGCCGCCTCCCTTCGGGAAGCAGGAGGTGAAATCAGCGGTAGCGAGCTGCGGAAGATGGAGGAGGAGGCACAAACCGCCGCCTCCGGCGAGGGGAGTCCTGAGGGTCTGCAATCCCTCGACAGCGGAGCTTCTCCGTCCGCTCCCGGGGCTCTACCTGGAATTCAGGAGTTGGCCATCGGTGAATCCGGCACAAAACAGGAACAGGGTCAGTCGCAGGCCCAGACGGGGGACGCCTCTGGAGAAAAGGTTCCGGTTCCCGGTTCGGAACCAGGAAAGGGCGAAGGGGGAGATCAAAACTCAAAGGGAGAGCAAACCTTCAGTGCCCCGGTTCCCGGAGAAAAGCCCTCGGGAGATCAATCTGGCTCCGGTCTGGGGGCCAGCGACCAAAGCCGAGAGGGTAAGGACAAAGGGGGGATGCTTTCCGCTCCAATTCCGGGAATGGATCCGGGCCAATCGGCGCCGGGTGCCGGACTTGCGCTAGGAAACGGCGCATCATCGCAATCGGGTCAGGGAGGCGACCAGGCAGGAACGGGGACGGCCGAGTTGGTGGACTCCCCCTCCGAGCTCATAAAGGCCAAGGGAGATGCGGAAGTCATCGCGCAGAGGGGACGGGAAGGTGAGTCTTCCATTCGCAGTGTTGAGGGCGAAGTCAGAGCTGAGACGACGACTCGTTCCAAGCAGGAAGTCCTCACTGAATTTCTCGAAGTAGAAGAGCAGGCTCTGGATGAGCAGTCCTTACCTTTGTCACGAAAACAGCAGGTGCTGCGCTATTTTTCTGCCTTGCGAGCTCAGTTCGAAAAGACGGATTCTGAATGACCGACGTTCCGGTCCAAATGAAAAGAAGAATTACTTCCGACGGCATTTTATGAGAAACAACGAAGAACTTGGCCGCGACCTCGACCGGTTTAAACATAGGTTTCACGATCTCAAGCGGGAGATTCAAAAAGCGATCGTCGGGTACGACGAACTGCTGACCGACACATTGGTGGCCGTTTTCGGTAGGGGCCACGTTCTGTTGGAAGGGGTGCCGGGGCTGGGTAAAACCTTTCTGGTACAGACTCTTTCGAGTGTTCTGGGGCTGACACCCGGGCGAATCCAGTGCACGCCCGACCTCATGCCTGCTGACATCTTGGGCACGCATATCGTCAACGAGAACGAGGAAGGTCGCCGGGTCATGCATTTCGAAAAGGGCCCTGTGTTCGCCAACCTCGTTCTGGTTGACGAAGTGAACCGTGCCACCCCAAAAACTCAGGCAGCGCTGTTGGAAGTGATGCAGGAAGGCGGGGTGACGGCAGGAGGGGAAACCATGCCGCTTCCCAAGCCGTTTTTTGTGATGGCCACACAGAACCCCATGGAGATGGAAGGAACCTATCCGCTTCCTGAGGCCCAGGCGGATCGCTTTCTATTCAAATTGCGGGTGCCGTTTCCGGATCGCGCCACTCTCATGGAGATTTCGCGACGCACGTCCTCGTTTGATCTTCCCGATCTGAACCAGGTGCTCGGAGGCGACGAACTGATCGAATTTCAAAAGGTGGTAGCCGAGGTTCCTGTAGCGGAGCACGTCAACGAGTTCGCGGCTCGCATCGTCCTCGCCACTCATCCGGGGGACGAGGGAGCGACGGACCAGGTAAATCGCTATGTCAGCTACGGCGCCAGCCCGCGAGGCATGCAATCACTCATTCGGGGAGCAAAAATCCATTGCGCACTCGACGGAAGGACGGCGGTTTCGACCGACGACATTCGTCGGGTCGCTTTGCCGGCGCTGCGGCACCGGGTGATTCTCAATTTCCAAGGCGAAGCGGAATCCCGGGATATCGATGCGATCGTCTCGGAGGTCATTGAGACGGTTTCAAACGCGGTGTCGGTTTGAGAGGGGGGAGGACAAGAAATATGCCCTTGCCTTTGGCATTCCAGACTTTTGCAAGGATGGCACTCATCCTTCTCTCTGGATGTGTCTTTTTCTTGGTCACGGATTCCCGGGCTCAGACCCCCGGAGCGGAGCCACTCAACGAAGAGAGGTTTGCTGAGGAATCGCTGCGTTATCGGACCGCACTTCACTATGACCCCTTGCTTGATGGGCCTCTCGACTCACTCGTCAGCCTTTATGTCGGCGCCGAGCGTGCTGATGAACTGATCGGACTGTATCGTAGTCACGTCGAGCAGTATCCCGACGATGCTGGAGCGAAAACGGTTCTCATCCGTCTACTTCGGCGCATCGACAAGGCCGGGGCGGATGAAGTGATCGCCTCATCTGTCCCCCTCCACCCGGATTATGCTCCCCTTCAGTTCGTGCTGTTCCGCTTCCTCGAGGAGAGGGGGGATCCGCGCTCTCTCGAGGCGCTTTCCCGAGCCATCGATCTCGAGGGAAACCCGGCGCGGCGCAACGAATGGCTGGATCAACTGCTCAAACTTTCCGAGGGAGACGCCGCGCGGGCGCTAGCCGAATCTCATTTTGCAAAGCTCCTCGCGCCACCCGATCTCGGACTGGACGATCTGCTGGATCTGGCCCGCCTGATGCAGCGCTATCGCTTTTGGGCTGCCAGTATTCCCGCGTTGAAGCGGGCGGAAGCGGCGAAACCGGATCCCGAGACTGCCGTGGAGATTGCGATTCTGACTGCGAAAGCGCTCAACGAAACGGGAGAGAAAGACAGTGCGGGGAAAGTCCTCGATGGACTTCTCGCTCGCCTTGCCACCGATCACTGGAGGCGACGCGAGATTCTGAGTTTGCGACTCGAAGTGGTGGCCTCGCCTGAGGAAAGGGCGGCACTTCTTGCTACCCTCGAAAAGACCTATCACGATTTTCCGGATCGAGAATCCTCGGCTCTCGATTATGCGGAAGCTCTGGTTGCAACAGAACGTCGGGAAGAGGCTCTCACGGTACTTATCGAATCCTCTACCCGTCTTCCCAAATCTTCTCTGCTTGAAACCCGAACGGTTGACGCCCTCGAGGCTTCCGGCAATCTGGAGAGGTATGCAGACTTCCTTGGCTCGAGGGTGGAAAGCGATCCCTCCCGTCTTGACCTGTGGTTCCGACTCGTGAAGGCTCAATACGCCCTTGGACGAGACGCCGACGCAGAGCAGGATTTCAAGACTGTGGTAGCCGGGCTGGCTCCCGACGATGCCTCAGCGCGCATTCTCGATTTGCAGAGATACCTGCGAGGTATCAAGCGGATCGATGCGGCTGCGACGTATCTGGAACGCTACGTTCGAAATCATCCGAGCAGGCTCGACGTTTCCCGGGAGCTTGTAGAGATTTATGTGTCCGAGGGGCGAGCCGGCGATGTGGGGGAACTGGTGAGATTGCTCACCCCGGAGGAAGCTGAGGTGGAGAACGTACTGGATCTTGCGGGATATCTTCTTGAAAACCAGCATGCCGGGGCAGCTCGCGTCATTGTTGAGGGCAAATTGGCGGTCGATCCGAAAAAATTCGAACTTGGATTGATGCTCATCGAGATTCTGGGACGCCTGGGGGACACGCAGGGAGCTACGCTTCAGATTGGCGCCTTCAGAGATTTGGCCGACACGCCGCCTCGTTATCAGAGCTGGTTGGAAGCCGCCGTTTCCGCCCACCGCCAGCTTGAAACGCTTCCAGGGTTCTTTGACTCCGAACTGAACAGGTACCAGTTCGACGAAACTGCCTGGTCGAGCGATAAGGTGGAACGCTTTCTGATCCTCTGCGAAACCGGCAAGAGACAGTTCCTTTCCGGTCGCGTGGCCGAGGGAATCCGCAAACAATTGGGCCTGTCGGATCTTGACCCCGCCTTGAGATTGCGCCTTCGTCGTGTGCTGGTCTCCGTAATCGAGGCTGATCCTGCCGCCGCCCCGGAGACTGAGGAGCAGTTGCGACTTCTTGCTTCCGAGGATCCGGCTCATCGTGCCAATTACGATTTGAGGCGGGTTGTCGTCTATCACAGGAGCCAGCGGGTTGATCTCTCACAGGGGCTGATCCCTCAGATCGACCTTTCCGAAGTGGACGACACCGCCCTTTTGCGTGAATCCGTCGAGATTCTCACCGCTTATGGATTCTTCCGGGAGGCCGAGACCGCATTGGCTACCATCACCCGACTTGAACCGGGCGATCTTCTCAGTTGGGAGCAGCGTCTCTCGATGCTCGTGATACTTGGACAGGAATCTACGCTGCGCACCCTTCTCAGGTCCCTCCGGAGCGGCGAAGGTGCGGGAGCGCTTCGTGAGCTGTCGAATCGGTCTCTCGATGCGCATTTGAGTGCCTCGTATTGGCGGTCGATCGCCGTGGTGCTGCGCGACGGCAGCAGTCGGCTCGGGGATATCCTTCCGCTTCTCGCCTCGGCTGAGCACGAGATTCCTGAAGACTCGCCTCTCTGGATCGAATGGATGCGGGCCTACGTGCTCACCGCACTCGGTCAGAAAACCGAGGCTGGTGAAGCCCTCAGCCGTTTTCAGGAACGCGCCAACGACCAGAAACTCTCCTCGATTGAGTTTCCCGACGGGCTCCGTCTTTTGGTTGAAGAGGCTGCGGGTTGGCTCGCGGCAAGTTCTTCCGAGACCTCTCTCGGAGACGATGTGAGTCGACCCGAATCTCTCATGACCCGAGCCGAGCTGCTCTGGGCATTCGAGCTTCCCGAAGATTCCACCGTACTTCGAATGGGGCGTAACGAGAGCCACGTGGTCTTGCTCGACGACGCCAGCAACCTTTGGGTGCTGGAGGCGGAATCGGGAAAATTGCAATGGAAAGCTCCGTTGCAACTCGATGGGCCTCGGAGCCGTGCCGCACCGCGCGCCTTTTCGGAGGCACCTCAGCCGGCCACGCTCGGGACAAATTCGGGATTGTCCGCCTCCGAGATCGAATTTCCCCCCGATCTCATCGTTTCCGGGGATCGATTCTTTCTGGCCCGAAGAGAGGAAGTTGTAGCATTCTCGATTGCTGAAGGAACCCTCCTCTGGAGTGCCGTTCTCGGGGGTGATCGTGAGCGCACCGAATCGGCGTCGGACAAGGGAGAAGAAACTCCGTCCATTCGCCTGGCGCTCGGTTCCGAACATCTTGTCGCGCTTGATCGGAAATCGGGAACGCTCCACGCCTTGCTTCCGGACTCAGGAAAGCTCGCATGGAGTCTTCCCACCGGTGGTGACGGGGACAAGAGTTCGATTCATCAGAAATCGATCCCGCCTCTGCACGCAGGATTGAGTGTTTCGGGGCGAATCGCTTTCGTTTATGATCGCAATTCCGTTATCGTCGATCTCGATACTGGTCGCATCGTTTGGCGACTGGGAGAGGAACCATCTGCCACTTTCCCGCTGGTTCTTCGCCCCTTTCGCGAGGGAGAGGAGGCAGGGTCTTCAGAGCCCATTGAGGCTGCCCACCTGCCCGTGCCTGCGGAAGAAGCCGTCGTTTTTCCCAACGGAACGCTTACCACCTCCGCAGCAGTTTACGATTTTCTTTCCGCCCCCAGTGGGACACCCTGGTTCGCGGAGTCTTTCCTGGAAAGCCCTGCATCACTGGTCACGCCTGGCCAGCATTGGACAAAGACCCGCCTTGCGGAAAACACACCCGCTCTCGGTGTGCTGTCCCCCAATACGCTTTGGCTCATGCAGGGGGACAGGGTTCGGCGAATTTCGAGTCATCTTCCGGTCGCTTCTCGGGAATTGAAGGCATCGGGTGCGTTTCTCGGGCGAATCAGGAATCACGCCTGGTTCCTCGATGGCAGCAGTCTGGTACATTCTGATTTTACCAGCGATCGCGTGACCCGTCTTTCCCTCCACGATCTTGGTAACCCCGAAGCAATCCGGGTGACCCTATCGGGAAACCTGATTCTAGTTCGAGGCATGGGTTCGATAAAGCTCGTCAATGGTCTGAACGGGCAGGTGATCGGCCAGACACGTCTTCCAGAAGCCGTTTCTGAATATCTGGCCGGGTTTCCCGGTGAAGGCCTCCCGCCTCAGGATACTTCAACCCCGGTCCCGGGGTCCGTCAGTGGAGGGAGTCTCGTATGGCAGGGTAGAGTGTTGCGAAACCGCCTCCATTCTCCAGGAACCGTTGTTCCGGTTTCCGACCTCCTCTGGGGGGAGCAATTCACCACCCTTTTCGGGAAGCGCCTCGTCGTTTGTCTGAGTTCTTCGGTGGAGGGTGAGCCCCTTCCTCCGGCTCCCGATCTCCGTTGAAGCCAAGCTGCTTTGTTTCATGTCCGCCTCCAGCAACACTTCCACCCGTGAAGACCTGTTCGACGCCGAGTTTCTCGACCGTCTACGGGCGCTGTTCCTGCGATTGCGTAAAAGGAAACAGCTCCGACGGAAGGGTCTCCAGGCGACTCCGGCGACGGGGTTTACGAGGGAATTCAAGGACTTCCGTCATTACACCCCAAGAGACGATTTTCGTTCCATCGACTGGAGGCTTTATGCCCGGCTCGATCGGCTCTTCATTCGGCTTTACGAGGAGATCCAGGAATTTCACGTCCATATCGTCATCGATACGAGCGCTTCCATGGTGGAACCTTTTCCCGAGAAACGACTCACGAGTTTGAAACTGGCAGTGGCGCTCGCATACATGGGACTGGTCGGGCATCACCGTGTCAGTCTTCATGCCATCAGCGAGAGTCTGGCCCCGCCCCCGCCTCCTTTGAAAGGGCAGGGGAGTCTCCAGCGAGTCCTTGACTTCGCACGCGACCTTTCCTACGGGGGGCTCACCAACCTCGATCGTTGCTTCGAAGAATTCCAGCCCGGACGGCGACGCTACGGGATCATCTTCGTGATATCCGACTTTTATGGTCGGGACATCGACGAGGCGAGGGAAGCAATCCGTCATGCCAGCGCGTGGCCTGGTGAGATCCACTTCATCCAGGTCTATCATCCGTGGGAGGAAAAACCCGACGTCGAGGGTGAAATCGAATTGTTCGATGTCGAGACCCAGGAATACCGCCGTCTCTGGTTCACCCCCGGTGACCGTGAACGCTATGAACAGCGGTTTCGCCTGTTTCTCGAGGACATCGAAAAAACCTGCCAGGCCCGCCAGATCGATTACCAGCGATGGCGCACCGATTTTCCGTTCGACGAACTCTTCCTTGAATTGCTTTCCCGTGGCTCGGCGCTCGCCGGGAACGCCTGATTCAGCCCTTGCATGGAGTTCCTCAGTCCAGGTTCGCTTTGGCTCTTGTTGCTTGCCCTCATTCCGGTGCTTCTCTACCTGGTTCGAAGGCGATCGAAAAAGGTTCGCGTTTCTACTCTCGTCTTTTTCAAAACCCTCGCCAAGGAGCACCAGGAGTCCGCGTGGTTGCGACGCCTCAAACGATGGCTTTCGTTTCTCCTGACCCTGCTCCTTCTTGTCGTGGCGGTCTTCGTGCTTTCCGGACTGATCGTGCGACAGGACGATGCCGATCGTTATCGCACGGTCGTGATTCTTCTGGATCGCTCCGCTTCCATGGGAGTCATGGATGAGATTGGCGAGAGTCGACTGGAGGCAGCTAAGCGTGTTATTAGGGAGCGCCTTACCAAGGTGCCTGATGAAGTCGGCATCGCCCTCATCGCCTACGACCAGCGTCCAGAGGTCGTCCAGCCTCGCACCCTGAAACGGCGAGAACTTCTTTCACGACTTGATACGGTCGTCATCCGTCCCATTGCCGGGCGAGCCGATGCGGCGATGGAAACGGCGCAGATGATCGCATCCCTTGAGCCTCCCACCGCTATCTGGCATCTCAGTGACCGCCTTATCACGGGCGGGGATTCGGAAGATCGGGCAGGCGAGGTCGACGCGAATGCCGCCGAGAGCGATGGGGGAGGTTCTGAGGTAATCGCGAGCAGCTCGCCCGAGTTGCAGGTGCAGGAGCAATCGACAGACACCGTCACGAAAGTCCACGAACTCAATCTCGCCCTCCCCAAGGTGAGCAATGCGGGGATCACTGCCGTACAACTTCGAGGGGTACCTCTCGAATATGCCCGTTATGACGTGTTTGTGAGGATCGCCCTGAATCACGATGCGCCGGAGCCTGTCAAAGCCCGCCTGCGTCTTGCCGTGGGGGGAATCCCGAGTCAGTTGCGGGAGCTTGATCTGAATCCAGGGTCGCAGAGCACCTTGACACTCCGCATCAACGGCTCACGCGATCAACTGCTTCGTATTTCCCTCGATGCGGATGGCGACGACTTCCCTCTCGATGATGAAGTGATGCTCCCCCTTCCTGAAATCCGGCCAATTCTGGCCGCCTGGATTCGGCCGGATGAAACGGAGGACCCCTACACCCGATTCGCTCTTACTTCGATGCAGGAATCGGGGAGTTTCGAATTGCTGAAGGGCAACCCTTCTGCCTGGCCGCTCAAGACCCGGGTCGACGCCGTGATCTTCGATGGATGGCTTCCTGAAGAGTGGCCGACAGATACCCCTGCAATCGTGCTGAATCCTCCTGATCATGTCGGGATGCTGACGGTCAAGCGATTGGCGGCGCCGGTTCCCTACGATGCCGTGCGGACCGGAAATGGTGAACATCCCGTCCTGTTCCGGGTCAGCAGTTCCCGCATGGCGATCACACAGACGTCCCTCTTTGACGGACGGGGATCGCTTGATCCCCTTTGGTTTGCAGGACCGGACCCCATCCTTTCTGCAGGAGAAGTTGGTGGCAGTCGCGTCGTCGTAATGGGATTTTCGCCTGGCCTCTCGGAGAGGCTGCCTCTGACGGCTTCCTTTCCGATTCTCGTGGGGAATGCCCTTTACTGGTGCGTCGACCAGGAAAATGCGGAAGATCAGTCAAAACTTTACCGATCGGGCGAACTGGCGCCGGTCACCGGAAGTTCCCTGACCTGGACCGAGAATCAGGGGAGGGGATCGCGACGCACGAATGTTCCCCTGAAATCCGGCTTGATTGAGATGGACCGAATTGGCGTTTGGGAAACCGATAGCGGACTTCGCGGGGCTTCGCATTTGCTTTCGGCGGAGGAGTCCGATCTGGAGTCACTCAGAAGTGAACTGGCAGGAGAAGCCGACTATTTTGCCGTGACCAACCGCTTTGCGGGAAATCTCAAGCTTTGGCTGCTTTGCGGGGTGGCGGTGCTGCTGCTCCTGGAAAGCTGGCTCTTTCACCGGCACGCTGTTTACTGAGAATCCGGAATGGACTGGTTGTATCCAAAAGCCCTTTTCCTTGTTCTGCCAGCGCTCGCGCTGCTGGTCTGGTTTGACGCGCGCTCCACCCATCCCATGGGGGGCGCACGCCGCCGGCTGTTACTCCTGGTGCGATCCTTTCTGTTGATCCTTGTCATTCTATCTATCGCCTCACCGGCCCGCCTCATGACCAGCAGGGACCAGAGTGTCCTCTTTCTGCTGGATCACAGCCGCAGCCAGGGGCCTGAGGGACTGCGTTCGGTTTATGAGGCAGCCGAAGCCTTACGAAAAGGAATCGGAGAGACCGCAACGATCGGGTTTGTCGCAGTTGGCAGTGAAGGGCGCATCCTTCAGAATCCGGGAAGCCGCGAGCCTCTGCCCAAGCCGGAAGTTCGCGAGACCTTGATGGGGGCGATCGGCGCATCTTCGAATTTTGAACGTGGTGTGCAACTCGCACGCGGCCTGTTTCCGGCAGGTTCGAGTCGCCATCTGATTCTTGTAGGGGACGGGGTTGAGACCGAAGGATCCCTCATGGAGGCGGCGAAAGAGGCGGCAGTCTCCAACATTCGCATCCACGCGCTCGGCGTGTCCGGGAAAATCCAGCCAGATGTGCGTGTCACCCGGTTGATTCCCTCGCAATCTCGTCTCAACGAAGGGGCCAGTCTCGACCTGGAGGCCACCGTGGAAAGCTCCCTCTCAGGCCCCGGGAGGCTCCGTCTTTTTGAAAACGGTGTCGAGGTCGATTCGACCGATCTCACCGTGACGGCAGGCGAAGTGTTGAACCATCGGTTTTCCCGCGTTCCTGAGAAGCGAAACATCTACAACTACCAGGCCGTCATCGAAGGATTTGAGGGACGGGACGCCATTCCGGAGAACAACGAGGCTCTGGCGATCGTCGATGTGAGAGGGAAGCCGCTCTTCCTTTACGTGGAAGGGGAGGAGGGAGAGTCCCGTTATCTCGCCGGCGCGATGAATGAGGAAGGGATCCGGCTCGATGTGAGAACTCCAGAGGGGATTCCGGATTCGCTTCAGGAACTTGCCGGCTACGATGGCATTATCCTTTCGGATATTCCGGCCCACCGACTCGGCGAAGCCCGCATGACGGCGATGCGGGATTTTGTCGAAAAGCTGGGTGGCGGGTTTGTGATGATAGGCGGCATGAATTCCTTTGGTGTGGGGGGATACTACCGCACTCCGATCGAGGAAGTGCTCCCCGTAAAGCTGCGTGCCCCGGATCAGGAGGAACTGCAGTCTTCGGCACTTGCCCTGGTCATCGACCGATCCGGCTCCATGGCCGGTCAAAAGATCGAGATCTGCAAGTCGGCGGCCATCGCCAGTGCGGAACTTCTCTCGAACAAGGACTTCATCGGGGTCTATGCATTCGATTCCCAGGTTCACGAGATCGTTCCCATGACGAAAGTCACCTCCACGAGCACGATAGCCAGCCAGGTAGCTTTGATTGGATCCGGCGGAGGGACAAACATTTATCCCGGAATGGTCAAGGCTCGCGAGGAACTGAACCGGGTGAAGTCGAAGATCAAACACATGATCGTGCTGACCGACGGCCAGAGTTCCGGCGAAGGTTACCAGGCCCTGGCTTCGCAATGCCACGCGGAAGGGATCACCATCTCGACAGTTGCGGTCGGCGCCGGGGCACAGGTCGGGCTTCTGCAGTCCATCGCCGCGGCTGGAGGTGGTCAGAGTTACGTGACAATGGACCCCAATTCGATCGTCCGCATCTTCACCCAGGACACGCTTACCCACACCGGGCGCATGATCCGGGAGGAAGCCTTTGAACCGCATCTGGTCGAAAAACACCCCATGCTCCGTGACTGGGAGGATGGGGTCGCCCCTCCGCTTCTCGGTTATGTGAAGACAAACCGGAAAGCCACGGCCCAGGTGCCGC
Organism: Verrucomicrobiia bacterium; assembly: GCA_020439925.1. Taxonomy (GTDB): domain Bacteria; phylum Verrucomicrobiota; class Verrucomicrobiia; order Verrucomicrobiales; family DEV007; genus Arctic95D-9. The sequence goes on along the minus strand of JAGRPC010000057.1, from coordinate 12,415 downwards.
TCGTGACCGATACTGGAGACCCGCTGCTCGCCCAATGGCGTTTCGGACTGGGGAAGGTGACGGCCTTTACCTCCGATTGCAAATCTCGATGGGCCGCCCTCTGGGTCTCCGACTGGGAAGGATACAGCCGCATCTGGTCACAGATCCTGAGAGAAACCGCCCGGGCTCCGCAAGGGCTTTACATGGACCTTCGCCTCGAGGAAGTCGGCTCCGAGGTGAAAATTGCCGTTGACCTCGCCGAAGATGCGGCGACACGGCGGGACGGTGCCGAGGTCGAGGCTGATATCTTTCACGTGCCGGCCAACGCTCTCGGCGCGGGGATGAAAACCATTGCGACCCTCCCGTTGGCTCAGGAGGGGCCGGGGTGGTATGCCTCGCGTTTCCGCCCCGCCGACCCGGGGGTTTACCTTGTGCGAGCCCGATCGGGATCTCAGATCGTCTCCGCAGGTTACGTTCACAATCCCTCGAGCGAGGTCGCCACAGGGCAGGTCAACGACAGCCTGCTCCGTGAAGCCTGTGCGCTCACCGGCGGAACCTACCTTGAGTCGGCCGAATCTCCCCCTCTACTCACCGGGGAGAACGTCTCACGCTATGTCGAATTGTGGCCCTACCTGATGATGGCTTTTCTCGGGCTCCTCCTTGTCGATCTGTGTATTCGGAGATGGGAAAACGTTCTTGGTGTTCTCGATCTCCTTCGGATCCGGCAACAGGGTTGAGCCGCCGAGCCAACAGGGTTTACTTTTCGTCTCGCATCCGCCGGTATTCCTCGTCAGGGATTCCCCAACAATGGATCATGCCAAGTCCGTCCGACCACGCAATACCGTTTCCCGAAGTATGGGAGAGGGGGATGAGGTTGAAGATGGATCCAAAGAGCGCGGCAACGCAATACGACTGAATCGCGAGGATGGCGGGGGCGGCTGATGCGGCGAGAAGCCGATCGGTTCCAAGAATTACTACCCACAGGGCAACGGAGAGCAATTCCACCCCGGGGCCTGCAGCGTAAATCAGGAAGTGTTTCACCCGGGGAAGTCGAAGATCGAGGGGCCTTGGCACGACATAACCCGACAGCGGAAGGGTGCGGAATTCAACCGGCAGTCCCAGAAGCCGATACTCGGCGCGCACTCTCCCTGTCCCGATCGATACCTTTTCCACCCGCCATCCCAGGGCGCGAGCGACCAGCGCGTGTCCGAATTCATGAACGACGAGCAATACCACCCAGGAAACGAGAAAGAAGGGCACGCTCAGCTTCTGGATAGAAAACTCCCGGGCAAGATCGACCACGAGGAAGAGCGCGAAAAAGAACGAAATGATGACAAGGACTCCCCATTCGTTGGGAGTCCCGGGCGGGCGATCAGGTGCGTTGTTGAGCATGTCCGATTGGAGGTGGACGCTTTTTCGTGGGGAGGGGGATTTTGCCGGACAATCTTCAAAGGAACCCGCATCCCGTCAATTCACTCTCGTTGACACCTCATCCGCTACGCTCCAGCATTATGCTCCCCTAAATGAGCACTCCCACGACGCCGCCACTCCAGATTCTCGAAGCAGCAGGTCAGAAGCAGACCAACCAGCGAGAACGCTTTGAGAAGGTGCGCACCCTCGTGCATCCGGATTCGGCGAGCGCTTCGGCAGCACTGGCCGGCGAGGTGGCTGCACTCATCCGCGAACGCAGTGCCTCCGGCAAGCTTACCGTGCTCGGGCTCGCCACGGGTTCGACTCCCGTTCCCTTTTATCGCGAGTTGATCCGGCTGCACCGGGATGAGGGGCTCAGCTTTCGCGACGTCATCACTTTCAATCTTGACGAATATTACGGCCTGGCTCGCGACCACCCCGAGAGCTACTACCGCTTCATGAGCGACCAGCTCTTCGATCACGTAGACCTCTCTCCAGACCGCATCCATTTGCCGGACGGCACCGTTCCGATGGAGGCCGTCTACGATCATTGCCGCGACTACGAGCACCGGATCGCCGAGGCTGGAGGGTTGGATCTTCAGATTCTCGGAATCGGAAGAACCGGTCATATCGGATTCAACGAACCCGGATCGGCCATCGATTCCGCGACCCGAATGATCACCCTCGACCGCGTCACCCGACAGGATGCTGCAGCCGACTTCATGGGGGTTGCCAATGTGCCCCGGTCGGCGATTACGATGGGGGTAGGGACCATACTCGAGGCGAAAAGGCTTGTTCTCATGGCTTGGGGGGCAAACAAGGCGGGCATCGTACGCGAGGCCGTGGAGGGGAAAGTAACGGACCAGGTATCCGCCAGCTTCCTCCAGACTCACCCGAATGCCACGTTCCTGGTCGATCAGGCAGCCGCTTCCTACCTGACCCGTTTTCGTTTTCCCTGGCTCGTCGGTCCGGTCGAATGGGATGCTCCGATGAAGAAGCGGGCCGTCGTCTGGATGGCTCGAAAGCTCGAGAAGCCCGTTCTGAAGCTTGTCGACGAAGATTACAACGAAAATGGCGCCGAAGGCCTCTTGGCGTCCACGTCTGAAGCGGCCTACGAAGTGAATATCGATATTTTCAACCGGGTTCAGCACACCATCACCGGTTGGCCCGGAGGAAAACCTGGCGTGGATGATTCCCGGCGTCCCGAACGATCCCAGCCGTTCCCGAAACGAGTCGTTGTTTTCAGTCCCGAGCCCACTGACGCCTTTATCGGGATGGGAGGAACTCTGACCCGGCTTCGTGAGCAAGGCCACGAGGTGAGGCTGGTCTTTCAAACCTCAGGGAACCTTCGGGTGGCGGACGGAGCGGCCTTGAATTTTGCCCGTGTCGTGTTGGAAATGGCCGAGTCGAGCCATTCACCAGAGTGGGAGAGTCAGACTTCCTATGCCCGCTCCATTGTCGAGGCCATCGATGCGAAAGGGGAATTTGGAATCGACCCCGACTTCGTTCGTAAGCTCAAGGCTCTCATCCTCCGCGGTGAAGCCCGGGATGCAGCTTCCGTTTGTAGACTGCGATATCATGATTCCCAGTTTCTTGACCTGCCTTTTTACGAATCTGGCAGATATCGCCGATTTCGGTTTGAAACCGCAGATGCGGAAGGAGTTCGGGACGTTTTGGCTGATTTCCAACCGCACAGTGTCTTCGCCACCGGGGATGCAAGCGATCCGAGTTCTCCCCAGGCCATTGCCTTTCGAGCGTTCGCGGAGGCATGGGCAATGGCTTACGGTGCAGGTTTCCGAAACGACTGCAAGGTCTGGCTCTATCGTGGACGGGATCGACCTCTCGAGGCGCACGAAATCGATATGGCAGTCCCCATGAGTCCAGACCAGCTCGAAGAAAAGACTGAAGCCCTGCGCCGTTTCATGTCCCTGAATGAGGACGATCTCAATGCGGCCGCGCGCAATCGCGAGAATGCCGCTGTCTATGATTCTCTCGGGATGGCCGAGTACGAAGGGATCGAATCCTTCAAGCTCTGGAAGGCGCCCTGATCCAAAATCCTCCCGGAGATTCCATGAGTCGGCGCATCGAAGTCCGCGTGAAGCCGAATTCCCGCGACGAGACCTTAGATGAGCAGGAAGACGGCAATTGGATTGCCCGGATCAAGGCTCCTCCGGTGGACGGCAGGGCCAACACGGCGCTGATTTCACTGGTGGCCAGGCATTTCGACGTTCGCAAGAGCCAGGTGCGCATTCGGACCGGTGCTTCAGGACGCCTTAAAGTGGTTGAGATCGTCTCGGATTGAGACCTCCCGCGCGTTACAGTCCCAGAAGGGGCGCAGGAACCAGAAACGCGTGTTGCTCGGCAAGTCCGAAACTGCCATGCCAGCTGAGATACTGGCTGAGCCATACGATAAAGACATAGATCGCCACCACCGGGAGAGCGCCCAGTCGGGCGAGCCATCGCCAGACCCAAGACCGAGCGCTTTCGCGGCGATCAGCCCGCGCCATGGCCCAGCCAAGCAGAAGGCGAGCTGGAAAGATGAAGAGGACGAACACGATATTGGGAAGCCAGGCAATCTCGTCCGGAGTGAGTTCAATTTTCAAAAGATAGAGTGGGAGGGCAAAAAGCAGTGTGGCAGACAGAGCCGTCCAGAAGGCGAGAGGTGCACGGCGAAAGGCTTCACGAGCAGAACGAAATTCTCGAAATGCGCGGAATCTTGTGGTTATGGCATACCGGGTCTGCAGAAACGGCAGATACATGACCACCAGTCCCAGAAGGACGCTCCCGAGAAAGGAGCCGAGAAAGGAAAGCCCGGGCTGGGGAACCTGAGCCGAGGCAAAAAGAACCAGGACGGGCAGCGCGAGCCACATGGCGGCACCGGCAAAGCCACCTGCGCCAAGCCGGAAAAAATGGCCTAGCCGCAATGCCTTTACGTATGACCGCAGTCTTTCGATCACTGGACCAACATTCCAGTCGGATCCCAGCCAGCGAAGCAGGCGGAAAGGAGCCGGCCAGAGGAAATGACGCAGTTTGCCCCCACGAATGAGAGCCCACGTGACATGGATGAAAAAGAGAAGGGAAAGAACGATCAGGGCCAATCGTAACGCTCGAGAGTTAGGGCTGCCCGGAGTGATCAGCTCGGCATCCTGCCAATAGCTGTAAACGATACGCAGGGGGAGCCAAGCAATCCAGAGGCAGAGAAGCGCCTTGCCGATCGCCGAAAACCCCCGATACCCGATAAAACCATCGCGAAGCCTGCCGCTGCGGGCGACACGGGCCGAGGATTCGAGAAGATACCCGAGGCTGAACAGGTTCAGAAGGGGCACCGCCGAGATCACGGCCAGGAACGGCACGAGAGTTAGAAAGCCAAGCAGGGCATCAAAAACACGACCAATCCGACGCGGGAGATTCTCGTGCCCCGGGTTTCCTGGCTGTTCGACGATTTCTGTCCCGACTTCACCTGCATAGGCGGAGGAAAGAGGGACGTCTGTCGAAGTCGGCATTGAAGGCATCACGAAGTAGACGCAACGAGGCGCGATCCCGTTACATTGGGGCAAAATGATTGCTGAAGCGGCGAGGATTTGCGAAAAATAGACGTCGTTTTGTTCTGTTCGAACGTAAACAGGGTCAAATCTACCACCGCATGAAACGTCGTATCCTTATCCTCCTCGCCATGGGTCTGGCCGCCGGAAGCCCTGCTTTCGCCCAGACTGAAGTCAATCGCGCCCTTCTCGGGATGTTCCAGCCGATCCTGGAAGTCGCGGAAAACCCCGCCAATCCTCTGACGGAGGCCAAAATCAACCTGGGACGCATGCTCTACTACGAAACGCGTCTCTCGAAGAACCGAACCGTTTCCTGCAATTCCTGCCACGATCTGGCTAGTTTTGGAGATGATGGCAAGCCGGTTTCAACCGGAATTCACGAACAGACCGGGGGAAGGTCTGCCCCGACGGTCTACAACGCCGCCATCCATATTGCCCAGTTCTGGGACGGCCGCGCAGCCGACGTGGAGGCCCAAGCTGTAGGCCCGGTGTTGAATCCCATTGAAATGGGGATGCCTGACGAAGCCTATGTGCTCAATGTCTTGAAATCGATTCCCGGCTATGTGGAGGCTTTCGCAAAAGCCTTTCCGGAGGAGAAAAACCCACTTACTTATGAGAATGTCGGTAAGGCAATTGGAGCATTCGAGCGCAAATTGATGACCCCATCCCGATTCGACGCGTTTCTAAAGGGAGACGACACTGCTCTTTCCGATGTGGAAAAACAAGGTCTTAATCTCTTTGTGACAACGGGTTGCACCGTTTGTCACAACGGAATGGGAGTAGGGGGGCACCTCTTCCAGAAACTCGGCTTGGTGAAAGAGTGGCCGACCAAGGATCTTGGCCGCTATGAGCACACCAAGAATGATGTAGACAAGTATTTTTTCAAGGTGCCCAGCTTGCGGAACATCACTGAGACAGGACCGTATCTCCACGACGGATCGATCGCCAGCCTGGAAGAAATGGTAAACAAGATGGCGGAGTTCCAGCTCGGTCGGACGCTTTCCAGCGAAGACACCAATGCCATCGTGGCTTTCCTCGGATCCCTGAAGGGTAGTGTTGACGAGGCTTACATCAAGAAGCCGGAACTTCCCGAAGACGGACCGGATACGCCCAAGGGTTGAGCCGCAGAACTCTACTTCTCGAGTTTTCATTAGAAAGCCCCGGAAGATTTCCGGGGCTTTTTTGCGCCCACAGATTCTCAATGGGAGATGGGAAAAAGAGATGGGAAGCCGGGACGGCTCGGCAGGCCCAAGGGATATTGTCCCGTTTTACATTACATATATTGTAGGAAGTTATAAGCAGGCCGACCTCGGTGTGAGGCGATGTGCGGAATCTAAGAATCTGGCCTTCTGTAGCGTTCCAGAAACGTGATTGGCACGCCCGGCTGTGTTCCACATGGAATGTTCCGGTCCCGCGTCAGTCAGCAGATCTGAATCGTTAAGCTGCTGAATCCGTCATCTCCGCCTCTTCGGAACCCGACCAACCGGGAATCCGCGTTTGAAGGAAAACCGGATTCGTTTAGGTTGCCGCATCAACGCCCCCAAGTTCAAATGACCCATCGCTTTACTCGAAGTCTCTTAGCCGGAACCCTGGCGTTTTCTTCCTTGCTTCAGCCATCACATGCCTTTCTCGGAGGTTTGTTCAAAAAGACCGAGGACAAGAAGGTGTTGAGCGCGGAGCAACTTGGATCCCAGGAAGCCAAGGCCACGGAGATGCTCGGAAAGGCACAGGGATACGAAAATGCCGGTAAAAAGCGCCAGGCTCGGGATGCCTACAAGAATATCAGCAATTCTTATCCCCGCACCAATGCCGGTGGTGAAGCCAAATTCGGTTACGCTCGTATGCTCGAGGCCGAAGGTGACGGTCGCAAAGCCTTTGAGGAATATCAGGAACTCATCACGAATCATCGGAATTCACCGAATTTCAACGAGGCGGTGCGGCACCAATACGAAATTGCGGAAGGCTATCGGAAAAGCGAAAAAAAAGGGCTTTTGGGTATCGGAGCGCCGATCCAGCCGTCGAAGTTGGTGGAAATGTTCGAGCAGATCAGCGAAAGCGCCCCCTTCACCGAATATGCACCGAAATCGCTCCTTGCGATCGGTTACGTGAAAACCGAAATCGGGGAGATGGACCCGGCAATTGCTTCCTTTCAGAAGGTCGTCGACAAGTATCCGGAAACTGAGACTGCCAAGGAAGCTCAATACCAGATCTTCAAACTCCGAGGCGTTACCGCGGAAAAGTCGAACAGCCCCGTCAAAGATCGGGCTCAGGTCGAAGCCGGGCTGGATTTTGTGAATCAGAATCCGCAGGATCAGCGCGCCGCGGAAGTAAAATCCGACCTTCAGACTATTGAAGAGCGCTCAATGGAGAAACTCTACAACACGGGAATGTTCTATGAGAAGAGCGGCAAACCTGATTCCGCGCGGGTTTACTTCCGGGAGGTGGTGAAAAACCCCAATACTTCCTGGGCATCCAAAGCCCGGGAGCGACTGGCCATTCTCGACGGTCAGGCAAATTCGGTCGAGAAGAAGGCGGGGATGTTCGGTCCGAACCCGCTCAAGAGGGATAAGGTGGAAATGCGCACATCGAATGATTCCGTTGTCCCGCTTCCAGCCGAAGCATCGGCTCCCTCAAATGCGGGCAGTTCAGGTATCGCAGAGATTCCCTCGCCTCCACCGGCGAACTAACCGGTCCCGTCTCCACGGGAAAAGGCATCGTCTCTTCCGGCTTGTTTTTTCCGGCAAACCCGCCTAGTTTCGGGAACTTGTCTGGTGCCGCTCCTCCATGAAGTTTCGGATTTCGTTTTTACCCCTCGCTCTCTTTGCCGGTTTGTTTTTATCCGGATGCGCGGGCTACCGGCTTGGCGAAGTCAAGCCCGGCACCTACATGGGCATCGAAAAGATCCACGTCCCCCCTTTCCGGAACCTTACACTGGAGCCCCGACTCTCCAGTTTGGTGACGAATGCCGTCCTCGCTGGATTGCAGTCAGATGGAACTTTCAAGGTTGCGACCCGAAACAATTGCGATGCCGTCCTCGTGGGGACGATTCGCGAGATTCGGAAACGTCAGCTTCGAGCCGTGCGCACAGATACGCTCCGTTCACGTGAACTCAGTCTGTTCATTTACGTGGAATTCCATCTTGAGGACCCGGTCACGGGAGCCCGTATCGGCAAACGAGGATATGACGAGGATGGGGATGGTAGCGATGACGAATCGGACAACGTTTCCGAGGGACCGGATGGAAAGTCGGACGATTCGTTTGTCTATGGAGCCCGGCAAGGTCTCGTGGTGGGAGAAACGATCCAGTTCGTGGACGCCAGTTATCAAGTGGGAGAGCGCAACGCCTTTTCGGTGGCCGCCCAGGATGCGGCCGACAAAATCGTTTCCCAGCTTGCCAACGGTTGGTGAGGTAATAAAGCCGAGTTTTTCCGAGAAGGAGCCGTGTCGTGAACTCCTCTCCATCCCACGCAATCGTTCAACTGGTCGCCACTCCGATCGGTAATCTTGGGGACATCACATTCCGTGCGGCCGAGGCGATCCGGGAGGCCGATCTTGTGGCCTGCGAAGACACCCGACATTCGCGGAAACTTCTCGAACACCTCGGAATTCGCGACAAGGAGCTGGTCTCTCTCCACGAACACAATGAGCGGCATCGTGTCCCTGACCTCGTGAGTCGTGTCGCGGCGGGCTTGCGGCTTGTCTACCTCTCCGATGCCGGAACCCCGGGCATCTCGGATCCGGGATACCGTCTTGTCAATGCCGCCCTGGAATCGGGATTGAGGGTGGAAGCCCTGCCCGGCCCCTGTGCCGTAGTGACCGCTCTGGCAGGTTCGGGACTTCCCAGCGATGCCTTCTATTTCGGCGGATTTCTGCCGGTGAAGTCCGGCCGGCGCGCCCGTGAAGTTCGCGAAGCTCTGGTCCGGCGCGAGACCTCGATTTTCTACGAGTCCCCTCATCGCCTCCTCAAGACGCTCGAGGCTATCCGCGAACTAGCCCCGGATCGTGAAGTCTGTGTGGCCAGGGAACTGACAAAACGGTTCGAGACCTATCATCGAGGAGCCGCCGGTGAATTGTCCGCCTATTTTTCCGAGAATCCTGCAAAGGGAGAGATAACCCTCCTCATCAGGGGGGCCGGAAGAGATCAGGCTTCGAGTGAATAGAAAGCTGGGGGCGGAACCAGCCCGGTTCCGCCCCCGCTTTTCATCTCTTCACCAATGTCCTTGCGGACAAAGTCGTTCTCGTGACACGTCAAAAGGGCGCTACCGCATCTTGTTGAGGAAGCGGCGAGGGAGAGATACCCCGGTCCGGCAGAGAAAGGTTTCGTTGACGTCGACGGGGAGTGGGACGGTCCGAAGTGGGACGTTTGCTCTTGTCATACCGTTGTTGAAACCGGAATCCCGCCCCCTTTTCCCAAATTCCGATTGCGGGAATCCGGTTTTCGAAGAGGCTTTGCCGGACTGGATAAAACTCCAGCCTTCTTGTTGTGTCGTTTACCATCTGTTTGTCTGTTCTTCCTACCGACATCCGGTTTCTTCAGACTTCTCCAAGTTGTCCAGGTTCTGCGGAAACGGGATCGGCAGGACTTGAAGGGCTGGCGGAGACAGAGGAAACTTCGGAGGCGGCGGTTGGAAGCGAGTGTTTGTGTTAGGAGGAAGTTTATATAATTTTCATAATTAGTCAATATTTTCATAATCTTTCTTGAGATTTTATTTCCTCCCCTACCCTGCTTTCCAGGTTTAGCAGCCATGAAAACCTTCCCTCCGCACCCTCTTTCAAACCGGCTTAAAGCGCCGATCACCGCCATCACTGCCTACGATTACCCGGGAGGACGGCTGTGCGACGAAGCAGGAATTCAGTTGATCCTGGTGGGCGATTCCCTTGGCATGATGGTGGCCGGTTGTGAAGACACCACCTCAGTGACCCTTGATCAGATGGTTTATCACACCAGGATAGTCCGTAGAGGAGTGCAAAAGGCCGTCCTGGTTGCCGACCTCCCCATCGATACCTACAGGGATCCCGACGAGGCGATCGACAGTTCTCGCAGGCTCATCGAAGCCGGGGCAGACGCGGTGAAACTTGAGGGTGGCATCGAACAAGTCGCCAAGGTCCGGAAGATCGTCGATTCAGGCATTCCGCTTTGCGCCCACCTCGGAATGCTGCCCCAGAGAGTCCGCGAAGAAGGTGGCTATAGGAAGAAAGGACGAGTCGCGGCGGAAGCCAAAGAACTGCTCGAGGCTGGTCTGGCTCTCGAGGAGGCAGGTGCCTTCGCTGTTGTTCTCGAGAGCATGGTGGCACGTGTGGCTACGGAGATGACCCGATCTCTCCGGATACCGACCATCGGAATCGGTTCCGGAAAGGGTTGCGATGGTCAGGTGAGGGTCCTCCACGATGTCATTGGGGCCTTCCCCTGGTTTGTTCCTCCCTTCGCCAAGGTTCACGGCAATGTGGCAGAAGTGATCCGGAAATCCCTCGACGCTTACCGGGAAGAGGTGGTGGATAGTGACAAGGTAGATGCTTAGGGGAACTAAAAAAAGACTTGCGCGAAAGCGCGGAACGGGAGAGACTTCGATGTCCCTGAACGCTTTCAGATAGGGAGTCCGCGGCGCCCTTTTTCACCCCGCCGGGCGCATTTCTCTCCTTCGGATTAAGGGACGGCCGGCCCCGTTGCTACTCGCGACGCCACTTCGGTCTCATTCTTGAAGTTCGTCTTTTGTCGAATTTCAAAAATTTTCATTATTTTCAGTCGTGAATTTCCCAGCCTCATCGGCTCGTTCCCATGCACCTTGCTCCAAGGAGTCATGGATGCAGCCGTGATTTCGAAACGAAAAGCCTCGAAGGCATTGCCGCCTGAATCACGGCTTCAAGCGCGAATTTCCCTCTCAGCCCCCCGCTTTCCTCTCTCCTGTTCATGAGCGAATCTGAATTTCTCGAAGAGACCGGCAATTTTGAAGCGCCATCTCAATCTGCGCATGGCGAGTCGGAGGCTCCGGTATCGCGAAAGAGGGCTCAAAGGAAAACAACTGTGTCTTCGGCAAAGAAGCGGGTTGCGAGCGCGTCAGAAGAAATCGGCTCTTCCGAGGCCGTTTCATCCACCTCCGCAACTCATCCGCCCCTTCCCAAATCCGAAATGCCGGTGTCGGAAACGGCATCTGCCACGGCTTCTCCTTCAATTGCAATTCCTTCACCGACCGAATCGGCACCCGTTTCGCTGGCTGCTTCCGAAGCTGAACCCGAAGGCATCTCAGGAAGGAGCCAAGGACTGGAGGAAAAAACTCGGAATCACACGGCAGGAGAAACCTTTTCTCACGAATCCGCGAATCGATCCGAAGGCTCGGGGCGGAAACGCAATTCCCGGCGTCGCCGCCGCAAGGGGCCGCGTGATCAAAATGGAGAGAACCGCGAGCGCGAGAATTACTCCGAGGGTTATGCCCAAGGTCATGACCGTGACGAATCGGATGAGTCCTTTGCCGACCTTCCGGAGGGAGAGGATGAGAACGGCACCACCGAGGGCGAAAACGGAGAGCCCAGGGTCTTCAAGACCCGCAAGCAGCGCTATCTCGAGCGCCGCGAAAAGGAGCGTGCCCGCGAAGCCGAGTTGCTCGAATCCTCACCGGCAGTTGAGTCGGAGGGCATTGTCGAGATCTCCCCCAAGGGTTTCGGCTTCCTGCGCGAGCGCATCCGGGGATTCCAGCAGTCGCCGAAGGATGTCTTCATCACCCCGGAGGTGGTGCGTATTTTCGGTCTCCGTGACGGGCACATGGTCCGGTGCGTCTCCAAGCAGGGATTGCGCGGCCCTCAATTGACGGAGATTCTCTCCATCAACGACCGCCCGCCAGAGGAATGCGCGCGTCTCCCCTATTTCGAGGAACTGACTGCGATCAATCCCAACAAGAAGCTTACCCTTGAAACCGATCCGGCCCGGCTCACAACGCGGGTCATCGATCTGGTTGCGCCTATCGGCCGGGGCCAGCGCGGCCTCATCGTTGCCCCTCCGCGAACGGGCAAAACGACCTTTCTTCATCATATCGCCGAAGGTCTCCTCAAGAACTACGATGAAGAGATCCACCTCATGGTCCTTCTTGTCGATGAAAGGCCCGAAGAAGTGACCGATTTCGAGCGGACGTTTCCGGATGTCGAAGTGTTCTCCAGTTCCAACGACTCCGAAGCGAAAGACCACACCCGCATCGCCCTTCTCGCGATCGAACGTGCCAAGCGTCTCGTCGAAAGTGGGCGTCACGTCGTGATGCTCATGGATTCGATCACTCGCCTGGCCCGCGCCTTCAACAGCCAGATGCGAGGTGGAGGAAAACGCGGCACCGCGAGCGGCGGTCTCATCGTCGGGGCGCTGGAAGTTCCTCGCCGAATCTTTGCGGCGGCACGTAATACCCGGGAGGCCGGCTCGCTCACCATCATTGCCACGGCGCTCGTGCAGACCAACAGCAAGGCGGACGAGGCGATTTTCCAGGAGTTCAAGGGCACCGGCA
>JAGRPC010000500.1 GCA_020439925.1 Verrucomicrobiia bacterium | reverse complement strand
CGAAGGACCGGCTTCTCGTCGAAGAGATCGAGCTGCGAGGGAGCTCCGGTCATGTGAAAAAAGATGACGCTGCGCGCTTTTGGAGCAACGGCCCGCATCGCCGGAGGAATCGCGCCGGAAAGATCGCGCTGCAGCAGGGATCCGAGGGCGAGGGACCCCACTCCGACTCCGGTGCGGGATAGGAAGCGGCGGCGGTCGATGGTCGTGTGGGAATCCATGAGACGGAGTGCTAAGGAGCAAAATAGCGAAAAGCAAAACAGCTTCCTAAGACCGGTTGATGGTTTCGTGCAGGTTCAGGAGAATCGTCGCCACTTCCCGCCACGCCCTTTCCTCCGAACCCGAACCGGTGCGCACGGTCTCGAAGGCCGAAAGGAGCAGTTGCCGCTCCGGTTCGGCAGGTGCCCTCGTGAGGGCGGTGCGAAAGGCCCACTCCAGGCGCGCCGCGGTGTCGGCGCCACCTTCATTCTCGATGCGCTTTCCGAAGGCTTCGGCGGTCTCGACGTAGACGGGATCGTTCAGGAGCGTCAGGGCCTGCAGCGGGGTGTTCGAGATGTCTCGTTGCACGACACAGGCGGTGCGGTCGGGCGCGTCGAAGTTTGCGAAACTCGGGTAATGGGCGTTTCTCCGCCAGAGGGTGTAGATCCCGCGACGATGGGCATCGGCGCCCCGTGAGGGCACATAGTAGGTCTCCGACGCGCCCGCACTCTTTCGCCAGAAGGTCGGGGGCTGGTAGGGCCTGACATTCACACCGAGAAGCCGGCGGTCCAGCAGGCCGCTGATGGCGAGAGCCTGGTCCCGTATCGTCTCCGCGCCGAGGCGGTGACCGGGGTGGCGCCAGAGGAGCTGGTTGCGCGGATCGAGGGACGCGGCCTTTTCGTTGACGGCGACCGATTGCCGGTAGGTCGCCGAAAGGACAACTCGACGAATGGATCGCTTCATCGACCAGGCATCGTCGGTGACGAAAGTCGCGGCGAGCCAGTCGAGCAGTTCGGGGTGGGAGGGGCGTTCACCCTGGGTGCCGAAATCTTCGGGTGTGGTGACGAGCCCCTGTCCGAAAATCTCGATCCAGAGCCGGTTGACGAAGGCGCGTCCCACGAGCGGGTTGGCGGGATCGACGAGCCACTTCGCGAGGCCGAGACGGTTTCTCGGCAGGTTTTCCGGAAAAGGGTGCAGAGCCGCGGGCGTGGCCGGTTTCACCGCTTCGCCGTGCGTGAGGAAATCGCCTCGCTTGGCGACGAAGGTGGGGCGTGTCTCCTCCATTTCCACCATGACGCGAACCTCTTTCTTCCGCTGCTCCTTGAGGCGGGTCTCCATGATCTCGGCCTCTTCGAGACGGCGAGCCATGCCGCGTTCCTTGAGGGCGAGCTTGGCCGTGAGGGTCCGGCATTGGTCGAGATTCATGTCCTCCTCGCGTTCGAGGATCGCCTGCACTTCCTTGGGAAGGGCGGCCCGGCCTTTGGGATTCTTCGCGACCTTTTTCTCCACCGCCTCGAGAAGGTCGCCGCGGATGCCGTCCAGCACGGAATCGAACTCACCTTCGGCCGCGAGTTCGGCGTCGATGTCGCCATCGCGCCGGGCGACGGAGAGGGTCGGTCCGATGGCGACCATGCCTGACATTCCCATTTCCATGCCCTGCTGCTTCGACTCGGGCGGGGTCTGGTTGAAGAAGGAAAAGAGCTCGTAATACTCCTTGGTCGAAAGGGGGTCGTATTTGTGGTTGTGGCATTGGGCGCAACCGACGGTGCTGCCAAGCCAGATCGTGCCGGTGGTGTTGACCCGGTCGATGATTCGCTTGTAATGGTCCTCGTTCGGATCGGTTCCGGCTTCGAGGTTGAGGGGGGTGTTGCAGTGGAACCCGGTCGCCACTTTCTGGTCCTCTGTCGCGTTCGGGAGGAGGTCTCCGGCGATCTGCTCGATGGAGAAGCGGTCGAAGGGCATGTCGGCGTTCAGCGCCGTGATGACCCAGTCCCGCCATGGCCACATATTTCGGGGGGCGTCGCGCTGATAACCTTCGGAATCGGCATAGCGAGCGAGGTCGAGCCATTGAACCGCCCACTTCTCGCCGAAATGAGGCGAGTCGAGAAGTGAGTCGACGATCCTGACATAATGCTCATAGGTCGGGTCCGCGAGGAATGCCTCAGCTTCGTCGACGGAAGGAGGCAACCCGGTGAGATCGAGATGCACGCGGCGGAGAAGCCGCGCCGGTTCAGCCTCGGGATTGAAGGCGAGGCCGCGCTCCGCCAGCTTCGCGGCGACGAAGGCGTCGATTTCGTTCGCCTTGCGGCCAGGGGCGAGCAGTCCAGGGTCGGGGGGAAGGGGAACCCTCTCCGGAGGGACATAGGACCAGTGTTTTGGCGGACGCCAGCCATCGTCGGGCCAGACGGCTCCTTCTCCGATCCATCGCTTCAAGGTGTCGATTTCGGCCGGGGAAAGCGGCTTGCCTTTGGGCGGCATACGTTTCTCGGGATCGGTCTCCTGCACCACGTGGAGGAGGACCGATTCGTCGGGCTTTCCCGGAACAAAGATAGGCTCTCCCGCATCGGTGGGGAGATGGGCGTGGTAGAAGGTCTCGAGCCCGATTCCGCCTTTCAGGGTCTCCGTATCATGGCAATCCAGGCATCGTGCCTCGAGGATGGGCCGGATTTCCTTGTCAAAGTCGACGGCTCCGGAGTCCAATCCCGGGAGGGAAAGGAGAGCCAGGCAGGTCAGGGATCGGAACCGGGGCGGGACCATGAACGGTTAAGTTTGCCAGATCGCGGGGGAGGGCGCGAGTCCCGAGTGTGCGTGAGGAGAAAAACCGTAAGACAGGCATGGTTGCGGATGAAGCTCGCGCGATCAGGCGATTGTCGCGACTGCCTTGTCCCGGGATAATCGCCCGATCAGCGCATGATCGAATTCAGCGACCAGTCGCGACGCACCTTTCTGCGGGTCGGAAGTCTTGGCCTCGGCGGTTCCATGATGTCGCTGCCGTCGTTTCTGGCCGCGAAGTCCGAGGCACCCCACCTCGTGAAGGACCGGTCCGTCGTATTTCTCTTCATGCATGGAGGCCCGTCACAAACGGAAACCTTCGATCCGAAGATGGACCAGCCCGCGGGAGTCCGCTCGGCCACGGGCGAAATTCCGACCCGTCTTCCCGGCGTGACCTTCGGAACCTCGTTCCCGAAGCTGGCGGGGCTCGCCCACAAGCTTGCCGTCGTTCGCAATTTCACGACCGGCACCGGCGCGCACGACATCAAGCCGATCGTCGGTAAAAACTCCCTAGGGGCGAACATCGGTTCCCTCTATGCGCGCGCGGCCGGAACAAATCACCCGAACGGGCTTCCGCGGAACATCACGCTCTATCCCCAGGCCGTCGATCCCGCGGCGATGCCGATGATCAAGACCTTCGGCGATTTCGCCTCGTCCGGTCCACTCGGCTCCGCCTATGCCCCTTATGTTCCGGGCGAGGGCGCCCAGATGCAGGCCGACATGACCCTGAACCTGGCGAGGGACCGATTCGACGACCGTCGCCTCCTCCTCGGCGATCT
>JAGRPC010000499.1 GCA_020439925.1 Verrucomicrobiia bacterium | reverse complement strand
AACAGGAAGTTCCGGAACCGTGCGTGGGCATGGCGGAAGGGATAGTTCCCGCTCTCCGAAGCCGGGTAACGTCGACCCCGGAACCAGAACTCCCCCGGGTTGTAGCCGTGGCAACGGAGCATTTCTGTGATGTTTCCCAGGTTCTCCTCGCTGATTTCAATCAGCAGCTTTGGACGATGGGTGCGGAGAACGTCTGCGGCTCCCGCGAGCACCTTCGATTCATGATCGTCGACATCGCATTTGATAAAATGAATCGGGAAACGTTCCCGTGTTGCGACATAGTGGTCCAACGTCGTGATCGAGATCGGGATTTCCTCGCACTGCCAGCTTCGGTTTGCCTCGAGGTTTCCGGTGGTGCCGGCCTTTCCCCGGAACAGGCTCACCTGTCCCTCATGGTCGGAGAGTCCCAGGGTCTCGACCGACACATTCTCGAGACCGAATGAACGCGCCATTCTTCGGATCAGGGGATTCATTTCCGGCTGTGGCTCAAAGGCGACGACCCTTCCCCCGGGACCGACCTGCCTGGCCAGAAAGTAGGTCACGACGCCTTTGTTGGCTCCAATGTCGAGTGCGGTTTGTCCGGCTTGAAGCTCCGCCCTGATGAAGTGAATGGTGTCGGGCTCGGTGCGTCGGGAATACCTCCAGAATCGATGCTGGTAATGAAGCCTCTCGAAGAGTGAAAAAGAGTCCCTCATGGTGGTGATCCGGAGGCGAACAAGGAAGTCCCCGGTAAAGCAGTTGGATTCGACTCTAGGCGCCCCGTGAGGTTGATCAAGCGCTCAAATCGTTCAGTCTTCCCGCCCTTCGTTCGGGACGTGAAGAAGGAGTCTTTTCGTCTCGCCGGTCTCCGTCCGTCTTTTCATACTGTCTCCCATCTTTTTCCAAACCAGATGAAGCGAAGACAATTCACAAAAGTGGCGGGATTGGGAGCGCTGGCCGGCATCGGAGCAATGGCGGCCGCCGATTCGACCGAGGAGATCATCGATATCCACCAGCACATCAATTTCAGCGGGCGGCGCAACGAGGACCTTCTCGCCCACCAGAAAGCGATGGGGGTCTCAAAGACGGTGCTGCTTCCCGCCGGTTCGGAATTGGCCCTCGCCTCGACCCATGGTGGAAAGTCGAACGGGCTCGCCGCCCGCGTCTTCGGCACGGAGGCGGCAGCGCGTTTCGCCGCGGAGCATCCCGATTCCTACGTCTTTTTCTGCAACGAGGTTCCCGACGCGGAGGGGGCCGTGGCTTCGCTCGAGAAATGGCTGGCACGCGGTGCCCTCGGTATCGGCGAGTCGAAGTTCTCCCTTGAGGTGGACTCGGCTCCGATGATCCGGATCTACGAGGTCGCGCAGGCCCACGAGGTTCCGGTGCTGCTGCATTTCCAGGACGGCATGTACAACCTGGGCTTCGATCGCTTCCACAAGATCCTCGAGCGGTTTCCCAAAGTGAATTTCATCGGCCACGCCCAGACGTGGTGGGGGAATATCGACGCAAAGCACGATCAGAAGGTGATGTACCCGAAAGGTCCGGTCACTCCCGGTGGCTTGACGGACCGCTACTTGTCGGATTATCCGAATCTGTTCGGCGACCTCTCCGCAGGGTCGGGCAAAAACGCTTTCGACCGCGATCCGGAGCACGGCGCCGCGTTTCTAGTCCGGCATCAGGACAAGCTCATGCTGGGCACCGATTGTTCCGATGCGGTCGGGGAAGGTGAAAAATGTTCGGGGTCGGGTCAGATCGCGAACGTGCGGAAGCTCGTGAGTGACCCGAAGGTGCGGGCGAAGATTTTCAACGGCAACGCCAAACGCATCCTGCGACTTTCCTGACATGCGCCTCTTTTTTCCGGTCTCCATCCTGATTGCCATGGCCAGCCCCGTGTTTTCCGAGCCTGTCGTGATCGCTCACCGCGGCGCTTCGGCGATCGCCCCGGAGAACACGGCCTCCGCGATTCGCGAGGCCCTGCGGCTCGGAGCGAAGGTGATCGAGTTCGATGTGCGGACCACCAGCGACGGGCATCTCGTGCTCTTTCACGATGACAAGCTCGACCGCCTCACAGGCCGGCCGGGTACGATCGAGTCGCTTGATTGGGCGACGGTGCAGAAGCTCGATGTCGGGTCCTGGTTCACCAAGGGCTCGTTCCCGGGAGAGCGGATCCTGCGGTTCGACGAGGCCGTTCGTCTTTGCCTCGCCGGGGGTGCCACCCCCCTGATCGAGCACAAGTCCGGAACGGCAAAGGCCTACGCCGAGGTCATCCGCGGTCTCGCGGCGGCCGACCGGGTCATCGTGCAGAGTTTCGACTGGAAGTTCCTGAAGGCCTTTCGCAGCGAAATGCCGGAGGTCCCCCTGGGCGCGCTTGGCAGCAAGGTTCTCGACGAAGGCAAGTATTCCACCCTGTCGAGTCTGCGACCCGAGTGGGTCGGCTGGAACCATGCCGATCTCAAAGAGAGCGATCTGCCACTGGTTCATACGATCGGGGCAAAGCTGGCGCTCTGGACGGTGAATGATCCGTCCATCGCGTCGTCCTGGTTCGGCCGTGGTGCCGATGCCATCATCACCGACGTGCCTGACGTGATATCGAAAGTCCTGCCCGGATCCAGGGAAGCGGAATAAGGAGCTTTTTCAGGACCGATTGGAGAGAAGGGCTTCGGTAACTCACGCAAATGAGGCGCGATAAAATTGGAACTAAAGTTTGAAATTATAAAAATTATTGTTATTATACGGCGATCTTTGGCATTAACCGCCCATGATTTCGCCAACCTCTCGACTTTCTGGAGATCCTGTCGACACCGTTCCTGCTCCGGGAGCGGAGACATCGGGGTGGCGTCGTGCCTTCGCGAAACTATTGCGTTCCGACCCGGATGAACGCTGGGGTTCCACCTTTCTTCGCATCGCGAGCGACCTGTTGATCGTTTGTGACGAGAGCCTGAACATCTGCCATCACAATCGTGCTTTTCTCAAAGCGGTGGGCCACAACGAGGGAACTTTCGGAGGGCAGTGTCTCCTGACCTTTTTCCCGCGCAAGGAGCGGGATACGGTGATTGGTGTGTTTCACGAGTGGCGTCGGGGGCACGCCGCGGGGATGCGCTTCCGTGCTCCGCTGCTGACAACTCGTGGGGTTCGTGCCTACGAGATGCGGGTGGTTCGCTGTCGCGACCCCAAGGGAGTCTATTTTTATTATCTTGTGGGTCGTGACGCTCCTGCGACAAGAGAAGCCGGCGCCAGTCTGGCGAGCGAGGAAGGGGAAGCCTTCTTCCAGGGACTGCCGGTCGCGGCGTGGCGCACTGATTCGGCTCTCCGCATCACCAAGGTGTACGGAAACCTCTGGCCGGAACTGGGCGCGGCGAGCGAGGATCTCGTCGGCGAGGTGTTCGGAAGGCGCCACGATACGCTCCTGCCGGAAATGCTGAGGGGAATCGATTGTTCCGACACGCTCGCGGGAATGAGCCTGCAGACGGAGGTGAAAGGGGAGGCCGGTCAATTCAGCGTAACCGTGGAACCTTTTCTCGACGCGGAGGGTCGGGTCGTGGGAACGGTCGGCCTGCTGCGTCGGGCCAAGGGCGGACGGGTCATTCTACCGGAACTGCCGGTTTCGGCCGGTGAAAGAAGTCGCCATCACCGCCCTCCGTCGGAAGTGGGGGGATCGGTCAGTGTGCTCACGGGACGTGTTCCCCGCTACTTCGAATCCGAGGAGAACATCGTTTGAGCGAGGGCCTGTCTGCCGCTCCGCGGGACGTGAGTCGAGTCCGAAGAAGGTTGCGAAACGGTGCCTGGAGGGCTAACACCCCTCGACGATTTGCGTCCAGCCTCGATGACCCCCCCTTCTTCATCCATGCAGGAAGAGGAATCTCCCGGTCGCACGGAGGAATCCTTGCTCCCCTCGCCGCGTCTTCCCTTGTCGGAAACCCTTCGTTTTCTCTATCTCGTTCTCCTTCCCCTGGCCGGTCTGGGAGTCCTGATATTCGAGGGAGGAGGGATCGGGAAAGGCTGGGGATTCGGAATCGGGATCGGGCTGTTTCTCTATCACTATCTTCTCTGGGCACTCCATGAGACGGAACGCGTGGACGCGTCGCGCGGGAAATCACCGGGTGGAATGGCGCGCTGGTCGTGGCTCCTTTCGCCCGCATTGGTCGTCGTGGCGCTCAGGGCGAACTGGAGTGAATGGATGATCGAACAGACCATGCTGGAGACGGGTGCTTTTGTCGGAGCGGTCGCCTTGCTCGCCTTGAGGAAATGCTGGGACGAAGGTCGTGATGCCCCATGGTTCCTCGCCACGGTCGCTTTTGTGCTGCCCGCGATCGCTTTGTTCTGGAAGTTCGGGGGGGTGTGGATCCGCCGGCGTCCCGAAGGAATCGCCTGGTTCGACGCGGGATTTGCCGTGGCCCTGGTGGTGAGTCTCTCCGTTCATTTTCGGCGGCTCTTCCCCTACGTCCTGGGAGGTGGCCGCCTCGTCGAACCTCTTTCCACCGGAAGGCGCACCGTCCTCGCCGTCGTTTGGCTGATCGGCCTCCTTGCCGCTGGAATCGTGGCGGGATAGGGAACCCCCGAGGCGGCTTTCTGACCTGATGTGGCGCCAGTGATGCCCGAAACAGCCGCCCCGGATCACGGTGTCAATTTCGATGGACGCGAGCAGTCCGGTTCTGTCAGTTTCTCGGAGAAACTCCGTCATTCGCCATGAAACTGCCCCCGCTGATCTCCGCCTTCGTTTTCCTCATGTTCGCTTCCGCCTCCGCGGATGAGGCAAAATCCTTCGGTGAGCAGCGCAGTGCATCGGGTATCCGGCATTCTTTTCTGATCTGCGGCAAATACACGGCCATCGTCGGAGAAAGTGGCAGGATCGAGTGGGAGTCGCAGGGTGGTTCGCGGGATGGATTTGTCCTGCCGAACGGAAACGTCCTTTTCTCACAGGGAAACCGGGCCCGCGAGGTGACGCGGGACGGGCGGGAGATCTGGAGTTACGCGCTCAGCAAGGAGAACAAGGAACTCGGCACTGCCCTGAGACTGGAATCGGGAAACACTCTCGTCGTGGAACGGGGAGTGAATCCCCAATTGATCGAAGTCACGGCAGGCGGAGAAATTGCCGCGAGAGTGGTTCTCCAGCCGGAAACGGACAACATTCACCTGCAGACCCGCATGGCCCGGAAGCTCCCGAACGGGAATTACCTGGTGCCCCACCTCCTCGCCTTTGCGGTGAAGGAATACGCCCCCGACGGTGGTGTCGTGAAAACGTTCCGAAGCGACCTCGAGGAACTGGGAGGGCGAAAGGCAGAAGTCTGGCCCTTCACCGCGATCCGGCTCGCGAATGGAAACACGCTCGTCACCCTGACTCACGGGAACCGTGTCGTCGAGTTCGATGCCGGGGGCAAGGTCGTCTGGTTGCTCGACAACGCGAAAGTCGGCGGACGGCTCGCGGATCCTTGCGGAGCCCAGCGACTCGAGAACGGGAACACCGTGATCTGCAGCTACGGGCAGCGCAATCCGGAAAAGCCGAAGCTCTTTGAAGTGACTCGCGAAGGGGAGGTGGTGTGGGAGTTTTTCCATCCCGATGCGACGGCGCACGAAGTGCACGTCCTGACCACCAACGGTTCAGCCGAAGGCGCGATGAAGTGAGACGCTTGCCGACGTCGAGAACGCCTTGGGCATTGACTCATGGCCGAATCGTCGGCAAGGGAAGGGGATGAACTTTCGACTGCTGCTTCTCTGCACCTGCTTTCTGACGTCCCTTTGTGGATACTCGAACGACGGAGGGAAAACCCCGGCTGCCGAACCAACCAACGCCGAGGAAGCGGCGGCGAAGAAGGCGCAAGCCGAGGCGGAAATCGCCGCGAAATACGAAGCCTGGGTCGCGACCCTCTCTCCCGAGCGGCAGGCCTGGGAGAAAGTGCTCCAGGAGAATCTCGGAAACTTTTATCTGCCGATCCACCAGAAGGAAAAGGTGACGGGGCGCAGCAACGCCTGGGACTTCGTCGAGGATGATCCGGCCTTGCCCCGGGTGCTCCTCATCGGTGACTCGGTGTCCCGCGGCTACACCCAGGCGGTGAGAAAATTCCTCGCGGGCAAGGCCAACGTCCACCGGGCTCCGGCGAACTGCGGACCCACGAAGGCGGGCGTCGAGAAACTCGATATCTGGCTCGGCAGCGGGAAATGGGATCTCATCCATTTCAATTTTGGCATTCATGACCGGGCCACGCCGGTGGACGACTATCGGGCCCGGCTGGGAGAAATCACGGATCGCCTCGCCGCGACCGGAGCGAAGCTGGTCTGGGCCACGACCACGCCCATTCCCGACGTGGCGAAAAGCAAGCAGACGGCGGCTTCGATCGTCGAGCGCAATGCGGTGGCCGCGGCTCTGATGAAGGAACGTGGCGTGGTCATCGACGATCTTTTTGCGGCGATGACCCCCCATCTCACCGAATACCAGCCCGCGGGCGACGTTCATTTCACCGCTCCGGGCTACGACTTCCTCGGAGAAACGGTGGCGAAGTCGATCGAGGTGAACCTGCAAAAGTGAAGGGAACCTTCTCCCGGCTTCGCGGCGGGGGAGCCCGGAAAACAAAAAACGCGCCCGCTGGAGGGCGCGTTTTCGGGATGGGCAGCTTTGTCCTGCCGCTGAGGGCGCCTCAGAGGGCCGCAGGCTTGCTGGGAGCGGCCGGACCTTCTTTGGGGGCGTCTGGTGCACCGGGCTGTTTGATCTGGGCTTTTTCCCGAAGGCCGGTGACGAAGGTGTCCATCTTCTCGGACTTGGCCTGGTCAAAGAGGGTTTCGGTGAGATCGGCCTTCACCTCGGCAAATTCGAGGGTTTTGGCTTCCTTCTTTCCGTTCACCTTGATGATGTGGTAGCCGAACTGG
>JAGRPC010000498.1 GCA_020439925.1 Verrucomicrobiia bacterium | reverse complement strand
GATCCGGTGCCGCGGGGCAACCCTGGACTCGCCGGGAGCGAGTTGACCGCCGCCTTTCCCATACCCGCCGACGCGAGCGGACGACTTCAGTTCGCGGAATGGCTGACGCATCCCGAGCATCCCCTCACCGCCAGGGTCATGGCCAACCGCATCTGGCACTGGCACTTTGGCACCGGCCTCGTCCGCACCGTCGACGATTTCGGCAAGCGAGGCGTTCCCCCCTCCCATCCCGAACTTCTCGACTGGCTCGCCTGCGAACTGATTGACAGCGGATGGTCCATCAAACATCTCCATCGGCTCATCCTAAGTTCGGCGACTTATCGGGCCTCCTCGGCCAGGACTCCCGAGAATCTCGCCAGGGATCCCGATGGTACGCTCTATTCACGCTTCCCCTCGCGCCGCCTCGAGGTCGAGGCGATCTACGACGGCATGCTCACGAGCATAGGAAAAGTCCCGCGCCAAGCGGCCGGCAGCCCGCTCGACACCTCGAAATCTAAGGACCGTGCCCTCTACATTCTCACCTCCTCGCGCTCTCCGCTCGGCATGGGTATCGAGATCCGGAAAATGTTCCCCCTCTTCGGCTTCGACGACTCGGGACGTCCCATGCATGATCGCGATGAGAACGTCACGACGGCCCAGGCGCTCTGGTGGCTGAACAATCCCCTTCCCCGCTACTACGCAACCAAGCTGGCCGAAAAGCTCGTCAAGGAATGCCCCGATCCGCGGGAACGAGCCCTCACCCTCCACGAGACCGTCCTCGGACGCCCGCCCGGCAGCGGCGCCGAAACCGCGATGCTGGGTTATGCCAAGGACCTCGTCACCTTAAGGGGCCTTTCCGAGACCGAGGCCTGGACCCGCGTCGCCCTCGGGCTCTTCTCCTCGAACGCCTTTCGCAACCTTGAATAAGCAATCTCCCAGTCTCTGCCCGGGACACTTCCGTCCTCTTTCCCGCCGCGACTGGCTGCGCAAGAGCTTTCTCGGTCTCGGTGGCATCGCCGCGGCCGACCTGATGTCGCGCCAGGGGCTCTTCGGAGCCGACACCCCGAACCTCGCGAAGCTCCATCACCGGCCCGCCGCAAAACGGATCATCTACATCTTCCTGGAGGGCGGCCTCTCCCAGCTCGACTCCTACGATCACAAACCGGCTCTCGAAAAACATGCCGGACAAGCTCTTCCCGCCTCGATCCGTCCTCCCCAGTTCACCTTCGCAAAGCAGGGCACGGTGATTCCCTCCCCCTTCGCGTGGCAGCACTGGGGTGAAAGCGGCACGTTTGCAAGCGACCTCTTCCCCGAGGTGAACTCGCGTTTCATCGACGATCTCTGTTTCGTTCACTCGCTTCACCATACGAGCAACGACCACGTCACCGCGAAACGGGTCCTTCACACCGGTGTCCCCATCGATATCCGCCCCACCCTGGGGAGCTGGCTCGTCTACGGACTCGGGGCGATCAACGAAAACCTGCCCGCCTACATCGACATCACCCCGACCAATCCC
Organism: Verrucomicrobiia bacterium; assembly: GCA_020439925.1. GTDB lineage: Bacteria > Verrucomicrobiota > Verrucomicrobiia > Verrucomicrobiales > DEV007 > Arctic95D-9. Next base: position 8,413 of record JAGRPC010000498.1, on the reverse strand, counting down.
AACCGCCCCACCGGCTTTCTTCCCGGAAAATTCGGTGGCGCAGCGATTTCGCGTCCCGACAAGAAGTCGCCCAAGCTCGCTTGGGAAAACCTCGATCCCGGCTTCTCCAACCAGGAGCGCCACCTCGACTTTCTCCGCGAATTCGAATCGGCCGACGGAGGCGATCCACAACTCGACGAGATGGAGCTCGCCTTCCGCATGCAGACCGAGGCTCCCGAATTGCTCGACCTCGAAAACGAAACGCCAGCGACCCGGAAACTCTATGGCATAGGTGAGGATCACACCGATGAATTTGGACGTGCCCTTCTCCTTGCCCGACGCTTCGCCGAGGCGGGAGTTCGTTACCTCACCGTCAATCACGCTACGGCCCGCTACGGCAATCTCTGGGACCAGCATTCCGAGCTCGAGTCGGGCCACCGCGGCAACGCGAACGCCGTGGACAGGCCCATCGCCGGCCTCCTCCACGACCTCAAGGTGCGGGGCCTCCTCGACGACACCCTCGTGGTCTGCGGAAGCGAATTCGGACGAACCCCGACCTTCGAGTTTTTCGATGGTGTCACCGGAAGACACCAGAACGGGCGCGACCACAATCCCCACGGCTTCACGATGTGGTTCGCCGGAGCGGGAGTGAAGCCCGGGTACCACCACGGGGCCACCGACGACTTCGGCTACTACGCGGTGAAGGACCAGGTCGATATCCACGATTTTCACGCGACCCTTCTTCACCTCATGGGGGTCGATCACGAAGCCCTCACTTTTTTCCATGGAGGCCGGGATTTCCGCCTGACAGATGTCTACGGCCGGGTCGTGCGGGAGATGCTCTCTTGAATCCGGAAAGACCCGAGGATCCGGAAAGGCGGGAACCTCGGTTGGGAGAATGGAATGTTGAAAAAGGAGCGCTAAGATCGTTCACTGGAGTGTTTCCGCTTCAATCCTCCCCGACACCCCATGGCCGATCTCCCCTCCCTGTTACGACTGCTCGTGCTGCGCGACGAGCGCCTGCCGTTCCTGGACCTCGACCTGGTGGATCCGGAGACAGGTGGGTCGATCGGGGAATTCTGCCTGACCGGGCCGAACGGCTGCGGAAAGAGCACTCTCTTCGCCCGGCTCCATGAGGTGATTACCGGCCAACCGCGCTGGCTCGAACCTGGCGAAGGATATACCCTCGCAAAATTCCGTCTCGACGAGGACACTTTCTACGTGGCCCGTGCCTTCGGAGGCGACGAGACTCATCTTTTCAGAGAGTCCATCGAGAATTCGCAGGCCTGGGACTCGCTCGTCCAGACACCTCCTTCCTTTGACGAACTCCCCAGGGTCTTTGCCAACGGATTGATCCTCGGTTCTTCGCCGGCGCTGGCCACGGCCGCCGCCCACTGGTTCGACAGCGGTTCGGACTCCGTTGGCACGGACGGCAGGGGCAGTCTCGATGACTTTCTTGAACGGATTCTGGAGGAGCGACGCGAGGCCTTCCACCGCTTCCTGCGGAGCACGGAAAATCGGGACAAGACCGTCGCCGAGGTGGAAGTGGCCTTCGAGTCGACTTCACCGTCCTCCCTTCCCCAGCTTCGTGAAAGCTGGAGCCGTCTCCTCGCTCCGGCCGGTTTCCACATCGACCTGGGAAACGAGTCGGGCCCCTTTTTCGACGATAAGGGGAATCCGGTATCTCCCGCGCGCCTTGGAGAGTCGCTGAAAAGGGCCATACTTCACCTAGGGATCGCCGCGACCCGCCCTGCCGACGTCCTCTTTCTGGACTTGCCGGAGACGGGCCTCCATCCGGAACTTTCGCAAAGTCTTATTGAACTTTACCGGTCGCTTTCCCCCGACGACGAGGCTCGACCCCTTCTCGTCGTGGCCACCCATTGCCCACTCATTGCCTCAAGCTTCCCTCCGTCCCGCAGGTTTCGCATGGAAAGGGATGGGAACCGGTCGAGACTGACGGCCTGCCAACCCGGTGGCGGTTCCGGGATCGATGGAATCCTGCGCACGGATTTCGGTCTCATCGAAGAGGAATCCGAGACTCCACCTCCTCCTGTTGCAAAGGAGGATCATCCTTCTCGAATCAAGCGGGCCATCCGCCGTTCCGAGAACGAGGATGAATTGGCCGACCTCATCGACGAGGTCATGACGATCGGGAAACCCGGAGAAACCGGACGATGAACATCCTTATCGCCAGCGACAAGTTCAAGGGATCACTCACCGCGTCCGAAGCCTGCGAGGCCATCGCCACCGGCATTCGCGCGGAAGCCGGCGACTCCACTCATTCCATTCGATGCCTGCCGATCGCGGATGGAGGTGACGGACTTGCCGAGACCCTCCTTTCGGCCTGCGGAGGAGTCTGGGTCGAAAAGACCGTGTCCGGTCCGCTCGGTGATCCGGTACGCTCCGGTTACGCCCTCATCGACAACGGCCGGACCGCGGTCATCGAAATGGCGAAGGCGTCCGGCCTCGCCCTCCTGGGGAACCGCCCCAACGATCCTCGCCGAGCCTCGACCAAAGGGACCGGGGAACTCATCGCCGATGCGATGCGCCACGGAGTTGACGAGATTGTTCTCGGAATCGGAGGAAGCGCGACCAACGACGGAGGAGCCGGGCTCGCCGAGGCTCTCGGTTTCCGCTTCGAAGATTCCTCCGGTCACAATCTCACCGGCATGCCCTCCGAAATCGAACAGGTCGCACGCATCGTGCCCCCTCTCAATCTGCGTCTGCCCCGCGTCACGGTCGCCTGCGACGTGACCAATCCCCTGCTCGGCTCCAAGGGGTGCACCCGGGTTTACGGGCCTCAAAAAGGTATCGCGCCAGCCGATCTCGCCTCGCACGAGGCGAGACTCGCCCGTCTCGTCGCCCTCTCGGGGGAAGCGGGAAAAGTGGCCGCGATTTGTCCCGGCGCCGGAGCCGCCGGAGGCCTCGGATTCGGTGCCCTTGTCTTTCTCAACGCGGAGTTGACTCCCGGATTCGATCTCGTCGCCGAGAAACTCGATCTCGGGGCCGCCATCGAGGCGGCCGATCTTGTCATCACCGGGGAAGGCCGCCTCGACAGCCAATCGCTTCAGGGGAAAGGGCCTCACGGAGTGGCGAGGCGGGCACGCGCAAGAGGCAGGCTCACCGCCGCCTTCTGTGGGTCCCTGGAATCGGGGAATCTGGAAAACGAATTCGGTCCGGTCACAGTAATCGCCGATCCCGGGCTCGACCTCCCGACCAATCTTGCCCGCGGGCGCGAACTTCTCGAGGAAGCCGCGAAACATTTTGCCCGAACCGAACTCGTTCAGCTCGCATCGATGCCCTGACCAGCCTCCGGACATGGCCGAGAACCGATATCTACCCGGACTCGAACCGGCTTTCCCCTGGACGACCCGCTTTCAACTCCACCTTGGCGATTGTCTCGAAGGGATGCGGCGCCTCCCCGATGAATCGATCGATCTCGTGGTCACCTCTCCGCCTTACAATCTCGACATCGGTTACGGGACCTACCACGACAACCTCGACGATGAAGCCTATCTGGGATGGTCCGTGGACTGGGCCAAAGAGGTGAAGCGTCTCCTCAAACCCTCAGGTTCGTTCTTTTTGAATGTCGGTTCCTCTCCCGCGAATCCCTGGATGCCACACGCGCTCGTCCTGGCCCTGCGTCCCCTCTTCCACCTACAGAACACGATTCATTGGATCAAATCAATCACGGTCGAAACCCGCGAGGGTGACTCGATTTCCGCGGGTCATTTCAAACCCATCAATTCGCCTCGGTTCCTCAACGATTGTCACGAATTCCTTTTCCACCTCACAAAAACTGGTAAGGTCCCGGTCGACCGTATCGCGGTGGGTGTTCCCTACGCCGACAAGAGCAACATCGGACGCTGGAGCCATACCGGAGGCCGCGACAAACGCTGCCGCGGCAACAACTGGTTCATCCCCTACGAAACCATCAAATCCCGCTCAAAGGATCGTCCCCATCCTGCCACTTTCCCCGTCGAACTCGCCCGAAAGTGCCTACGGCTCCATGGCGGCGATCCCCCTTCCCTGCACATGCTGGATCCCTTCCTCGGGATCGGGCACGCGGCCATCGCCGCTGCGGAGGAAGGGGTTGGAGAATTCACCGGTTTCGAGATCGACGAAACCTATCTGGGAGAGGCCCTGGAACGGCTGGGGCTTCCGCCCCAGAATTGACGGAGCGTTGAGGGATCGCCCAGCCCTTCGCCGCTCACTTTCCGGTCTTCGCCTTCAGGTCCGCCCAGAAGGCGTCCACGTTGTCCTTGCGAATCTGTCTCCCGTCGATGTTGATGAACTGATTCGCCGGCACCACCGAGGAGTCACCGGCCGCGAGAGCATGGAGGACCTTCACGGACTGGTAGCCGTATTCGTAGGGATTCTGGACAACCGTGCCGTGAACCTTGCCGCTCTGGATGCCCGCAAGGGTCTGGGCATCCTCGTCAAAGCCGATCACTTTCACCGTGCCCAACTTTCCCGCCTGCTCGAGAGCCTGGAGGATGGCCGGAGGATTGTAGGCAAACAGACCGATCATCGCATGAATGCCCGGGTAGCGTGAGAGGGTGTCCTCGGCATTGGCCTTGGCTTTGGCGAGATCGAACCCGTCCGTGAGGGTGCCCAGAATCTTGAATCCGTTGCCCTCGATCACCTCGCCGGGCGGATCGTAACGGTTGGAATCTTCGGTACGTCCCAACAGTTCGTCGATCACGCCCTGACGTCGCTTGCGGGAGTTATCCTGCTCCATCCGCCCGATGAGGATCATCACCTCGCCCCCCTCGGGAAGGGCCTCCTTGACGAGTTGGCCGCAAAGGCGCCCCGCCATGTAATTGTCCATCCCGATGTAGGCGAGTCGATTGGAATCCGGCGCGTCCGAATCATGGGTCACGACCTTGGTTGCGGCCGCCACCCCGTTGATCATTTCGGTCTGGTTGGCAGGATCAATGGGGCTCACGGCAACGCCGGCATAACCACGGGTGACGGCGTCCTCCATCATCTGCTTCTGATCGGTAAGCGAACCGGGCATGAGGACGCTGACCTCGACATCCAGATCTTCGGCGGCTTTTTTCGCACCTGCCTCGGCAATGGTCCAGAATTCGGCAACCCCGTTGGTGATGAAGGCAAACCTGGGCTTCGCACCTGAATCTGAACCGGATTCACCACAGGATCCCAGGAAAAAAACAGAGCTCGCGAGAGCAAGAATCCGGACAGTTGATCGAAACGGGGGCAAAGTCATGCGGCGAGACTAGCCTTGTCACCGAATCGAGAAAAGGTTTTTCTCCTCACCGACGTGGTCGCGGTGATGTGGGAAAAAAAGGGCCGGACCGCCACCGATTCGGAAAAATCAATCGACCAGCGTGTCGACCTTCTTCGCCACCTCGATATCGGACTCCGTGAGCCCCCCCGCATCGTGAGTGGTCAGGCGGACGGTCACCGTGCACCAGCGTATATCGATATCCGGATGATGACCCGCTTCTTCAGCGATTTCCGCGACCGCGTTCACGAAATCAATTCCCTCCATGAACTCGTCGAACTCCAACACGCGTACGATGGTATTGTTCTCGAGATCCCACTCCGGGAGCTTCTTGAGAATCGCCTCGAGTTCTTCTTTGTCGATGAGGTCAGACATGGTTGGGGAGGATCGTGATGGCCTTTCTACCGTGTTACGTCCCTCCCGCAACCGAAAATCGCGACAAAAGGCAAGAAAATCCCGGGAATGATTCCTCCGGAAAACGCTATCCTGTGGCATGACCGTCACCGATCTGTTCCTTCTCGCCGCCCTCGGAGTCGTCGCGGGCGTCCTCAACGTGCTCGCCGGTGGCGGTTCACTGCTGACCCTGCCGGCCCTCGTCTTCCTGGGATTGGACGGTCCCGTTGCCAACGGCACCAACCGGGTGGCGATTCTCGCCCAGAACCTGGCAGCGGCCGGGGGATTCCGCGCCCGGGGTTTCTCCGACCTTCGACTGAGCCTCACCCTGTCCCTTGCCGCCCTCCCCGGAGCTCTCGCGGGCGCCTTTCTCGGGACGATGGTCCGGGGACAACTCTTCAATCAGCTTCTCGGAGCCATCCTTCTGGCGGTTCTCGCCGGAATGGTCTGGGAACGCTTTCGCAAGCGGCGGCAAAAACCAAGGGAAGCCGGATCTCCGGAATCATCCTCCGAGGCCGCCGTTTCTGATTCAGAACCAAAACCACTCTCGTGCGGCCGGCTCGTGGCAGCCCATTTGGGCATTTCCGCGGTGGGTTTTTACGGGGGTTTTATTCAAGCCGGCGTCGGTTTCCTTCTCATGGCGGTCTTGCATCGTGTCCTGCGACTGGACCTTGTGCGGGTAAACATGCACAAGGTCTTTATCGTGGGTGTCTACACCGCCGGTGCCTTGGCGGTCTTTGCGTGGCGGGGGCAGGTCCTCTGGATTCCGGCCTCCGCCCTCGCCACCGGCAACTCCCTTGGTGGCTGGATTGGTTCCCAGATCAGTGTCAGCAAAGGCGAGCGTTGGATCCGGGCGGCCCTTTACCTCACTCTTCTGGCAATGGCGGCAAAACTACTCTGGCCCTCGTGACACGGCGGTCATCGAAGGGACTTGCCACCGGTGCCCCCTTCCTCCACGATCCAGGGAATGGAATCCCAGGCCCGCGAACGACGCCCCTTGATCGCTCTCGTTGGCCCCGGACTGATGCTCGCAGCGACCGGTGTGGGAGCCGGCGATCTCGCCGGCGCTGCCTTTGCCGGCATGAAACTTGGCACGACTGTGCTTTGGGCCGTCCTCCTCGGCGCGTTTTTCAAATATGTGGCCACAGAGGGGTTGGCACGCTGGCAGCTGGCTACGGGGAGCACCTTTCTCGAAGGCTCCATGCAACGATTTGGCCCCGTTGTGCGCTGGGCCTTCCTTGTTTACCTCGTGATCTGGTCCTTCGGAGTGGGCGTCTCCCTGGCCAGCGCATGCGGAGTGGCGGCTCACGCGCTTTTCCCGGTTTTTGAAGATCCCGCTCGGGCAAAAGTTGTTTTCGGAATGCTCCATTCCCTTCTCGGACTCCTCCTGGTCTGGGGCGGCAGTTTCCGCACCCTGGAACGCCTCATGACGGTACTGGTGGCGGTCATGATCGTCGTCGTGCTGCTCTCCGGAGTGCTCACCCCCGCAGACGGTTCGGCTGTCCTTCGCGGACTTTTCGTTCCGAGAATTCCCGACCTGCCCGAGGCCGTCCCCTGGACGATGGCCCTCATGGGCGGTGTAGGGGGCACGCTGACCGTGCTCTGCTATGGGTATTGGATCCGGGAGGAAGGTCGCTCGGGACGAAAGGATCTCGCCCTCTGCCGCTGGGACCTCGGAATCAGCTACGCTCTCATTGCGCTTTTCGGTATCGCCATGGTCCTGATCGCCGACGGCATGAGTCTGCCGGGGAAAGGCGCGACTCTCGTCGTGGCACTGGCGGACCGCCTCGGCGAGAACACTTCGCCCGCTTTCCGGACCCTGTTTCTTCTCGGAGCCTGGGCCGCTGTTTTCAGCAGCCTTCTCGGAGTCTGGCAGGCGGTGCCCTATCTCTTTGCAGATTTCTGGCAGCTCGAACGGCACCGTCGCGGAGGGAAAGCCGACAGCCCCGCACCGGTCCGGGTAGACACCCGCGGATTTCCCTATCGCATCTATCTGATCGGACTTGCCGTCCTCCCTCTCTTCGGACTCCGATACGATTTTCAACTCATTCAAAAACTGTACGCTGTCGTCGGGGCGCTGGTCATGCCCATGCTCGCCCTCGCCCTGATGTGGATGAACGGACGGGGAGCGGGGATCGGCAGCGATTGGAAAAACCGATGGTGGACCACCCTGGCGCTCCTCATCGTTCTCGCATTTTTCCTGTGGGTCGGCATGCCTTCGCTGCTTCAATCGATCGGGATCCCCTGAGTTGGGTTCCCCGTCTCACATCGGTATGCGCAGGGAGTCAAAATCGCATTGCACAATCCCGTGTTTCGTTCAATCCTCCCTACCCCCGTCCTTGCAACGCCCTCCAGGAAGCTTCGACCCAAACCTACCTCTCAACCCCGTAATCACATGGCCCACGGAAGAATCTACAACAACATCGTCGAAACGGTCGGCAACACTCCGCTCGTGAAATTGAACCGCGTCGCTGAAGGCATCAATGCGACCGTGGCGCTGAAGTGCGAGTTCTTCAATCCCCTCGGTTCGGTCAAAGACCGTATCGGCATGGCGATGATCGAAGCCGCGGAATCCGCCGGAAAGATCACGAAAGACACCGTTATCGTCGAGCCGACCAGCGGGAACACCGGTATCGCCCTGGCCTTTGTCTGCGCCGCCAAAGGTTACAAGCTGATCCTCACCATGCCCGAGACGATGAGCCTCGAGCGCCGCACGCTGCTCGCTCTCCTTGGAGCCGAACTCGTTCTCACCGAGGGAGCAAAGGGCATGAAGGGCGCCATCGCCAAGGCCGA
>JAGRPC010000056.1 GCA_020439925.1 Verrucomicrobiia bacterium | reverse complement strand
GACAACGCCCTCTCCAAAGCCCGCTTCGAGTTCCGCTGGGAAGACCAGTTCAACCTCTCCCTCGATCCCGTCACGGCGCGGGAGTTTCACGACGAAACCCTGCCGCAGGAGGGTGCCAAAAGCGCCCACTTCTGCTCCATGTGCGGCCCGCATTTCTGCTCGATGAAGATCACCGAGGACGTGCGGAAGTATGCGGCGGAACAGGGCTTGAGTGAGGAAGAGGCGATCTCGGCGGGGATGGAGGAGAAGTCGAAGGAGTTTGTCGAAGCGGGTGCAGAAGTTTACACCACCGCCTGATTCAGGAAAAAGCCCTCGAAAGATCCGCGTTTCATTTCCCTCATGAACTTCCGTTTCCTCACGCTGGCCTGTTTGATCACCACTACCACCAGCTTCGGCGCCGATGCGCCGAAGCTGCCTATCATTCCCGCAGAGCCGATCGCGAAGAAGAAGGAACTTCTCTTCTCCGATGACTTCGAGCGCGCTGATCTGGGCCAGGACAAGGGCTGGGCCATCGTGGTGCCGACGTATGCCCTCGAGAACGGCATACTGAAGGGAATGCAGATGCGCTTCGATGCCCCGGCGAAGGACGGCAAGCCCGCGGTGAAAGGGCATCAGGCCGTCATCGGCAACGACATTCCGACGAAGGACAGCGTGATCGAGTTCCGCTTCAAGCTCGGCGGCGCGCAGTCCATCACGGCCGAGTTTGACGACCGGAAATTCAACGGCTCGCACTACGGTCACCTCTGCATGGCGCGCATCGCTGCAGACAAGATCATCCTCGTGGACCAGAAAGGCCTCGCCGTCGCCCGCCCCGAAGGCGCCACCGGCGAGCCTCCGACACCGAAGGGCCGCAAGAACATCGCCTTCCCCCTCGACATCGATCCCCAGACCTGGCACACCTTCATGCTCGAAACCGTGGGCGACACCATGCGCGCCACCATCGACGGCCAGCCCGTCGCCTTCCTGCAAAGTCCCGGCATCGCCCACCCGACCAAGTCCAAGGTCGAATTCGGCTGCATGGGTCAGGGCGGTTGCTTCGACGATCTCAAGATCTGGAACGCGGAACCGGTGGAGTGAGTGCAGATCTTGAACTTCCCCGGTCGCCTTGATCGGTGAACCTAGCCATCAATCCTTCGCTTCCGGGAGAAATCGCTTCGCAATTGAATCGACTCCACCGCGTTTACCGTCCGTAGGCACAAAGTTCCTCGTTCCCGCATCCCACCCCGTCTTCATCGGATACGGATAGATCGGCATTTCCCAGGTGACCTTCCCCTCCTCCACATGCCGTCCGGTCAACCCGACCGGCGCGGTGCCGGTTTCGCGCCACGCCCGGACGGCGTCGAGGAGATTTGGCGCCTGATTGATGCCGGGACCGCCGCCGTGGGCGAGGCCGGGGACCAGATAGAAACGGAAGAAAGACTGCACCGGATCGAGCCCACCGAATCGTTCGATTACCCGCTCGTAGTAGTCGATGGAGGCGTGATAAGGCACCACGGAATCGGCGGTACCGAGGGTCATGATGAGTTTGCCGCCTTGCTTGGCGAAGGCGCTGAGGTCGAGGTTCTCGGCGTTGAGATACGGGGCCAGCGCGGCGGTGTAAGTGTCGATGTCCGCGCCGAAGTTGATCTCCTCGAGGGCCTTGTCTTTGCCGAAGACCCACTGAAAGAGATAGAGGTGACCGTGCGCGGCGAGGATGGAACTGCCGGGCGGGATGCTATTGAAAATGCGCTCGCCGGTCACGGCGTGGCGCGGGCCGTCGAAGAGTTTCCGCAGGGCCGCCG
>JAGRPC010000497.1 GCA_020439925.1 Verrucomicrobiia bacterium | reverse complement strand
AGGATCCCGGTCCTGCGATCACGGCAGTTTCGGAGGCACTCGGTAGCGGGTCGCCTGCTCGAAGGCGAACGCGGCCCGGAGGAGGCTGGCATCCTCCCCGGGCCGGGCGATCAGGGTGACTCCGTTCGGGGCGCCGCCCTCGTCGAGGCCCAGCGGAATGGTGATGGCGGGATAGCCGGCGGTGGCATAGAGGGTGGAGTGAAGATTGGCCAGGCTCACTAACAGATCCACCTCATACGCTTCGAAGGTGTGCGAGAGAATCTCCGCCATCTCCTCGCGCAGGGCGAGTGCCGCCTCCTCGTAGATTCCTCCAAGCTTCTCTTCCTCCAGGCCCGATTCCGCATGGATGGCTCCGAGGATTCGTACCGCGAGATCGATCAGGTTCTGTCCCCGGGGAACCCGGCGTTCCGGATCTTCGAGGTTGTAGTCACGCAGGGCGGACACGGTTCCGACTGGAAAACCTTCTTCGCGGAGGTAAGTCATGGTATCGCGGGAGAGCCCGAGAAAGATCAACGGGAGCAGGTCGGGTTTCCCTTCGAAAGTCTCGTCGACATCCTTCGATCGGGCGCCGGCCCGGGAGAGTCCTTCATCCACGCGGGAGAGCCAGAAACCGGCGTCGGGTTTTTCCTGGAGGATTCCCTTGCGAAGTACCCCGACGGCTACTCCCCCGAGGGCACTTTCCTCCAGGGGCATGAAGGTTTCGGATCCGGATCCGGCGATCGCCTGCAGGAGGATGGCGGTATCCGTGACGTTTCGGGCGATGGGTCCAGCGGAATCCTGGAATCGGATGAGAGGAACGATACCCTTTCCGCTGACGATCTCGTGACCCGGTTTCATCGCGACCACCCCGTTGCTTGCGCCGGGGGAAAGCAGCGATCCCGAGGTTTCCGTTCCGACACTGACCATGGCGAGGAGACTGCTCGTGGCGATGGCGGAACCGCTGCTCGATCCGGAGACCGGGAAGTCCGGCCCGTAAGGATTCACTCCAAGCCCGCTGATGGCGTTGTAACCGGGAGGCTCCGTGGTGAGGCATCCGGCGAGTTCGGACAAGCTCGCTTTGCCGAGAATGACCGCGCCATTCTCCTTCAGAAGGGTCACCAGCCTGGCGTCAGCGGGGGCGACGTGGTCGAGAAGGATCTCGGCTCCGGCAGTGGTATGCATCGGGCCCGAGGTGGCGATGTTGTCCTTCACGCTGAGGGGAATCCCGTGCAGCGGTCCCCTGACCTGATCAGCAGCCCGGAGCCGGTCGGCCTCCCTAGCTTCGTCGAGGGCGAGTGGATTGAGTTCCAGGTAGCTGCGCAGCGTTTCGTCGTGGCGGCGGATGCGATCGAGGAAGAAAAGGGTGAGTTCCTCGGAGGTGAGATCGCCATCGGCGAAAGCCTTCTCGATCTCCGGAATGGTCGCCGAGGTCACGATCCGGTCGATCTGGTCCAGACGACTGGAGCCGATTCGATCGAGAGAGTCCGCGAAAGGAGAAAAGTCGAGTTCGCGGAGCCGGGGAAGATTCATGGGCCGGATGATCGGTTCGGGTTCTCTCTTTTCACATCCGGCAAGAAAGACGGCGAGCAGGGAAAGGAAACCGGGGAGCCGCATGGGTCAGTGTTTCACACGACTGGCGGGTGTCCAGAGGCTTGCTGCCCGATTTTCGGATGATGCCGATTTGTCGCAAGCTTCCCCTTGGAAAGCGCGTCTGAGAGCTTATTTTCCCCCCTTTCCATGGACTGCGCCCAGCGACGGATAATCGACTCCCTCCTCGACTCGTATCAGCGGGTCGGGGGCATCAACCGCATCGACAGTGGCAACCTGCCGTCGAAACGTGCCATCACGGACGTGTGTGTGAAGTTGCTCCAGGTCCTCTTCCCGGGCTATCACGACGAGGAACCGATCCCCGCGGACGAACTCGAGATGATCACGGGTGAGCGAATCGCGATCCTGGTCGAATCGCTCCAGGCGGAGGTGGCGAAAACCCTGCGTCTCCGCGACGATGAAACGGGCGAGCATCACACCGGACTCGACCAGCAGGCTCGGGAGCTCGTCTGCGAGTTTCTGGGACAGCTTCCGCGCCTGAGGGAACTGCTGCAGACCGACGTCGAGGCCGCCTACGAGGGAGACCCGGCCGCGAAGAACTTCGACGAGATCATTCTCGCCTATCCCTGCATCGAGGCGATCGCGATCCAGCGGAGCGCCCATTGCCTCTACGGGCTCGACGTGCCCCTGATCCCCCGGATCATGACGGAATACGCCCACAATCTCACCGGTATCGACATTCATCCGGGAGCGACGATCGGGTCCCACTTCTTCATCGATCACGGCACCGGAGTCGTCGTCGGGGAGACCTGTGTGATCGGCAATCACGTGAAGCTCTATCATGGCGTCACGCTCGGGGCCCGGAATTTTCCCAAGGACGAGAATGGACGCATCGTGAAGGGGAACAAGCGACACCCCAATGTCGAGGACCACGTTGTGATCTATCCGCACGCCACCGTGCTCGGGGGGAAGACCACGATCGGGGCGCGCTCCACGATCGGAGCGAACGTCTTTCTCCGCGAAAGCGTGCCGCCGGATTCCTTTGTCACGAATGTCGGCGAACAGTTGAGTCTCTTCAACAAGGTCACCGGAGAAGCGGTCGAGCCCATTGGCGAGCCGGGTGATTCCTGAGTCCATGGCGACGCCGGATTCCGAGGATGCTTCCGCCCCGGGGGCATCGCGAGCCTGGAGCCATCCGCGCGCCGGTCGTGACGCGGCGCTGACCCTGGTGGCGGCGCAGTTGTGCCGCGAGCAGGGTCTCGAGAACCTCGCTCGGGAAGTGTCGGTCTCCTGGAACCCGCGCATGCGCACGGCCGCAGGGCGCGCCTTTTCGAGGGAATGGAAGATCGAGCTGAATCCCCGCCTGCAGGATTTGCCGGAGTCCTCCCGGGACTCCGAACTCCGGGCCACCTTTCTCCACGAACTCGCCCATCTCGTTGCCTTCGCCCGCGTCGGGAGGAAACGGATCGCGCCTCACGGACCCGAGTGGCGTCAGGCTTGCCACGATCTGGGCATTCCGGACGAAGACCGCTGCCACGCGCTGGATTTTCAGCCCCGCCGGCTGGATCGCAAGTTCGCCTACACCTGTCCGGTTTGCGGTGAGACCATCCAGCGGGTTCGCCGCATTCGACGAAAGGTCGCCTGTTATCCCTGCTGCCGCAGGCATGCCGGCGGCTTCTACGATCCGCGATTCAAACTGCAGGAGAGCCGGCTCGACTGAGGGGTCGTTCCGCTTTCCGGTGGAGTTCAGCGGATCGCTTCGCGCGCCTCGACAAAGGCGGTTCTGAGCTGGTCGTAATCGGTCGCGACGGGGAACTGGGGAAACTCGTCGATCACGTTCTGCGGCGGGCAGAAAAGAATGCCCTGGTCGGCCTCACCGAGCATGCTCGTGTCGTTGTAGGAATCTCCCGAGGCGATCACCTTGAACTTCAACTCGTGGAAGCGCTTCACGGCCTCGCGTTTCTGGTCGGGCATGCGCAGGTGATAGGCCTCCACCCTGCCGTCGGGAGCGATGCCGAGGCGATGGCAGAACAGCGTGGGCCAGCCGAGCTGGCGCATGAGGGGCTTGGCGAACTCGTAGAAAGTGTCCGAGAGGATCACGACCTGGAACTCGGACTTCAACCAATCGAGGAAGTCGACTGCCCCGTCGAGCGGTCCGAGTCCTTCGATCACTTCCTGGATGTCGTCGATCTTGAGACCGTGCTCGTCGAGGATGCGCAGGCGCTGCGTCATGAGGACGTCGTAATCGGGAATGTCACGCGTCGTCGCGAGGAGCGCGTCGATCCCGGTCTTGCGGGCGACATTGATCCAGATTTCAGGGACGAGAACTCCCTCCAGGTCCAGGCAGGCGATTTCCACGGCGGTTTCGGATAGGTTGAGGGGCATGTTTCGGCCCTTTCCGCCGGAATTCAAACGCGAGTCTCGTGAAAATGCGGGGACGATTCGCGAATGCCCTTTGGGGATTTGGCGTTACACTTCTCCCGTGCGTGTTCTAGCCATCGACCCCGCGCTGCGGAACACCGGATTCGCAGTGATCGAAGAATGCACCCCCGCTGCCGGTCGCCGGTCGCAGCGGGCCCTTGCCTATGGGGTGATCCAGAATCCGAAGAACCTGCGCCAGTCGGGATGTCTCGTGGCGATCCGGGAGAAGCTCGTCGAGGTGATTCGTGAGTTCTCACCGGAGGTGTGCGCGGTCGAGGGGGTGATCTACGTGCAGAGCTATCGCACCGCCATCACCCTCGGCGCGGCGCGTGGTGCCGCCCTTCTCGCCGCGGCCGAGCATGGGCTCGAGATTTACGAATATGCCCCGAAACGGGTGAAGCAGGCCGTGGTCGGACGCGGGGGTGCCGACAAGCAGCAGGTCGCCTTCATGATGCGTGCCTTGCTCGGGCTCACGGAGACTCCTCCCTCCGATGCCGCCGATGCCCTGGCCATCGGGATGGCGCACTGCTACGCCCGTGATCCGAAACGCGCCTCCGTCCTCGCCGACCCGCCCGTTTCCCTTTGAATCCGCCCTGCTTCCCTGAACGATGACCACGGAGGACGCCCGGAACATTCTCATGCTCGCGGCAGTCGAGGAGGCCGACGAGTCCGGTCAGGTTCTATCCCCCTCGGAGCGCCGCGAGGCCTCCAAATCGGCGGGGGCTCCCTTGCCGGCGAATCCGGGACGTGCCCGGGAGGAGGCTTTTCTTTCAGAGCGGGCGCGCCTGCTTCTCGGCCGGATCTTGTCGCGCCATCCGGACGCAGGCCACTGGCTCGATCCGGGGGCGCCGGTCCACGCCTCGCGTCATCCCCTGCTTGTGGGCGCGGTACTGCTGCTTGCCCTGGCCGTGGGTTTCGGCACGAATGAACTGGGGCCCGAAAAGCGGATCAACATCCTCTCCTTCCCCCTTCTCGGGATTCTCGCCTGGAACCTTGCCGTCTACCTCCGGGAAGGCTGGCTCCTCGTCGGTCGGCACGCCCCCGTTTGGTTGCATCGCGCCTTCGAGGCGCTGGCTGCGCGTCGCCCCCAGGGTTCTCAACGTGAACCATTGGAAGGTGGCGAACGCATCCTGGCGGACGCCTGGCGCGCCTTTTCGGGACGCTGGACGAGCCTTTCAGCCCCCGCCTCCGCCGCCCGCCTGAAATCCCTTCTGCACCTTGCCGCCCTCATTCTCGCGGCCTCGGCTATCGGAGGCATGTACGTGAAGGGCATCGCCAACGAGTATCGGGCCGTCTGGGAAAGCACTTTCATTCAGGACAGCGAAGCGCTGCGGCCGATCCTGAAAATCCTCCTCGGTCCGGCCGCCGCCCTCGGCGGGAGCGAGTTGCCGGGAGCGGACGAACTGGAGGCGATACGCGGGGCGGAGAATGCCGGCGAGAACGCCGCGCGATGGATCCACTGGTATGCGATCACCATCGGGATCTACGTCCTCGCGCCGCGTGCTTTTCTCGCCCTCGTCTGGACATGGCGCTCGGCGGTCCTGGTCCGCTCCCTGCCCTATCGGGAAACCGCGCCGCGTTATTTTGCCCGCCTCCTGGCCACCTCTTCCGGCAGCTCGCGGCGCGTGGCGCTGGTGCCCTATGGAATCGATCCTGACAAGACAGCCAGGTCGTCGCTCGTGCGGCGGCTCGAAGACGAATGGGGTAGCGCCGTCGAGGCGGTTTGGCTGGAGCCGGTCGCGTTCGGCGAGGAGGAAAAGATTCCCGCCTTCCCCGCGGAGGTCGCCGAATGGATTCCCGTCTTTTCCCTGGCGTCCACCCCGGAACGCGAGACCCATCT
>JAGRPC010000496.1:2730-8787 GCA_020439925.1 Verrucomicrobiia bacterium | reverse complement strand
GGGGGATGACATTGAAGGCGATCTGACGGGAGTAGACCTTGCGCTCGGGAAGAGGCTCTCCCTTGGCGAGGGCGCTGACCTGGCCTTCCAGTTCGTAGATGCCCTGCGCACCGCTTCCCGATACCGCCTGGTAGCTGGACGCGATCACGCTCTTCACCCCCCCGAAAGCGTGATGCATGGGATTGAGGGCCATCAGCGTGATGATCGTCGTGCAGTTCGGGTTGGCGATGATACCCTGGTGGGTCTTCACGTCCTCCGGATTGATCTCTGGCACGACAAGGGGGACGTTTTCGTCCATGCGAAACGCAGAGGAATTGTCCACGACAACGGCCCCGGCGGCGACCGCGTGCGGAGCGAAAGCCTTGGAAATACTGCCTCCGGCACTGAAAAGAGCCACGTCGACACCCTTGAAGGAATCCGGCGTGAGTTCTTTCACCGTCACCTCTTTCCCGCGAAAGGGGATGGTCTTCCCGGCTGAGCGGGCGGAAGCGAGAAGGGTGAGTTCGCTGACGGGAAAGTCGCGCTGCTCGAGGCACTTGAGGATTTCGATCCCCACGGCCCCGGTTGCGCCCGCCACGGCGAGGTGTTTCGTCTGTCGACTCATGGTTGATTTTTCGAGGAAGTGGGCGAGTCTACGGGCAATCATCCCGATTGCAACCGTTTGGCGATGCGGGCCCTCCCGGCTTCGCCATGCGGTTTCTCTCGGAAATGAATCTAACCAGAATACCACCACACCATGAAGAACATCATCCTTCTTGCCATCGTTGCCCTCGGCGCTCTTTCCATGACCGCCTGCAAAACCACCAAGAGCTGCTGCAGCAGTGCTCCCGCCGCTTGCTGCAAGTGAGCAGGTCTTGGTGAGGTCGGCCAGGCTTTGCCCGGTTTGACCTGATGCCAGCCAATCAAAAAACGGCTGCTCCGCGAGGGGCAGCCGTTTTTTGTTGCCCTCAGGACGTAAGCTGGCCCATGCGGTCCCCCACGTGGGCGTAGAGTTCAAATCCTGCTGCCGATTGCTCGGCCAGGTCGATGGCAGGAACGAATGTCTGCGAGGGAAAGAGGGTCATGACCATGGAGCCGCCGAAGCGGAAAAACCCCTTTTCCGCTCCTTTCTCCACGGGGCCCGGAACCGACGTGTCGACGATCCCGCCAACGTTGGTCGCGCCGATCTCGAGGAAGAGATAACGTCCGATCAAAGGATGCTGAATCTCGGTGACCCGGCGCTTGTTTTCGAAGATATAGGAGAGACGACGGGCGAGGGCGATGGGATTGACGGAATACAGCGACCCGTTCAGCAGCCGCGGATGGCCGCATTCTCCCTCGAGCGGGAAGTGGAAGCGGTGATAGTCGGTCGGGCAGAGTCGGGAGATCACCGCACTGCCCCCTTCGAAGGCTTTTGCGAGAACGGAATCGCCGAGCAGGGCGGTCAGGTCGAAGCGGCGTCCCTTGGCAAAGATCGTCGAGTCCCGGGAAAGATCGGGCACGAGGAGGTGGCGCCCATCGGCGGGGAACACGACCGTGTCAGGTCCGGGAGCCAAGGGTCTGGCTTCCGGGCGGAGACGACGAAAGAAGAACTCGTTGAAAGTCCTGAAGCTCTCCACGGGTTCGAGGAATTCCTCGGGGTCGAGAACGAAGCGTTCAAGGAAGGGGGGTATCTCCTTTTTCGAGGCATGGCTGTCCGCCCATCTCCCATAGAACGCCGAAAACCAGCGGCGCTTGATGATGGCCTCGAGAAAGAGTCGGCCGGACAGGGTCTCGTAGGCCCAGCGCAGCGGTTTTTCTCCGTAGATGGCCTCGGCGCGGAGCCGGCCTTCGTATCGGTCGAAAAAAAGGATCTCTTGCTTCTCCGGCACAGCGCATGGATAGACCTGCCAATGCGGACGGGCAAAACCCTTTTCCCCGAAAAACCGTCTCGCCTCCTCCATGATCGCGCTTCTTTCCAACGATGACGGTGTCGATGCCGCCGGTCTGGCCGCCCTCCGCGGGCTTGCCTTGGATTTTTTTGAGGAAGTCTGGGTGGTGGCTCCCTCATCGCAAATGTCGCAGATCGGACACCGCGTCACGACCGACACTCCGATTGTCTACGAATCCCGTGGCGAGAATATTTTCGCCGTGGAAGGCACCCCGGCCGATTGCACGCGAATCGCCTTGGCCCGGCTTCTGCCCGCCCGTCCCGACTGGGTACTCTCCGGCATCAATCACGGAGGAAACCTGGGAAGGCACGATTTCGCCATCTCCGGCACGGTCGCGGCGGTGCGTGAGGCGGCTTTCCAGGGGGTGCCGGGGATCTCGTTCTCCCATTATCTCCGCCGCGGTTTGTCCCTCGACTGGGAGAAGGCGGCGGCGCGCCTGCGGCCCGTTCTTGAAGAACTGCTGGTGGAGCGGCCGGCGGAAGGGCATTTCTGGAACGTGAACCTTCCTCACCCCGCGCCCGGAGATCGGGAGCCGCGTGTGATTCATTGTGAACAGGAGCGTCATTCCCTTCACGTGCTTTATGAGGAGCGTGAGCCCGGCCGACTCAGTTACGAGGGAGACTATCATGAACGGCCCCGGGTAGAGGGAAGCGACGTCGACGTGTGTTTCCGGGGAGACATTTCCGTGACCCTGGCCTCGATTTGATGGACCCCGGCATGCCTCCCGGATTGATCCCGGGGGATTTTCTGCGATATTCCGGGGATTCTCGTAATGATTGAAATGCCCCCGTCCCTCTTCCCTGCCGTTCGTCGTGCTCTCGTCGTGGCCTTCCTCGCGGTTCCGGGCTGGTCGGGGGCACAGGATGCCGGGACCGCCGCCGCTCCCGAGCGTATCGACCTCTCCAATTTCCCGGGCGAGTTTGTCGACAAGGTCGTCGTACCCATTCCGGCCGAGATTTTTGCCGTTCTCGACAAGCTTGATGAGCCCGACTGGAACAGCGGCATCCAACTGCCCGAAGAGAATGACCGGGGAGGAGAGCGTTCTATTCTCGCCCTGACTTTCGGAAGTCTCGTAGCCGAGGGATTCATCTCGGTCCAGGCAAAGAATCCCGAGGAAATCGAAAAAATCGGCAAGCGGGTTCTCGAACTGGCGGAATCCCTCGGGTTGGCTTCGGCGGTAAGACCCCACAGTCTCAGTATCATTGAGGCTTCGAAGAATCGAGACTGGGGCAAGGTGCGCGACGAACTGGACGCCACCCAGCAAACCGTCCGCACGACCATGGAAAAACTGCGCGACGACGAACTCTCCGAACTCGTCAGCCTCGGCGGCTGGCTCCGCGGCACCAATGTCGTGACCGAGTTTATCGCCAATGCCTACAGCGAGGACAAGGCGGAACTGCTCAACCAGCCCGGGCTCATCAGTCACTTCCGGGAAACTCTGGCGAAGATGCGCGGGCTGGCCGCCGGTTCCCCCGCAATCCGCGCCATCGCCACCGGTCTCGCGCGTCTCGAGGCAATCATCGCCGAGCCGGGTGAACTCGCCGAGGAGGATATCAAGCAGCTCCGCGATATCAGCCGTGGCATGCTGGAGGAGTTTTATTTCGAAAAACCCGCTGAAGCCAAGTGACCCGCACGATTTCCTGAACTGTTTTTCCCCACCCGGATGAGTTCCCGCCCCTGTCTCCTAGCGATTTTTCTCGCCGTCCTGTTTCTCCTCGGGGGCGTGGTCCACGCCTTCGTGAATGAAGCCATCTCTCTCGCACTCGAAGCCGCGACGCCCTACGTCGAGCAGGGCTTTGAGGTGCGAGAAGACAACTGGTCGGGAGAAGTCGAACCCGGCAAGCCCCTCCTCATCCGTCACCAGCTTTTCCGCGGAAACGAGTACTGGTTCTGGGCCGGGACGAGTTGGCCTGGGGCAACCATCAAGATCGACATTTTCGACAGCGAAGGAAACTCGGTGGGCCTGGAATCTTTTGCCAAGGACTCCTTTGCCGGAGTCCGTGCGCTGCCTCAGAAGACCGCGACTTACTTCATTCGTGTCGTCGCCAGTTACGAGAAGAAAGGCAAGGGCCTGACCAAGGCCGAGCGTGGTGCGAACGATCCCGTCGACGGAGTGGGCGAGTTTCCCGGTGTGCTCGATTGGGGGGTCGTCTACGGCTACCGCTGAAACGACGGGCATGGCCGAGAAAACCATCGAGTTCGAGAGCCCGCATTTTCTGCACGGGCTTTTCGCTGGAGAACTTTCTCTTCTCCGTGAAATGGAGGACCGTCTTGGCGTCACGGTCACGACCCGCGATGCCTGGGTGAGGCTCGAGGGCGAGGAATTGCGGGTCGCGGCCGGAGCGGCAGTCTTTGCGGATCTTGAGGAGGCCCGGCGCAAGGGAGGAACGATCACTTCTCATTCTTTCCGCTACGCGGTCGGGGCCGCCGCCGAATCCCTTGTCGAAGGGGGAGAGGATCCTTCTCTGAAGGTCGCCGATCTTTTCCGTGTCCGGCTTCTGGGCGGGGGCTCGAAGCCGGCCGTGACTCCGCGCACCCGGAACCAGCTCGACTACGTGGAGGCTCTCGACCGGCATGACGTTGTCTTCGGAATCGGACCTGCAGGAACGGGCAAGACCTATCTTGCCATGGCCTATGCGCTCGATTTGCTGAAGGCTCGTCAGATCGATCGCATCGTCCTCACCCGGCCCGCCGTCGAAGCCGGCGAGGCGCTGGGTTTCCTTCCCGGGGCTCTGGAGGAAAAGGTGCTGCCCTACCTGCGGCCGCTCTACGATGCGATGAACGAGATGCTCGACGGAGCCGAGGCGATCCGTTTTGCCGAAAAGAACCTCATCGAGATTGCTCCGCTCGCCTACATGAGGGGGCGCACCCTGAGTCGGGCCTGTGTCATCCTCGACGAGGCACAGAATGCCACCCGAGAACAGATGTTCATGTTCCTGACTCGCATCGGCGAACATTCCAAGTGCATTGTCACCGGTGATCCCTCGCAGATTGACCTGAGACCGAAGAACCGCAGCGGTCTTCTCGAGGCTATCGAACTGCTCGAGGGTGTCGAGGGTATTGCCTTTGCCCGTTTCGAGGCCGCCGACGTCATCCGGCACCCCGTCGTTGCCCGCATTATCGACGCTTACGACCGCGGCAGGGAGGAAAAGCAGCCCGCCTGATTCGGTGACTTACCTTCCCGTCGCTCGGGGAGGAAGGCAGGTCCGGAACCGGTTCAAACCTGACTCAATTCCGTTTTGGACAGTTTCAAGCAGGCACCAATGGCGTGCTCAATTCCGGAAAGCCGATCCCTGTCGAAGATTTTTTGCTCGGTGGCGGAATCGACGAGATAAAACCGGTCGATCGCCGCGCCCGCCTGGGTGCTGATGCGAGCATTGAGGACTTCGGCATCGAGTTTGCCGAGAATCGTGAAGACATCGTAGAGCAAGCCGATGCGATCCTGGGCCTGGATCTCCAGCACGGTGGCGCTCTCGTGGTCGTCGTTGGACAGGTAGACGCGCTGGGGAATGTCGAAATTCGGGGCCTCCTCGCGGGTGATCGACGGGGCGATACGCTCCTCGATGAGAGAGCGGAAGTTGACTTCTTTCTCTCCGATGTCGAATTCCTGTTCGAGGAGTTTTTCGATCCGTTCGATCTCGCGGGGAGAGGTCACCGGGTTAAAAGTCGCGGTGCAGATCCGGAAAATGTCGAGAACGAGGTCGTCGCTGCGAGTGTAGAGGTCGGCCGAAAGGATGTTGAGGTTCCTCGCGGCGAGGGCTCCGGCCACCTTGGCGAGGAGGTGATGGCGGTTCCATCCCGCCACCTCGAGGAGGCTGTATCCCTCGTTCGGCCTGGCCTCCCATCCGAGGACCGGGATGAGGCTGCCGCTTCCGGGTTCGGCGACCCTTTCGAAAAAGCGGTGAAAGAGTTGCATGTGCCGGACGATGCTGGTGACACCGCGGTGCCGGAAGTAGCGGTCGGGGAGGGTCGCGAAATGTGCCTCGACCTCGTCTCGCCAGTCGGCGGGAAGCCGCGAGAGGACCTCGGCTTTCGTTTCCTCGAGCGGTCGGGTGAACTCTTCCCGGAACTTCCCCTGGTCCTGAAAGAAAGCGGCGGTGCGACGGTGCAGCTGCATCATCAGGGATGCCTTCCAGTCGTTCCAGGC
>JAGRPC010000496.1:544-2641 GCA_020439925.1 Verrucomicrobiia bacterium | reverse complement strand
AAACCGGCGATGGTGTCGAGGTCGCTGATGTCCATCGTCGTCGAGGTCTTCCAGAAAGTGAGGTGGTGGTCGACGAGGAACATGATGAGGCGAAGTCGGTCGCCCCGGTAGCCAAGACGCCGACAGACCTGGGCGGCAAGGATGGCGCTGGCGTCCTCGTGGTGGCGCACATTTTCGGCCCGCCCCGTGTCGTGCATGAGAAGGGCGACGTAGAGCGCGACCGGGTCATCAAGTTCCTGGAAGATACGCTTGAAAAACTGCTTCTTCGGTTCTTCCGAAAGAATGAGGGAGTCGAGGATCTCGATGCAGCGCAGGGTGTGCTCATCCGCCGAGTAGCGGTGGAAGAATTCATGCTGGACGAGGTCGGTGAGTTGCCCGAACTCGGGTAGGTAACGGCCGAGGAAGCCGACCCGATGCATGCGTCGAAAAATGTGGGCGACCTGGCCACGGTTCTGGAGGATTTCCTCGAAAGTGTCGCGGACTGCCCTGCTGCGCCTGAAAGTGTCGTCGATGAGATCCCAGTTCAGTTTGAAGAGGCGCCGGATCTCCGGGCTGGTCCGCAGATTGCGCCTCTGCGAATGCAGGAAAAAACGCATCATCCGCGAGGGATCGTCCTCGAAGATTTGGTCGTTTTCCGGATACATGAGCCCGTTCTTCGCGTAGAAGCCGTCGAACGACTCCTCGACCGAAGCCTGACGGGCGAGGAAATTGAAGACGGGAATGCGTCGGGTGTCGTCTCCGACAACCTCGAGTTCAAAGGCCTGCATGAGCGAGGTGCCGTGCTGGAAAAGATTGCGCGTGTGGCGGTAGTAGTCGCGCATGAAGTTTTCGCTCCGACGCAGGATGTTGGAACCAGGGACATCGAGATTGGTGGCCACGACTCCCTGGAGTCTCAAGGTGAGGATGTCTCCCGCCTTTCCCTGCTGGCTGTAATGCAGTTCGGTCCGGACACGCATGAGAAACTCGAAGGCCTCTTCGATTTCCTCATAAGCGATTTCGGTGAGACGGCCTTCGCCGACAAGTTCCTGGAGGTCGCGTGATTTACGCAGGACCCAGAGCACCCAGATCAGGTTGTGGTGATCGCGAAGGCCTCCGCAGCCTTCTTTCACGTTGGGTTCCTGAAGGTGCGGGGTATTGCCGTATTTTTTGTGTCGGGTCCGGATGTCCCGGCTGCGCTCGGCGAGGTAGCTTTTTTCGTGGCCGCGGATGCACTGGGCGAAGAAGGTCTCTTCGAACTGGTGAAAGAGCGCCACGTCGCCGGTGACAAATCTGGCGTCGAGCAGGGTGGTCTTGGTCTGGTGGTCCTTGTTGGCGAACCTGCAGGCTTCCCTGACCGAGCGAACCGGATAGCTCACCTTCAAGCCAAGGTCGAACAACAGGGTGGAGACCTTCTGCACCAGTTCCTCGACCGGCTGGGGAAGTTTTAGCGAAGAACCCGGGACGAGGAACTGCAGGTCGATGTCACTGCCCGGGCTGAGGTGCCCGCGCCCGTATCCGCCACTGGCGACGACGGTGGCCGGATGGGCGAGTCCAGTGCGATTGGTCGCGTCGGTCTCTGCCAGGAAATGGCGGAAGATATCTTCGAGCAGGACATCGACCAGTCCGGAACGTTGTGCCGCGATCTCGACTCCGCCACCCCCGGCGGCGTGAGCTTCCCTGATTTCCGCACGTCCCGTCTTGAGGAAATCCTTGTAGAGAGCCAGCAGATTACCTTGGTCGCTCGCATCGGCTTTGACCGCCGCGAGCGTGGCGCGTGCCCGCTCGTGGGCCTGATCGAGAAGTTCGGTCTGGGGCATGAGGTGGCGAATAAAGGGGAAAACGCCGGGATTGCGAAAAGTATTTCCCCGAAGAGATGGCGGCTAAGACGACACGAGAATTCCCTCCGAGTCGAAGGGCAGAACCGGGATTCGCGGTATCAGGCGAACGTTGGTTGCTCAGAATCGGGGCAGGGGATCGACCTTGCGCGAGCGGAAGAGACCACCGGATTTTTGCCCGGGAGGCAAGGGGGCCGGGATGCGATCCTGGGCGGAACCGGACCCGTTGGGAACGGTAGGAGTCGGCGACGAGAGAGGATAAAGGGAGGGAGCCGGAGTGGCT
>JAGRPC010000496.1:0-536 GCA_020439925.1 Verrucomicrobiia bacterium | reverse complement strand
GGGGCGGAGAGCGGCGTAGTGGTCGTGGCGGGAGCCGTGTAGGGCGAAAAGCCCGTGGACTTTGGTGGTTTGGCCGAGGGAGTCGAAGAGGGACGAGCAGGAGCCTGGGCAGCGGGCACGACGGGCTCAGCCACAATGGGAGCGGCCTTGCGATGCTGAGACTTGTCCTTGGGTGCGGACTTCTCCGGAGTGGTGGCCCGGTCGATCGGGGCCTCGTGTCGTTTTAGATTGGGGTGGTAGGCCAAGGCATCCTGGTAGTTTAGCCACATCGATTTTTTCATGACCATCATTCCCAGCAGCGTCGTCGCAATCGCCAGGCCGAAACCGATGCGATTTCGTTGGATTCCAATCAAGAGCGTGCCGAAGGCAGAGAGAATGAGAAGCTTGACCTGCCATGAGGCGGCGGCCCATTCCGTCGAGTTCTTGGCGAACGAGTCGACCCGTGCCTTCGACTCCAACTTGTAGACTTGCTCCATGCGGGGCTGGGCGGCGGCGCGGGCGAAGCCTCCGAGCCGGCGGTGCGGGGTCAGAGACTG
>JAGRPC010000495.1 GCA_020439925.1 Verrucomicrobiia bacterium | reverse complement strand
ACGAGCCCGAGGTGGATCCCTCGTACCGCAGCGTCGCAGCGGCCACAACCGCCAGACCGAGAAGGGCAAGAGTGGCAAGGCCGATGCGTCTCAGTCGGGCCTTGAGAGGAGCACCGCCACAGGCGAGATACCAGAGTCCGATCAGGAAGACGGAGACGCCCGTCATTACCGGAACCGCCCACCAGAGATGGGACATCTCCGAGCGGACGACCCAGACCACCGTCGCAGGGACGAGGGCGAGAATCGCGACGAGAAGGGTGAGGCGGAGGATCTTTCGCATGGCCTTCGAAGAGGGGAGGAACGTCTTATAGCATAGGTCGTGGGAGAGGTCCGGGAAAAACGGCTTGTTTCGCGGGGCCGTTGCGGGATGTTCTGTGGTCCCTCGAGATGACCGAGAAATCGTTCTGGAAAATGCCCGTTGGAGGTGGCCTGCGTGTGCTGGCCTCCCTCGCCTGTGTCGTGCTCATCGTGGCGGGGCTCAAGGCCTCGGCCCGGCTCTTTGTGCCGGTGATGCTCGGCGTCTTTTTTGCGATGTTGTCCCTGCCGATTCTCAACTGGCTTTCGGCACGGGGATTGCCGCGCATGATCGCGGTGATCACGACGGTACTCGTCGACCTGCTTTTTCTCTTCGTGATCGTTTTCCTGCTCTCCGGGGTGATCGGTGACTTGCAGAGCAAGAGCACGGAATACGCCGAACGGCTCCGGAAGCAGGCGGCCGCGTTTTCCGAGTCGATGGACCGTCAGCTGGAGCGTTTCGGAAGCTTCTGGTCGAGGGCCGGACTGAACTCCGGTGAGAATTCCCTCGACCCGGCGAAATCGGGGGAAAAGGCACCGCCTGCCTTTGGCCCGAAGCCCGCGGAAGAGGGCCGCGAAGCGATCGGCCTCGCTCCCGAGATGGCCGTCTTTCTCGATACATCGATACCGACCTTTCGCGAGTTGTTCGAACGCTACTGGGATTCCAACCGCATCGTCGGCATGATCGGTGAAATCGATGCGGTGGGACGGTTCACTTCCTTCGCCACACAGAGTATCTTCGCGCTCATTGTGATGATTTTCCTCCTCGGGGAATCCCATCGCTTTTCCCAGAAGGTCGGCGAGGTGAGGCGAGAGGGTGGTCCCGACCTGAGCCGCTTCCAGAGGACTTCCGCCGACATCCAGAAATACCTCGCGATCAAGACCGTGGCCAGTTCTCTCACCGGCATCCTCGCGGCCCTTTCCTGTTATTTCTTCAAGGTCGATTTTCCCCTCCTCTGGGGTCTCGTCGCGTTTCTCTTCAATTACGTCCCTGCCATCGGCTCCATCGTCGCGGCAATTCCTCCGGTGCTCCTCGCGCTGATCCTCCACGGGTTCTGGCCGGCAATGGGGGTGCTGGCCTGTTATCTCGTGATCAATTTCATGATCGGGAATTTCCTCGAGCCAATCTTCATGGGAGAGCGTTTCGGCCTTTCCACCGTGGTGGTGATTTCCTCGGTGCTTTTCTGGGGGTTTGTCTGGGGGCCCGTCGGCATGCTCCTGGCGGTGCCCCTGACGATGATCGTGAAGGTGATGCTCGACAACAGCCCCGAGTTTCGCTGGATCTCCGCGCTGATGGGCAAGGGGCACGGTGAGGTGTCTCCGTCGCCGACGGAAAAGGACTCCACCCTTCCCGCTGGAGAAACGGCGACCTGAGAATCGCTTCCGCCATCCCTGCGAATCACCGACGCCTTGTGTTCGTCATCGTCGACATCCATGAAAATGAACCGACGCACTTGGATCTCCTGTCTTGCCCTGATTCCCCCGTTCCTTTCCTCCTGCCGGGACAAGAAGGTTCCCGGGGCGAATCTTGAGGGTCCCGTTCAGGAAAAGCCCGGAAACCCCATGAAGGGAGAAAACCCCGATGCCGACCAGTCTTTCATCGGCCTCACCGAAGTGGCGGGAGTCGCTCTCGCGGAGCGTCGCGCACTGAAGCATCGTACCGTCTCCATCGATGGGCGTGCGCTTCCTGCGACGCGCGATTATCGCCAGGACAGGGTCAACTTCGAGATCGAACAGGGTCTTATCGTCCGGGTCTCGAGGGGTTGAGGTGGCTTGAAGACGCGTTCCTGAGGGCGCTCAGCCCAGACCGGGTTCCGCCAGGGCGACGATCCTTTCCGGGTCCTGCTCGATAGCCCGGTCTCCGAGCCACATCCGGGTGAGCACACGGACTGGCTGGAAACCCAGTCGTTCCGCGAGACCGGTGGCAGCCTCGTTGGGATCCGGAATGTCCCAGAAGACCGTGTTTCCCGGCGGGCAACTCCCGAGAAGTTCCCGGATGACCACTTCCGCGCTTTGCCTCGAGGCCGCCGTGACCGGTCCGAGATAGCTGGCACGCTTGCCGGGACGAATCAGTCCGAAACTTCCGTCCTCCAGGGTGATGCCTCCGGAAGATCCCGTCAGGAGCGACTGCAGCAGTTCGAAGCGGCTTGCCCCGAAGACGGCCCGGTCGAGTTCGAGAGAGGCGCTGGAAAACGTCCACTCGGGCGTGGAGG
>JAGRPC010000055.1 GCA_020439925.1 Verrucomicrobiia bacterium | reverse complement strand
CATGATCGACTCGAGAGAGAAGGGGGCTGTCTGGCTCCGAGGTTGCGTAGGTAAAGTCGGGATGATCTGGAAACTTCACCCCCACCGACACCGGCAAACGGGTGTCCGCATCGAGAGTCCGTACCTCGAGAAAGTGAAGGACGTAATCGCTCTTCCTCGTGGGCATCACCCGGACTGCCACGCTCGCGGCCAGGCAGCCGGCGGAGAACCCAATCAATAGCGGTTTCCAGTTCATCGGGATTTCCTGGTGGGACGTCGTGGGCCGAGGAGGACTGCCGACCCTTCCCTGCCGTGGCTGATCACCCGTTCCCCGCACGTGCAAACTGCCGCCGAATCGGGGACAGGGAGAAAAGAATCAGGAGAAAAACGGGGAGAAGACACGCCCACGCCAACATACCGAAAAACAGCACAGGCACCATTCCGGACGAAGCCGCCGCACCCGATTCCGCACTCCCCGAGGCGACCTCGGCACTGAGGGCAGAAACATAGAAATAAGACCAGGGAATCTTGGCCGCGGCCCAAATGAGGAGGATTATCCGCGACACGATGGCCCGGGCGATGAGTGTGATCGCCCCGATGATCAGGAGCAGAAAGAAGGCGGATTGAATCCACCCTTCGGTGACCACACCGCTCGTAGCCGCGACCCGCCACCCCATCAAGGCTCCGACCAATCCGAAGGGGATGAGCGCCGATCCCAGAATCACCGGCCATTTGCGATGCTTGAGGTCAGGAGTTGCTGTCATAACTTGGCTAAGGTGGGAGGCCGCTCGACCCGATTCTGGAAATGCGGCCCCGGAAAAGACACGGGGTCAGGATCCCGGCGGAACTCTGTGAAGATTCGATTGACGTTGCCCTTCAGTCTTGAACCTGCCTGAAGATTTTCGGCTTACAAATTCAACTCTCTTCATCAACTTCACCATTTCCAACTTACCGTCAGGTAAAATACGATAGTAATCTTCGGGTTCTTGCGGGCCATAGATTTGAATAAACCAATGTGCTTCCAAATTCTTTCGAGCCGCATTGGGTTGAGAGTCTAGATTAGAGGGGACATAGCATGGTCGCTTCATCTTGGCCTTCGAATGCTCCCAGTTTTCCGGCTTTGCTCCGAAGGGCGCGAGTAACTCTTTCCAGTAATTAAAGAACCTCGCTTCACTCTCGTAAAGCGAGTCTGGCAGGTCAGGCCAGCGATCTTCGTGGGCTCTAAGGTAATTGTTCATCGCGTTGTAGAGCGCTGTAAGATCGTCCTTAGACTCTGTATCCTCAGAAAAAACTTGTGACGTTGCCCACAAGAGAAAGAGGCTTAAAACTACGGTTCTCATTTAAAGGATAACGTCGAAGCGATGTCACTGTCTGCCGACAGCGCCCTCCGACTTCAGGGTTAAAGTTTGAACATTCATATTTGGCTTCCGACTCGGAGCGGGCAGGCAGTTGATCATCCGCGCCTTGAAAGTGCCCCTTGGGTGTGGATGGAGGCTGTTCATGGTGTGGATGGAACAGTGATGTCGTGAAGCTGGAGCTGTCCATGCTGGTCAAATCGGTAATGGAACAAAAGCTCTCCCTCAAATCCAGTCAGGCCATGCTTCGCGTAATCAACAGTGAAATCGGGAACGTAGCCCCAACCTCGCTTACAAATGCAGCCATCCTTCGTGAGAGTGATCTCCGAACCGGGGTTTGCGGTGCTCTGAAGTCCCACCAGAAGCTTGCCCTTGGGGTGGGTCTTGGCGTCCGGCAACGACAAGGGAACGGCTCGGCGATCTCTAATGCGATAAATCTGCGATGAGTGCATCAGGCGTCCTGTGCGGAAGTTCACGATGAGCAGTGTGCTGTCTGGCGACCAAAGACAATGAACGTTAGTGGCCGTGGTGCCCCAAGTGCCTCCAGATGATGAAACCTCTTCAAGTGGGCCAATCCGTCGTCCTCTGGTCTGGTCAATCAGGAGAACCGTGTCGTCTGCCTCATCAACGAACTCTGTCTTCTGGGGAAACACAGCTACTGCAAACTTCCCGTCTGGCGATAAACCGCCCCTCGTGACGACCCAATCACCAGCATAAGCGTGGCTACCGAGAAGAAATATCGCGGTTAGGATGTTCCGCATAGCGAGTGACGATACTAGTTGGCTAAACGTCGAAGTCGACTCAGGGCTGTAAGCCCTTGAGTCCGCCGTCATGTTCTCCAGTTTTTGACTTTTGGGCCGCCGCTGTCGTCGGTATCTCCCGGCCAGCCGTTTCAAGCCCCTCCAAGATGGATGTCAAGAGAGTGCCCCCTCTGCTGTATCTGATGTCCGAGATAACCCATTTCTCCGCCGCACGATCAAAAACTAGAACATCGGTCCATCGGTAACTCTCGCCGCGCTCAACATACTCAAGGTGTGCTTCGACTATCCAGCTACCTTCCTCAATTCTGGATTTCCCGATGGAGAAATGGGTAAATCCCTCCCAGTTGTCGCAAAAAACCTCTCCTTCGTGGGCCCAAGCCTGCTTCATGAGATTCACGGGGGGGACGTATCGCTCGGCTGCTAGCTTTCGATGTTCGTTCACACGTCTGAACGCGCGGATTATTTCAATACCAAAGAACTCCGAGACGAGGCCTTCATCTTCCGATGTCGGCACGCCACGTATGGGCCAGGTCTGATGTGCCACATAAAACCGTCTCGCAAACTCGCTCGGAGCCTCATCGGCCCGCGCGGCAGACAGACTCGACAGTATAGCAATGATCACGAATAGAGCGCGCATTTTCTTGGCCGAACGTCGAGCCCCCCTACGCCTGACCGGGGCGAGGCTTCGACTTCGGGTTAAGATTGTAGCGGTCATGACGGCTGGAACTGGAAGCGGTTCAGGCGTTAGGAGCGACATTTTGTTGCGCCTTAGTTAGTCTCCGGGCGACGGTGCGATACAATCCATATGCAATTGCAATCGGAATGACCAGACCAAGTATTCCCCATGGTTCTTCGGGCACGTGCGTATAGCCTTCCTTGATTGGCGAATACTCTTTGAAGATCCCCGAAAGTAGAAGCCAGACCTGCCACGCAATCAAAATCAATGCGCCGCGACCGAGCAACAAACTAAACCGCCGATCTTCCTGGGTAAAGTGGCGAATGAGTAATCGAATCGCAAAGAGGTATGCGACAACCGCGATCAAGCTGGCCACAAGAAGGAAGGCTGTGCTCTCCAATCTATCGGGAAGAAGTGATGGTAGAGCTTCAGACGCTCTCGAAGAAAGGAAGAAAGCGAAAAATATGGCAAAAACTCCAATGACCCACCTCAGCGAGGACTCTTGCATCTCATGGAAGAGGCGCACCCCAAAAACAACCGAGAGAATCCCAGGAATTGCCATCAACGGAACGATCGTGAGCAGGAAAACGACATCGAATGATTCGAAGCCATCCGACCAGATTCTCGTGATCGGTGGAACAATCGTGCTCCAAGTCCACCATGCACCGAGAAGAGTAGCAAATCCCCCGAGCAGTCTCCTCGTGTGTTCAGGTCTCATTTCTTCGCACGTCGACGTGGGCTCCGGGCCGGAGGCCCTTGAGCCCCACGCCTTGTTCGGCTTGTTATCGAAGCGGGGTTCCATCGGGATTGATGGCCTCCGCATCTCGAAAAGTGGGGTAAAAATCACGCTTCTGGGACAGTTCAAAAAAGAGAGTTCCGTGGATACCATTCGCATCCTGCTTGGGAATTCGTCTCTTCCAAAGTGCTTCCAATGCTAACTTTGCTTCGTCGGAGGTACTCAGATCCTCAATGAATGCAATATCCGTAGACTCCGGGAACAAAATCGCGAACTCACTTGGAGTGGCCTGGAATATGTCATACACACAATTCACTGCTCCATCTATGACCTGGATGTTGCGCATCATATTTTTGCCGAACGT
>JAGRPC010000494.1 GCA_020439925.1 Verrucomicrobiia bacterium | reverse complement strand
GGTCGAACGCCTTCCTTCAGGGTGACGGAGATTTTCAGAGCCGCCCCTCCTCCTTTCGACTCGATGTGCAGTTCCGGCGCCGATGGCAGACCACGGTCACCGAAGAAATGATGGCAGGCGAAAGCATGGAGATTTTCGTCCGCCTCCGGGCGAGACGGGGTCTGCAGCGTGAACCCGCTGGTCCTGGGTCCTCCATGCTGTCCTCCCGGAAGGATGTAGAGGGGAAAATCCGGGTGCTTTTCACCGAGGGAACGCAGGGCCGGACACACATTGTCGTTGGTCCCGACGTGATAGAAGAACTCCAGCCCGCGCGCCCTGACCCGGTCGAGATGCGAGGCGATCCGGCAGGCGTCCCAGGCCGCGTCGTTCATGGCCAGCATCTCGTCCTTGGTCCAACCGGCCTCGACCGCCCTTTCCCGCGTGATCGCCTGATCGATCCGCCGCTGTTCGCGTTCCAGCAGGGCCTCTCTGGCGGTGTCGGGAAGACCGAGGGGATTCGGTCCGGGCGGAAGTTGCGCGAGAAAAGCCTCGTTGGCCGCCACTTCCTCGTGGAGGGCGCTACCGCGAACGTAGGCTCCGCCGGGATTTCCCAGCATCGGTGCCACGACCGGAAGGATGGCCGTGAAGCGTTCGTCGTGAATCCCGCAGATCGCGGCCCCCACTCCGCGCTTCGAACCTCCCGTTGCGAGCACTTTCACGGGACGGAAAACCTCCTTTTCCGTGATCGCCGCGGTGAGCGCGCGCATGTCGCTCATCCCCCAGATCCAGGCGGGGGTGTATCTCGCATCCTTCGTTTTCAGGAGGTGTTCCTGCATGCCGAGATGGAGTTTTCCTGCCGGCTCCATCGCGTCGATGGTGCCCATGCCGACGAGCACCACGCCCACCTTCCGTTCGACCAGCAGCTTCAGCAGGGCGCCCGTGGGCAGGGCCGCTTTCGGCGCGAGGCCCATGTTCGCGACGATCATGTTCTCGCAGGGTCCCTTGCCGGAATCCGGCGCGCACAGGGTCACCGGGAGGCGCACCTTCTGTCCCGGCCACCACTCGCAAACCGTGATCTCGATCAGTTTCTGTCGAACGTCCTTGACCTTGGCCGCGGGTTTCCAGTCCTGGAGCACCTCGATCTCCAGGGTTCCGGGGTCACGAATGGCCTCCAAGTCAAAGGAGGCAGGAATGATCTCGGCGCGGGAGATCGACACACACAGCAGAAGGAGGGCGGAAATCGCGAAAGGGGTTTTCATAAGACAATCCTGACAAAGACACGGTCGATTCACTCCTCTTTTTCGACGGGCCGACCCGCGCGTTTTTCACGGCGAGGGGCCTCATAGGCAGTCGCGTCCGAAACCAGCCACGTCACGTCCGCCCGGATCGCTTCCGATTCCCCATGCGGATCACCGCTCGCCGAGAGATAATCCTTCAACCCGCTGCCCAGCTCCCGCAGCAGGTTCCGCTGCGCCGGATCGCCGAAGAGATTTTTTAACTCGAAGGGATCCGCCTCGAGATCGAACAGGGCCGGATCGTCCGTGGGCGAGAGCACCAGCTTGTGGCGTTTCGTGAAAGCCGCGACCCAGCCGGCGGCTCCCTTGCCCGTTCCGCCGATGCGCACGTAAGTCCGGTCGACCCAGTCTGTTGGAGCTTCTCCCGAGCGGAAGAGGGCCGAGGCATCGCGCCCTTCCATTTCCGCCTCCGTCCCGATGCCCAGTAGCCCAAGCAGGGTGGGCTTGAAGTCGACCGTTCCCAGCGACTCTTCGATCACCGAACCGGGAGGAATCATCCCCGGAGCGGCGATGACGAAAGGAATGCGCGCCGACCCCTCGCAGGGGATGCCCTTGTTGTGACGCCCGTGCTCGCCGCACATGTCGCCGTGGTCGGAGGTGAAAAGAACGATCGTGTGGTCCAACTGTCCCGTCACCCGCAGGGCCTCGAGGAGTCGGCCGATGTTGTCGTCGACGCATTTCACCATCCCGAAATAGAGCGCCATCTGGCGGGCATTGAAACGGTCCTCCAGGACCTGGGCGAAGGACGGCAGACGCTGGCCCGGAGATTGTGCCGACTGTGGCTGACGGAACCCCGACGGATCAAACATCGTGTCGTAGGGCGCACGCACCGTGTTGGGCCCGTGGGGATCGGGAATACTGACCATGAAACAGAAGGGCCGGTCCCGCTTCCGGGTCACGAAGGCAATGGCCCGGTCGGTGAGAAAATCGGTCGTGAAGGATTTTTCATCGGCGCCCTCGACTCCGTAGTCGGGCTGACCTTTCGCGTTGACCGAAACCACCCTGGGGCCGCTTTGGTCTTCGCCCAGTTTCTTCCAGTGCCCCCGGTTGAACTGGTAGCGGTTGTCTTCGAAGCCGAATTTCCGTGTCGGTGCCCAGCCGGGTTTTTCGGGGCCATCGAGGTGCCATTTGCCGGCGTATCCGGTGTCGTATCCTTCCCGCGTCAGCACCGCGGCAAAGGTTTCCATCTCGTCGAGCATGGGCAGGTCGTTGCTGATGCTGCCCGTGTTCTGGGGATAACGTCCCGTCATCAACGCGGCCCGCGAGGGAGTGCAGACGGGAGAGGTGGCATAATAGCGGGTGCAGATCGCGCCGCGCGCCGCGATGGAATCGATGTGCGGCGTATCCACCTTCACTCCCTCGCCCCAGATGAAGGCCTGATCCGGAGGCAGGAGGGCGCGGTAACAGCCGAGGGTGCGAAAGTTGTGCTCGTCGGTCTGGATGATGAGCACGTTGGGCCGCAGAGCTTCGGCCCGGACAAGGGTCGCGAGGAGCAAGACGGCGGGGACAACAAGCCGGAGCGGGCGGAAAAGATTCATCGGGGGTGAAACGAATGCGCGGAATCCTAGTCTGGTGTTGGCCAAATTCCTGCACAAAACGTTTTTCAATTCTTGGGGCGTCAGCTCGCCTCGCTCGGATTGTTTTTTGAACCCGTGGGTCTCTTTTCCACCT
>JAGRPC010000493.1 GCA_020439925.1 Verrucomicrobiia bacterium | reverse complement strand
GTCTTGAAATCCCGCGAATGAACCCTTTTGTTTCCCCAACCAGGCCATGAAGGAATCCTCCCATCCTCGCTCCCTCCGTTACCTCTTCAGGGGAGCGGCGCTCCTTGGCGCCGTGGCTCTGCTCTGGATCGGGCTCCGCCCCCGCCCCGTGGAAGTCGACGTGGCGAAGGTCTCGCGTGGCACTTTTGAGCTATCCGTCGAAGAGGACGGCGAGACGCGGATTCGCGACCCCTACCTCATCTCGGCGCCGCTTTTCGGCAGGCTCCTGCGCGTCGAGCTTGAACCCGGGGATCTCGTATCGCAGGGACAGGTCATCGCGATGATCGATCCGGGAGAGCCGGGGCTGCTCGATCAGCGAACCGAAGCCGAGACGGAGGCGAGGGTACTTGCGTTCGAAGCGGCCCACCGCATGACCATCAGCAAGCTCGAACGGGCCCGGGCCGAGGAGGAGAAGGCGAGTCGCTATTTCGAGCGGGACAAGATCAGGAAGGAGAAGGGAGAGATCGCGGGTCCCATGCTCGAAGATTCAGAGCACGCTCTTCGTGTCGCCCGCAGCGATGTCGAAGCGGCCGAGTCGGCGGTGGAGATCGCGAAGTTCGAACTGGACCAGGCAAAGGCGGCACTCCTGCATTCGCGCAATCTTCGCAGCGATACGGCCGGCACAAAGAGACAGTTCGAGATCCGCTCGCCCATCAACGGCGTTGTCCTTCGCAAATTCAAGGAAAGCAGCACGATGGTTCCGGCGGCCGAGTCCATTCTCGAGATCGGGGATCCCTATGATCTCGAGATCCGGATAGACGTCCTTTCGGAGGATGCCGTGAAGATCCGCCCGGGAAACCGGGTCCGCATCGAGCACTGGGGAGGGCCGCAGCCGCTGGAGGCTCTCGTCCGGCGGGTGGAGCCTTCCGCCTTCACCAAGGTTTCCGCACTCGGGGTGGATGAACAGCGTGTCTGGGTTTACGCGGATTTCTCTCCTGCGGGCGAGGAATCTGCAGCGGGCGTCGTCGGTGAAACCTCTTCTCCAGCCGGCGAGCATCTGTTGGGTGACGGTTACCGGATCGAGGCCAGAATCATTGTCTCGAGGGAGGAGGCGGTGCTCAAGGTTCCTTCGGGAGCGCTCTTCCGCAATCCAGCCGACGGCTCCTGGGCGGCCTATCGGGTGAGGGGCGGGAAAGCTGTAATGGCACCGGTCGAGCGGGGCGACGACAATGGGGTCGAGACCTCCCTGAGGGGCGGGCTCGAGGAGGGGGATACGGTCGTGCTGCACCCGGGCGACCGGGTCCGTCCCGGTGTGTCTGTCAGGATGAGGAAGCGCTGACTCCCGTTTCTATCCCGCGGAGGGCGCGGCGTCGCGAATCGCTTCGAGAAAAGGTGCCAGGTAACGCTCCGCCTTCACCTTGCCGACGCCGTGGATTTTCAGGGCCTGGGACTCGTCCGTGGGGCGGAGACGGGTGAAACACTCGAGGACCTGATTGCTGAAGATCACGTAGGGCGGCACGTTGCCGGCTCCTTCGGCGAGCTGTCTTCTCACTTCCTTGAGCCGGTCGAAGAGGTCCTCGTCAAACGCCAGGTCGGAAAGATCGTGGGCGGTTTCCTTCTCCCGCGACCGGCCGGACTTGTGCGAGGGCTTGCGCCCTGGCCACGCCATGCGGAACTGACGGTCGCCCTTCATCGCTTGGGCGCCTCGCCGGGTCAGACCGAGCAGGGGATAGGGTGTCTTGCGGATCGCGACGAGTCCGGCCTTCTCCATTTCCGCGAGAAGGGCGAAGACATAGGCCGATCCTTCCTCCTTGAGAAGGCCGAAGGTGCTGAGGGCGTCGAGGCGTGAAGCGCTGAGGTCGGAAGATTTCGCCCCGGTCAGCATCTGGACGATCTTGCCTTTGCCGAAGCGGCCCTCCCAGCCACCGACGGGAGTCTTCACGCAGGTGCGGGCGATTCCGCTGAGCGCCTTTTGCACGATGATATATTCCTCGTCCGTGGGGGCGCGCTGATCCCGCCATCGGTCCTCGGCGCAGAGGTCGCAGCTCCCGCAGGGGGCCGAGTCGCTTTCCCCAAAGTACTCGAGGATCCACTGCTGACGGCAGGTCTGGTCCTCGTAGCAGAACTTGATCATGGCATCGAGCTTGGCCCGGTCGCGGCGATCCTTTTCCGCGAGGGCTTCTTCGTCGATCGGAAGGTCGTCGGCGGTGCGTGCGGGGTCGACCAGGCGGGTGCCGCGGGCGCGTTCTCCCGGCACGTCGTAGCGTTCGAGATGGCCGCTGCGGACGAGGTGGGAAATGGCGCTGCTCACCTGCATGCTGTTTTTCAGGTTCAGGGCGTCGGTGAGTTCGTTGATGGTGAGGAGGACGCCCTCGTTCGTGCTGCCCGCGTAACGGCGCACGATGGCATAGAGATCACGGATGAGGTCGGCTCCCGGATTGTTGCCCTCGATAAAAAACTCCTGCGTGCGCGTGTCGGCGTAGTTGAAGAGGAGTTCGCACTCGGCGGGTTCGCCGTCGCGCCCGGCGCGTCCCGCCTCCTGGTAATAGGCCTCGATGCTGCCGGGAACGTCGAAGTGGGCGACAAAACGCACGTCGGGCCGGTCGATCCCCATGCCGAAGGCGTTGGTGGCGACGGCGACATCGTAGGTGCGGTTGAGGAAGACGTTCTGCGCCCATTCGCGGTCCTTGTCCTCCATCCCTCCGTGATAGGCGACGAGCTTCACGCCCATGCCCGAAAGGGTCGCGCTCACCTCCTCGACCTTCTTTCGCGTCGAGCAGTAGACGATGCCGGTGCGGTGAGACTCGACGAGGTCCTTGAGCCGCGCGTACTTCTCCCGGTGACCCTCGCAGTGGGTGACACGCAGGCTCAGGTTCGGGCGTTCGAAACCGCTGATCGACACGAACGGTTCGCGCAGCTTCAGGACCTTGAGAATATCGGACCTCACCTCGGGCGTCGCCGTGGCGGTGAAGGCCGCCGTCTGCGGGTGCTCAAGCACCTCGAGAGCCTCCGAGAGCCTCAGGTAGTCCGGCCGGAAATCGTGGCCCCACTGGCTGAGGCAATGCGCCTCGTCGACGGCGACGAGGGCGACCGGGACCGATTTCAGCGCGCGGATGAAGGCGCCGCTGCGAAATCGCTCCGGTGCGATGTAGACGAGCTTGAATCTTCCCGCGCTCATCTCGCGGAGGCGCTCGGACTGCTCCGCGGGCGAGAGGGTGCTG
>JAGRPC010000492.1 GCA_020439925.1 Verrucomicrobiia bacterium | reverse complement strand
GCCGCTCTCGCTCGGCATCGAGACCTTTGGCGGGCTCATGAACGTGATCATTCCCCGCAACTCGACCATCCCGGTAAAAGCCGGCGAGCTGTTCACGAATGCCGTCGACGGCCAGGACTCCATGGCCATCCGAGTCCTCCAGGGGGAGAGGGAACTGGCGAAAGACAACTGGCTCCTCGGCGAAGTCGTCGTGCCCTTCACCCCCGGCCCCAAGGGCAGCGCCCGGGTCGGGGTGCAGTTCTCGATCAACCGGGACGGGCTCCTCGAGGTCCTTGCCCGCGATACCGTGACCGGCGAGGATCACCTGCTCGAAATCCGCGACGCTGCCGTTGATGTCGGAGATGAGGCTGTCGAGCGGATGATCAGCGAATCGATCGACCATGCCTTCGAAGACATGAACGAGCGGGTCTGGACCGAGGCCAGGCTAAAGAGCGAAGAACTCCTTCCCGCCGTGGACCAGGCTCTCGCCGTCGTCGGAGACCGTCTCGAGGAGGAAGACCGACAGGCAATCGCCGAAGCAGCCGGGAAGGTGCGAACTGTCCTTGACTCCGGAAGTCATGATGCCAGGGCTCTCAAGGCCGCAAACGCCTCACTGGACGAGGCGACCCAGACCCTGGCGGCGCTGCTCGTGGAGGCGGCATTCGACGATCCCGTCTAGGCATGTTCCAACCTTGCGCCTGGCCGCAATCTCCCTTACCAATCCCCTCCGCCGCACGTCGCCGCCGTCTTTCCCCTCCCCCGATGTCCCAGACTCCCCCGCCCTCCAAGCGTGCGGTCGATCTCGCCACCGCCGCTTCCGACGATATCGTTTCGGACCGCCGGGCCGTGTTCCGTAGGCTCCTCGGCTACATCCGGCCCCTCAGGGTCCGTTTTCTCTGGGGCATTTTCTTCGGCATTCTCGCCGGCGCCTTCAACGGGTTTCTTCTCCTTGTCCTGAAGTCGGTCTTCGTGATCGTGCTTCCCGCCTCGCAAGGGGAGGAGATCCAGAAGGTCTACCGCCCTTTCGAGGACCTCCGCCTTCCCGCCCTCGCAAACATCGAATTCCCCGCGCCGACTCTGCCTGCGGACAAGGAGTGGATCTTCGTCCTCATTGTCTGCCTCAGCATTCCGGTGCTGCTGCTCATCCGCGGAGCCTTCTACTTTCTCCACCAGTACTGCATGCTCTGGATCAACCTGAAGGTTCTCCATCGCCTGCGAGACGAAGTGTTCACCGGCCTGATGGGACAATCCCTCTCCTTCTACAACACGGTCAAGCAGGGGGAACTGATTCAAACGGTGGCGAACCAGACGCGAACCACCGCCGACGCGGGCAGCCAGCTTCTCAGCGCCCTCATTCAGCATCCCATCGCGATCGCGTCGATCGTCTTCATGGTCGCAATGATGGACCCGCTCTACACCTTCGGCGCCCTTTTCGTCTTCCCTCTCTGTATTGTCCCCGTCGCCCTCATCAGCCGAAAGGTTCGCAAGGCCGGGGGCAAGGAGGAACAGGAGTCTGAGGGGCTCATGGTGACCCTGCACGAGAGTTTTTCCGGCATCCGTCTCGTCAAGGCCCATGGACGGGAGGAGTTCCAGCGCGAGCGCTTCAACGAAGGCAGCCTCAAGATCAACAAGTTCATCATGCGCTGGCGAAAGGCCATGGAGATGTCCAGTCCCATGGTGGAGATCGTCGGCGCCCTCGGCATCGCCATCGGCATGGTCTACGCGTGGAAAGTCCAGATCAAGCCAGAGACTTTCCTCACCATCAACCTGGGTCTCATGAGCATCTACCCGCACGCGAAGATGCTCAGCCGCATGCAGGTGCAGTTGCAGAAGTGCTACGTCGCCGCCGCGAAGGTCTTCGGCTACATCGACGCCGTCCCCGACGTACGCGACCGTCCCGACGCAGCCACCCTGACCGACTGTCGTGGAGAGATCGAGTTGCAAGACGTCGCCTTTTCCTACACCGGCGATACCGCGGCCCTCGGAGGAGTCTCGGTGCGTTTCGAGCCCGGTAAGAAATATGCCTTGGTCGGGCAGAGCGGGTCGGGCAAGTCCACCGTGCTCTCGCTCATTCTTCGCTTCTACGAGGTCGACCAGGGAGCCATCCTCGTCGACGGGCGGGATATCCGCGACTACACCCAGAGTTCCCTCCGCGACAACATCGGGCTCGTCAGCCAGGACACCTTCCTGTTCCACGACACAATCCGGAACAACCTCCGTTACGGACTTCTCACCGCCAGCGACGAAGAAATCGAAAGGGCCGCGCGTCTCGCCCACGCCCACGACTTCATCCTCGCGCAGCCACAGGGCTACGATACCATTCTCGGGGACAAGGGATGCACCCTGTCGGGAGGGCAGCAGCAGCGGCTCTCCATCGCCCGGGCGATCCTGCGGGACGCTCCCATCCTCTTTCTCGACGAAGCCACCTCCGCGCTCGATTCGGAGTCGGAAAAGGCCATCCAGGAGGCGCTCGAGGAACTCTCGCGTGGCAAGACGGTCATCGCCATCGCGCACCGCCTCTCCACGGTGCTGGACTCCGACGAAATCGTGGTGATGAGCGAGGGCAAAGTCCTCGACATGGCCCCTCACGACGTTCTCCTCGACCGCTGCGCGGAATACCGGCGGCTCTACCAGCTGCAGTTTTCCGAAGGGTGAGGTTCATCCTCGTGGAGCCCGACGCAGTTATTTCCATCGCGTCTTCCCGCTTGCTCTCGAAAACTCATCGAACCAGTGGGTGAGAAAGAACTTTTTCTCCTTCGGCAGGATCGTGTCGGCCGTTCCGATGAGCGGGCGCAGCGAGGTCGACATCTGGAGGGCCACAAGGACAAAGATGGCCACCCAGATGGCCAGGAAGGGACTGCGCCCCGCCTCTTTTGCCGCACTCGTCCTGAACACCAGTGACAGCCCGAAAGCGAGGGCAATCGACCAGAAGGCGAGGCCGAGGAACCCAAGAAAGGGCAGCGATTCGGACGATTGGACAAAGACCCACAGGACCGGTGCCAGCCCCATCAGGAGGAGCCCCGTCAGGGCGAGAGAGGAGACCAGAACACCGGCGACGGCTTTGAGGGAGATCTCGTGCCCGTTCAGGCAGCTGAAAATGTAGAGGCTGGGCAGGGTGATGAGTCCGCACAGGGCAATACCGGCGACGATCTTTAACGGAGCCAGCCAGAATTGCTGGCCTCCGGAGACCCATCCGAGAATCAGCCCGAAGGCTCCCATGCACAAGGCCGCGAGGACAAGCATCCGTTTGAGCATGGCGGCGGAATTTGACGATTGCACCCTCGCGAGGAGGAGAACGGGGCGTTTCAGAAGCCCGTCGATCACTCCTGAAAAAGTGGGTTCAATCACCGGAACAGGAGGGGGTTGGAGGACGGGACTTTCTTCCTCGGGATGGCAGTTCGCGGTTGGGTCGGGTTCTTCGGTTTCCATGATTCTTGTTTTGGTTGTTCGAAAGGAATGGCCTAGAAGGACTGGCATACCGCCCACCAGACCGATTCATAAAAGTTCCCGCTCATCGCGTCGGGCCTCAGGAATTCGACTTTCAGCCCCGGGCTGCCAAAAACGGGCCGGAGAATGAATCCCACCTGGGCTCCGACGAAAAGGTTCCCGGCGAGAAGCGCCACCAGCGTTCTTCTCGCCGCCGAGTCGCTGCCGGCAAAACTCCGGAGAATGTCGCTCAGCTTGCCCGTCGCGATGACTCCGGCGAAGGCAATCAGAAGGGTGTGGGAGAGCAGCAGAATGCGATGGGCCTGTTCCGCTCCCGTCGTGCCCGCCTCCGGCAGATTCATTGCCATCCCGATGGTGACGGGACTCAGAGAACCAAGAATGAGGGCAAACACCGCAAATGACATCAGGATCGCACGAAAGGTCTGGAGGAAGGAAAGACCGGTCGCGAGAGCCTGGGCCAGCATCCCGTTGAGAAGTGCGTTGATGCCGAGGGTCAGGAAAACGATGCAAGGCATCTTCACTGCCACGAAGGCCGCCATCAGTGGAGACCTCCAGAGCCCCACCGAGGCTCCATAGATTCCCAGGCCGCCGATGATCGTCACGACGCAGAGCCACTGCCGAGACTCTCTGCCCGAGGAACGGAGCCAGAAATCCAGGGAAGAAGCGGCTCCCTTCATCAAGCACCGCCAGTCATCGGCTGTTTCCCGCAAGTTCCACATTTCGAGCCACGTTCCCAGCTCTCCGTGAAGGGAGAATGAACCGCCGGTGAAAAGAAATTGAAATCCGATGACCTTCCGGACGTCTGCCGCTCCGAGCCCCCAGATTTGCTCATTTATCCCTCGCTTTGGGAGCGCTTGCCGTCTTTGATAACGAGTCGTCACCCCGATTAACCGTGAGTCAGCTCCCTCCTGCACCGTCCCCCAGTCCTGCCCGCCGGGTCGTCATCACCGGAATGGGTGCGGTGACCCCGGTAGGTCTTGACGTCGCGACCTCCTGGCGGGCAGTCGCGGAAGGTCGTTCGGGGATCGGACCCGTCACTCTCGTTCCGGTCGATCACCTCCCCGTCCGCATCGCCGGCGAAGTGAAAGGATTCGACCCGACCACGGTGATGGACGCGAAAGAGGCACGTCGCGCCGACCGTTTTTCCCAGTTTGCCGTCGCGGCGGCCCGCGAGGCAGTCGCACAGTCCGGACTGGTTATCGATTCGTCCAATGCCAATGACGTCGGCGTCATCGTCGGTTCGGGGGCCGGAGGCATCCAGACCTACACCGACAACCAGCACGTCATGGACAACCGGGGTGCCGGACGTCTCAACCCGCTGATGATCCCCATGGTCACGGCCGACTCCGCGTCGGTTCAAGTCAGCATCCAGACCGGCGCTCACGGGGTAACCTTCGGAGTGGCCGCCGCCTGCTCGACCGGCAATGACGCGATCGCCCAGGCTTTCTACACGATTCAACGAGGCGATGCGACCGCGATGATCACCGGTGGTGCCGAGGCCGCCGTAACCCATCTCGGGCTCACCGGATTCTCTCAGCTGCGCGCCCTTTCCCGGCGCAATGACGATCCCGAACGCGCCTCGCGTCCCTTCGACAAGGAACGCGACGGATTCGTCCTGAGCGAAGGATCGGGCATCCTTGTTCTGGAGGAGCTCGACAGCGCCCTTGCCCGCGGAGCCATTCCTCTCGCCGAGATCCTCGCCTGTGCCGCCACTTCCGACGCCGTTCACCTCACCGATCCAGACCGCGAGGCGGTTCAGGCCTCGCGAGCCATCAGCCTCGCTCTCTCCAAGGCAGGGGTGGCACCGGGCGAGTTGTCCTACATCAACGCCCATGCCACCGCCACAAGCATCGGCGACGTTTCGGAGGTCCGCGCCCTCAAGCGTGCCTTGGGTGATGCCGCCTACCTCATTCCCGTCTCGTCGACCAAATCGGTCACCGGCCACCTTCTCGGTGCGGCCGGAGCCGTCGAGGCGATCTGGTGCGTCAAGGCGATGCAGGAAAGTCTCCTGCCGCCCACTATCAATC
Organism: Verrucomicrobiia bacterium; assembly: GCA_020439925.1. GTDB lineage: Bacteria > Verrucomicrobiota > Verrucomicrobiia > Verrucomicrobiales > DEV007 > Arctic95D-9. The sequence continues at coordinate 2,948 of JAGRPC010000492.1, read as the reverse complement.
TCGAGAGCCCCGATCCCGACTGCGATCTCGATTTTGTGCCAAACGTGGCCCGAACGGCTCCCGTGGACATCGCTTTGTCGGCCGCTTTTGCTTTCGGAGGGCACAATTCCATGCTCGTGATGCGCCGCTGGACCGGGGTTTGAGAGTCTCCGGCGCAGCTCCGGCGGGAAAATCCGAGATTCCAGTGTGACATTTCCGTCACTTGGTTCATAGATCTAGGGTCCCAACACCCCGTATGGATACCCTCGTCTTCATTCTCAAGATCCTCGGCTCCCTCGGAGTCTTCCTCTACGGCATGAAAGTCATGAGTGAAGGGCTCCAGCGAACTGCCGGGGACGGGATGAGAAAGGTCATGGCGACCATGACCCACAACCGGCTCACCGCCATTCTCACCGGGCTCCTTGTCACCAGCGTTGTGCAATCGTCCTCCGCCACGACGGTGATGGTGGTCAGCTTCGTAAATGCGGGTCTGCTGACCTTGATCGAGTCGATCGGGGTGATCATGGGCGCAAACCTCGGGACGACGATGACCGCGTGGATCATCGCCCTCGTCGGGAAATTCTCCCTGGCCGACGTCGCCATCCCCATCATCGGGATCGGCCTGCCCCTCTTTTTCATCGGACGCAACCGCGGCAAGCACATCGGCGAAGTACTGATCGGCTTCGGCCTCCTCTTTTTCGGCCTGAACCTGCTCAAGGATTCGGTTCCGGACGTGAAAAGCATGCTCACGAGCACCGATGCCGCCGTTCAGGCACAAGCTCAACAGATCCAGCACTTCGTTTCCACGGCGAGTGGACACGGTTTTGTCTCGATCCTCCTCTTTCTCTGCCTCGGTATCATCCTCACCCTCGTGGTCCAGTCCTCCTCGGCGGCCATGGCCATCACCGTGACCCTCGCAATCCAGGGCTGGATCGGCTTCCACGAGTCGGCTGCGATTGTCCTCGGGGAAAACATCGGCACCACCGTGACCGCCTGGCTCGCGTCTATCGGGACTTCGGCCAACGCCAAGAGAGCCGCCCGCGCTCACTTCCTTTTCAACGTCATCGGAGTCTGCTGGATGCTCGTGATCTTTTATGCATTCTCGCAATTCGTCGTCTGGCTGAGCGGTCACCTTCCCGAAACCTTCCGCACCAAGAACCACAATGCGGAAATCGGCTTCCAGCTCGCGATTTTTCATTCCCTCTTCAATTTCACCAACATCCTGCTCCTTGCCGGATTCACCACGCAGATCGCGAAACTGGTGACCCGGCTGGTGAAGGAACCATCCACTTCCCATCCCGCAACCCATCGGCTGCGCTTCATCTCCGGCGGCATGGTTGACATAGGAGAACTGAACCTGCCCGAGGCCGAGAATGCCACCCGCGAACTCGCCAAGATCACCCGCGAGATGTTTACGGGTTATCTGGACGTCTTCAAGAATCCCACGGCGGATCTCAGCGAAGAGGTGAAACGTCTCAAGGCTCTCGAAGACGAAGCCGACGTCCTCACTCACGACATTACCGAATACCTCGTTCGGACCACCGCCGCCGAATTGAGTGAGGAAAACGCCCGTTCGGTCAGTCGCATGCTCCGCATCGTCTCCGAACTGGAAGAGGTTTCCGACGCCATCTACCGGCTCATCCAGATCACCCAGAGGAAATACGTCAAAGGTCGTGTCTTCGGAGACGAAGCCACCGGAGGGGTTCTCGCCTTCGCCGAGAAGATCATCGAGATCATCGACCTTTATTCCGAAGTGCTCGCGAAAGGCGCCTCCGAACCCGCTCTCCGCAAGGCCGAAGAAATCGAGCGGGCCACCGACCGCCTCCGCAAGCAGGACAACAAGCGGGCGATGAAACGCATGTCGGAAAACCCGGCCGAGGACGCGGTGAAGACCGAGATGCTCACCATCGACATGAACAATCAGTTCGAGGTGATCGCCAATCACGGTCTCAACGTGGTCCAGAGCGCCTACTACCTGCTCCATCACGACGAGATCCCGTCTTGAACCGCGGACCGCATTTTCGCTAGGCTCGCGGGAATGTCATCGTCTTTGGATCCCAACCACAAGGGTCGCGTTTCCCTGACCCCCATCGTTTCGGAAGAAGTCGGAGAGGTGGCGGAAATGGCCTCGGTCATCTGGCCTGCCGCCTACGGGTCGATCCTCCAACCGGAGCAAATCGACTACATGCTGGGTCGCATGTACGGCAGGGAACAACTCCACAACGACCTCGTGAAGGGCGTATGCATGTGGTGGATCTGCCTCGATGGCGAACGCGTCGGATTCCTTGCCGTTGGTCCGATCGACGTTCGGGGAGAGTGCCCGCTCCACAAGTTTTACCTGCTTCCGGCGGTCCAGGGAAAAGGTTGTGGCAGCCAGGCTTTCGCCCGACTTGTTGAGATCCTTTCGGATGAAGGCACCCGACGGATCGAGTTGAGAGTGAACCGTCACAATGGCGCCGCTATCGGGTTTTACCGGAAAAACGGTTTCTCAATCGATGGCGAGGATTGCCTTGATATCGGCGACGGTTTTGTCATGGATGATTTCCTGATGGGCCGGGATCTCCCTTCGTGAATGACTTTTGGTTCGCCAGCGAAGGGCAAGCAGACGAAACTTGAGCCAGTGAACGAAGCCCCCCATTCACACCACCATCCTCTCGAAGTCGCCGTCGACACGCTTCGCCGACTGGTTCCTACCCTGAAAGGGGCCGCGACGAGCGCCTCACCCGGCCTCGTCCGCGACCTCGAAAAACTATCCGACGAGGTCGAGGCACTCAGCAGGGAAATTTCAGCCCTCGACCCCTCCGACACGCAGGCCCTCCGGCGCTATCGGCACGACGGGAGAAACCGGCTCAATCACCTTTTCGGCCTCACTCAACTCATGAGGCTCGGTGGCGGTGGGGATGCGTTCGTTGCCCTTCTTGACCCGCTGACCTCGGCCCTCGAGCGTTGTCTTGCCGGTCTCTCGGGAA
>JAGRPC010000054.1 GCA_020439925.1 Verrucomicrobiia bacterium | reverse complement strand
AGATTGTTGAAATCGTGGGCGATCCCCCCGGCGAGTTGTCCCACCGCCTCCATCTTCTGGGACTGTCGCAGCCCCTCCTCGAGGTGGCGCTGTTCGGTGAGATCCTGGAGACTCCAGACCCGCCCGATCAGGTTTCCCCGACGATCGCGGATCGGCGCGGAATAGACGTGCAGAACCTGCTTCTCGGATTCGGGGAAGGTGACATCCACATCGATGATGCCGGACTCCTCGCAGGTCTTCCTCCACGTTTCCGCGAGGGAGGCATCGACTCCTCCTCGCTCCGAGAAGGCGGCGACAAGGGTGCCCGCGTTCTTTCCGGCCGCGGAATCAGGGGTGAATCCGAGAAGAGTGAGGAAAAGTTCGTTCACGACGGCAACGCCGCCTTCGAGATCTTCCACGAGGAAACCGTTGTTCGTGCTTCCAATGGCCGCCTGGAGACGGGCATTGACGCGCTCAAGTTCGGACTGACTTCGGTGAAGGCTCTCCGTCCTTGACGCCACCAGCTTCTCGAGACTCTCCCGATGGTAGGCGACTTCTCCAACCATTCGGTTGAAGAGAGATGCCAGTGCCCGCATTTCCGCCGACCCCTCGTCTTCGCTGGCCCGCACCGAGAGATCTCCAGCTGCGACCCGGTCGGCGGCGGCACCCATACTTTCGAGAGGGCGTGAAATGAGTTTGGCGAGGATGATTCCGAGAACAGCCGCCATTGCCATGATTCCTCCCACGGCGGCGGCCAAGGCAAGAACTCCCTGTCTCACCACGGCCGTGACCTCCTCCATCGGTCGCAGGCTCAGGAGAATCCATTCAGAATTGACATTGGTGACGTCCGACGGGAGCACCTCCCGGGCGAAAAGAAAACTGGCACCGTCCGGTGCGGTGTAGGTTCCCACGGCCTCTTTCAGCCAATTTCCGACGGGCACGTCGCGGTCGAATTTCTCCATCAGGGATGTGGGGTCTCCCCCGGAAAGCTTGTTCCCAAGGGAATCGAGAAGGAAGATCGAATTCCCTCCGGTGATCGAACCATTCTGGAGAACCGAGATGATTCTCGCGAAGGAGAGGCGTGCTTTCAGGACCTGCCGGTGTCCCTCATCCTCTTTCGTTCCCCTGGATTCCTTGTCTTCGGCACGTCCCGCTTCCTCTTTGCTCTCGATGGGAAGATAGACAGTGAGGTAAAGTCCGTCCTTTCCCAGGACACGCTGTGGATTCGAGAGGGAAACCTTTCCGGACATTGCCTTCTTGAACCAGTCACTGTATTCGCGGAAGGAAGGGTGATCCGCGGAGGTTGAACCTAACAGAAATCCATCCGAGTCATAGAGGCTGATGTCCGAGTAGACCTCGTAGATTCTCACGAGCCGGTGCATCTCTTCGAGCTTCGTCTCGAGACTTCCGTTACGGTCGGACAGGAGGGGATTGGACTGCAGGGAAGCCAACTCACGGGAAGTACGGTCGGTGACTTCGGAAACGAGTCGGGAGAGTTGCCGGGAGGTTTCGATCAGCTTCTCTTCCTCCTTTTCGCGCAAGGTCCGGTTGAGGAGGGTTCCGAGCGGCACGAGCACGACAAGAAGGGGCACGAGGCCCGTCATCATCATCGAGATCAGCAGCCGGCTGCGGATGGTGTTCATGAACAAGCGAAGCTCCACCAGAAGCGGTGAATTCAGTCGATCTCGCCGACCGTGGAATCTGCAAGACTTCCATTCGGATCCTCGCTCGTGGCATCGTTCGCACCGACCTCGGGAGCCCTGCTTTCCTTGACAAGGCGGGAAATGGTTTGGTGGACATTACGTTCCACTTCGTCCGGAAAACGAACGAATGCGCATTTCGAGAGCATCTCCTCGGATGGAAAAAGAACCGGGTCGTCCAGCAACTCCGACGCGATCTCTTTCCGTGCTTCGCGAGTCGGGCTGGCATAACGCAGAAAATTCGATGACTCCGCGGCAGTCTCCGGTTTCCCCATAAAGCGAATAAACTCGAGGGCAATAGCGGGTTGCCGCGCCTCCCTGCTAATGGCGAAACTGTCGATCCAGAGAGGAACCCCCTCCTCGGGCACGATCACCGCAATCTCCGGATTCTCCGCCGCGCGGGATGCCGCGTCACCGTTGTAGGTCACGATCAGGTCCAGGTTACCTGCTTCCAACTCGTCCAATCCAGTAAAGAGATCCGTCATCCTGCTAGCGAAATCGGGAAACCGTTCCGCGAGTTTTTGTCCGGCCTCCTCAATCTGCCCGGGAGTGGCCTTGGCGGGATCATACCCAAGGCCAAGCAGCGCGATCCAAACCATGTCGGCAGGTTCATCAAGGATACCAATACGAAGATCCTCCCTCCACAGCAGGCTCCAGCTCGGCTCCACCTCATCAAGCAACTCCTTCCTTCCCGCGAGAACCGTCAGCCCACGCAGATAGGGAACGGAATGCCCAAACTCCCGGTCCACCGGAGAGGCAAACGACAGATCCATAAGTGACGCAGTCTCCGATACCTCCCCCTTGGAGAAGGGATGGACGAGACGGAGAGACATCAGTTCGCGCAATGTTTGTTCGTCCGCGACGAGGAGATCGAAACGGTCGGGAGCCGAAGCCATTTCCTGCTTGAGGCGTTCCGAGTTTTCCACTTCCGTAATCTTTAAACGGACTCCGGCCTCTTCTTCGAATCGTTCAACAATCCCGGGAGCCAAGTAGTCTTCCCAGATCAGAAGGGAAAGCTGCGGCTTCTTTTCTTCCTCGCGCACACGGTCGAATACTCGTTTCAACCCCTGATTAACAAGGCGCTGACGCTCCGGGCTGGATTGGGCATCGAATTGACACTTGGCGAGCTGCTCATCAGATAGATAGAGCGTCGGATCTTCCAGAACCTCCTTGCTGAGGAACGGTTTGGCGGCCCGATTCGCCGAAGCACACCACAGATCGTTTGAGTTGGCCGCCGCCACCTCCGGACGGCATAGGAATTCGAGGAAGCGGTAAGCGGCATCCAGATTCTGAGATTCACGGGGAATCACGAAGCTATCCAGCCAGAGCGGCGCTCCCTCTTCGGGAATGAAGTAGGCTATCTCCTCGCAATCCTCGGCAAGAACCGCAGCATCGCTGCTATAAGTCATACTCGCCCAGCAATCTCCTGCAATCAATGCTTCCCTCACTTTGAAGATATCAACAAACCTCGCGTCGAGCTTGCCCACCTGGTCAATCATTCGTTGCGTGGCTGCTTCAATGTCGGAGGGGTCTGTCGAATTGATGTCTCTTCCATCGGCTAGAAGGGCGGCCGCATAGATATCGAACTCGTCATCGAGCATCAGCACCTTTCCTCGCAAGGTTTCGTCCCAAAGAAGGTTCCAGCTTTCTTCCGGCGCCTCGATCTTGTCGGAACGATAGGCGAGTAGCGTCGTTCCCCACATGTAGGGCACGGAAAAGGTGTTTTCCGGATCGAACGGCAGCCCCAAGAACTTGCTATCCAGATTTCCAAAATTCTGGATGTGGCCGCGATCGATCGGCCTGACCAATTGAAGGTCGATCAAGTCGGCCAATGTTCCACCATCGACAACGACAAGATCGAAGTCAGCGGGCCTCGACTGCAGCATCGCCTGCATTTCATCAAGATTGGTGAATTCAACAAATTCCACCTTGATACCGGTTTCGGTGGCAAATGCAGAGACCACCTCGGGAGAGAAGTATTCGCCCCACGTCAGAATCGTGAGAGCCGACTCTGCGTCGGGGTCTTGAGCAGCATCGGAGGGCAACGAGTCTCCGATGGACGTTTTCACGTTCACGTCATCACAACCCTGGAAGAGGAGGGTTGCGGCAATGACGAGCCACGGCAGTAAAACAGCGCGCGTAAAAAATGAGTTCTCTGTCATGCATAAAATTTACATCCTTAAAAACCATAAAAACAATGTTTTTAAAATTCTTTTGATGATAGATTTTTCACTTTTTCTCAACTTTGATTGTCATACTTCTAAAAGAGATCAAAATTGATTGCCTCGCGCTAATTTTTGTTCTTTTCTTAGAGGTTAGTGCTGTTTGAAAGTATGAGTCATAAAGTGATTGTCGACGAAACCGATGTCGGTCAGGGAGTCTTCGCCTCCCAAATGATCAAGCCTGGTGAACTGATTTTTTACTTGAATGGCAAGATGATTGACTTCGAACAGTCGAAGGGTTTCCAAGGGGAATACTCGGTCCAGGTGGGAATAGGTCGGTATGTTGATCCTATAGCTCCAGGCCGCTTCTTGAACCATTCTTGTGAGCCAAACTCGGGTTTCTCCGACAGCTTCTCTCTGGTCGCACTTAGGCAAATCGATCGTGGTGAGGAGATTCGGTTTGATTATTCAACCACGATGTTCGAACGCTTCTGGGAACTCGATTGCCAATGCGGTTCCACTCGGTGCAGGCGGAGAATTAGAGACTTTGATCTGCTGCCCGAAAGCTTGCGAAACAAGTATTTCAACCTCGGTATCGTTCCGGAGTTCATTCTCGAAGAACTGGGGGTTCCCGCCTTGCAACGGATCACCAAATTCGCGGCTTGATCGTCTGGCCCGCGCAGGGAAGCAAAAATGCTTAAGAAATCTTAAGCATTTATCCTTGCTCTGCTTCACCCTTTCGGATAGATCGGAGGGATGAAATCGTCGACTCTCGCCATCCTCTCCACCATCGTTTTAGCGCTGCTCGTTGCGGTCAGTGACTACTTCTTGAAGCATGCGAGTTCGAACCAGTCTCCGTTCTTAAACCGGAACTTCGCGATCGGAATGCTGATTACAATTGCCTGCACCTTCGGCTGGGTTGTCGTAATGCCGCATCTCAAGCTCGCCTACATCGGCGTGATCTACAGCCTGACGGTTGTCCTTTCCCTCAGTCTCGTGGGAGCGGCCTTCTTCGGGGAGCATCTCAACACGAGGGAATGGCTGGGCGTGGGGCTCGCGATCGTGTCCATGCTTCTCCTTTATCAGCGTATGGGTTAAGATACGTTCGATGGCATCCCTCATCGAACACCTCATTCGCGAGCATGGCGACGAAGTCGCGGAGCGGATCTCCTCTCGCCTCGGGATCTCCCGCGAAGAGGCGGAAAAGGCCTTGCCCGCCGCAGCGTCGGTTGTTTTTGAGCGGTTTGACCCCGGAGATTCGGAACGCGGTGAAAACGGGCCCGGCTCCCTCGAACAAGTTCTAGGAGGTGCCGGCGAACAGGTGAGCGAGCGCGTCGCCTCCCGGATCGGAGTATCGCCGGACCAAGCCGCCATGGTCGTGCCCCTCGTTCTGCCGGTGATCCTCCGGTTCCTCGTGAGAAGGGTGCCCTACGGCGGAGCGGCTCTGGCCCTGCTGACGAAAACGGTGGAAAGCCAGGGTTATGGATCTCTCGATGAAATCGCCGTGCTTCTCGTCCGACGTTTTCTCCCCCAGGCGGATCCTTCCGGAAAACCGCCCCCCAGCCTCGCGACCCGGCTTGGCAGACTCGCCGGAAAATACTTTCCCAGCGACGATTCCTGATCCATCCCGACCCGAGACGCGCCCACGGTCGCGGACCGCTCGCGGGGTTGAAAAGGCGGCTCCCCTCCGGCAATAGTCCCCGATGCCCCTGCTCGTTCGCCGTTTCCTCCCGGGACTATGCCTCGTCGTGGTCCTCTCCGCTCATGCCGAAGTCACCCGCGTGGAGGTGACAAAACGTTCCGATCTGGATGACAGCGGCTACGAGGAAATCGTCGGGCGGCTCCACTACGCGATCGATCCCGAACTGGCAGGCAATGCCGTCATCGCCGACCTGCAACTGGCACCAAAGGACGCCGAGGGCCGGGTCGTCTTTTCCTCGGACCTGCGCATTCTCAGGCCAAAGGATCCGGAACATTCCGCGAACGCCGCCTGGGTGGAGATTCCCAATCGTGGCGGACGGGCGAACCTCGGTGAGTGGTTTGTCAGGAACGGCTTCACCGTGGTGAGCATCGGATGGGAATTCGACCTGCCGCCCGCCGCCAACAGGATGCGCCTGGAGGCACCCGTGGCCCGCAATGCCGACGGGAGCCCGATTCGTGGTGTCGTCAATACGGCCTTCACTCCCGACAAGTCAATCGAGGAGCAGAACGTGACCGATCTCGAGATCTATCCCGCGATCGATCCGGACGGGCCCGACAGCCGCCTCCTCGTTCGGAATCGAGCCGGATTTCCCGGCGGCACGGAGATCGACCGGAGCCTCTGGCGGGTCGAAGGCCATCGAGTTCGCCTCGAGGGCGGTTTCGAGCCGGGAAAAACCTACGAGGTCTCCTGGCTCGCCGAAGGGCCTCCCGTGGCGGGTCTCGGCTACGCGGCAATCCGCGATGCCGTTTCCTGGCTGAAGCACGGGGATGACTCGCTCGCTCCGGTATCCCAAGCCTACGCCTTCGGTTCGTCCCAATGCGGCCGGTTCCTCCGCGATTACCTTTACCTCGGTTTCAACACCGACGAGAACGATCTTGCCGTCCTCGACGGCGTGATGGCCCACGTCGCGGGCGCAGGCCGCCTTGTCCTCAACGAGCGGTGGTCGAAACCGCGCAGTGTGGCGGGCTACTACACCGCCTCTTATCCCTTCGCCGACTCCGCGGTGGAGGACCCGGTCAGCGGCCATCGCGACGGGGTGCTCGAGAACTCCCGGACGAATCATCTTCCGAAGATCTTCTACACGAACATGGCCGCTGAATACTGGGGCGCCGGCCGCGTTGCCGCCCTCACCCACGCCGACCCCGCAGGAACCCGCGATGTCGATTTCCCGGACCCTGTCCGGTCCTATTTCTTCGCCGGAACCTCGCACGGTCCGGCCCCCTTTCCTCCGACCTCCCTGGTCGAAGACGCCCCCATGGCGAACCCAGTCAGCGCCAGTGCCTCCATCTACGCGCTGCGGATGGCGATGCACCGATGGGTCACGGAAGGACTGGAACCGCCCGCGAGCGTCCATCCGTCGTTTCGCGATGGCACCCTCGTCCCCATCTCCAAGGTTGCCTTTCCCAAGGTTCCCGGGATGCCGTCTCCGCGAAGCGTGAACGCCGGTGTCCGAGTGCGGAATCCGCAATGGCCGGACGGGGCGGGAGCAGGGACGGAATTGCCGCTTTTCGTGCCCCAGTCCGACGCGGATGGAAACGACCTTGGCGGAATCCGGATGCCCGACATCGCGGTTCCCCTCGGGACGGCCACGGGCTGGGTCTTCCGTCCCGAAGCCATGGGTTCGCCCCACGAGTTTTATCTCCTTCGCGGCGCCTGGGTTCCCTTCGCGCTCTCGAAAGAGCAACGCGAAAAGGCGGGGGACCCGCGTCTCTCGATCGAGGAACGATACGACTCAAAGGAAGACTACCTCAAACAGGTGAAGACCGTCCTCGAGGATCTGGTCGAGAAACGGTTTCTCGAAGACCGCGATCTCGAGTCCCAGCTCTCCCAGGCCGCGAACCGGTGGGACTGGGTCACGAACCGGGTGGAGCCCTGACCCTTTCGAACGGCTCCGGCGAAACCGTGCCGACGGTCCCACACATGCGGGATTGTCGCCTTCCTTGCTCCATGGCAGGATCGTGCCCATGCACCACCCCCGTGTTTTTTGTCGTCTTGTCTCCGGCTTCATTCTCTTCACATCGACCTTCCTTGCCCTTCCCCGGGCCGGAGCGGAACCGAAGCCGGACCGCCATGTCATCCTCATCAGCGTGGACGGACTCGCCCACTACTACTTCGATGACCCGAAATGCCAGATGCCGACCATTCGTGCGATGGCCGCGAAAGGTGCCCGCGCCAAGTGGATGGGCACTTCCTTTCCCACCGTGACCTGGCCGAACCACACCACCCTCGTGACCGGGGTCCACGCGGGTCGTCACGGCGTCATCGGGAACAACTACTACGACCGCGCCCAGAACAAGGTGATCCCGCTCATTCCCGACCCGCTCTTCGACAAGGCGGAGATCGTCAAGGTTCCGACGGTCTACGACGTGGTTCACGGGGCGGGTCTGAAAACGGCGGGTGTCTGCTGGCCGGCCAGCCGGAATGCCGCGACCCTCGACCTGCAGCTCCCCGACGTGTTCGACCAGCAGATCTTCGAGGGCGCAAGCACGCCCAGCCTTCTCGCGGAGTTGAAGGAAAAGGGGATCCCCTACTGGAAACAGAACGAATGGTGCAAGGCCGGCAATTCCGGGAAACCTCAACGCGACTGGATGTATACCCGGATCGCCCAACATCTCCTCGAGGCTCACCGTCCGAACTTCCTCGCCCTTCACCTCGTCAGCGTCGACGCGCTCGAGCACGCCACGGGTCGGCAGTCCGAGGAAGCCTACTGGGCGGTCTCCGATTCCGACCGCTGCATCCGCGACCTCGTCGGAACCGTCGAAGCCGCGGGTCTAGGCGATCGCACCACCTTCATCATCACCGCCGACCACGGCTTCATCACCTACACGAAGGAGATCGCCGCAAACATCGTAATCAGGCAGGAGGGTCTCCGCGAGGGTCAGGGCCTGAAGCTCAAACAACAGGCGTATGCCCTGAGTCAGGGTGGAGGCTGCTTCATCTACATCCTTGACGAGGCCAACCGCGATGCGATCCGCAACCGCCTCGCGGCCCGCTTCCGCGAAGTCGAAGGGGTCGAGGTGGTGATCGGACCTGAGGATTTCGCCAAGTTCGGCCACAAGCTTCCCTCCGAAAATCCCCACGAGCCCGACCTGATGCTTTCGGCCGCCGACGGTTACTCTTTCTCCGGGAAGGACGATGGAGACGCCGTGATCCTCGCAACCGATGGGCCCAAGGGATCACACGGCTACTCTCCCTTCCATGACCTCATGGGCGCGTCCTTCGTCGCCTCCGGCGCGGGAATCAAGGAGGGTGTGGTCCTCGACAAGATCAGCAATACCGACGTCGCCCCGACGATGGCAGCGCTTCTCGGGGTGAAGATGGAGAATGTCGAGGGACGTGTCCTCACCGAGATTCTTTCCGAGTGACGGTTTTCCACTCCTTCCCGATTCGCAGGGAGAGACAATCCTTGTAATTCGGCATGAGCGGGCCACCCTTTCGTCTAAGGACCATGGCCCGCGCAATCCTACCCTGTCTGCTCGCCCTGTCGACCCTCTTGACCCTGCCGGTCTTCTGTCAGGAGGGCGATCTCGCCGACCAGATGGAAAAGGCCATCGCGACCCTGACCAAGGCCGGAGGAGTCGACGACAACGCCGAGTCATTGGCGATGATGTTCAACTCCTGTGCCGAGGGCTACATCCAGCGGGGGGACTTCAAGACGGCGCTCGAACGCTGCCGACAGTCGCTCTGGCTCTGTCGCAAGCATGGCTTCGACTCGATGACCTCCTTCTTCACCCTCTCGAAGATTCTCAGCCAGAGCGACGACGATGCCGCGACCGGGATGATGGTCGCCGAACTCGAAGCGCCCGATCTTTCTCCCGCCTATCGCAAGGGACTGCTGAAGGCGATCGAGATGCACGTCGGCCTGCACGGCGACCCCAAGCTCGCCGTTCTTGTCTCGTTCGAGCTGTGGAAGATGCAGCACGAGGAAAGCCCGGGCAGCGAGGCGGAATTCTGGGCGCTTTTCAACTACGGCAATCACAGCCTCGCCAGCCGCCTCTATGACAACGCCGTGCCGGCCCTCACCGGAGCTCGAGAAATCGCCGTCCAACTGGGGAAGCCGGAACTCGCCGCCCATTGCTCCCGCAGTCTGGCCAACGCCCTGCTCCAGTCCGGCAGAATCGAGGAAGCGCTGAACCTCACCCGCGAGGCCGTCGCGTTCATCCGTACCGAACCGGAGCCTCTCTTCCTCGGATTCGAACTGCAGAATCTCGCCCGGATGCTGCTGCGCCTCGGTCGCCTCGACGAAGCCGGCGAAGCCGTGGCGGAGGCCCTCACCCTCTGCAAGAGCGATTTCGAAACCGGCACGGTCCGTTCCCTCGAGACCCTCCTCGCCCTGAAACGATCCGTGTCCGCCAATCCCGACGCGCCCGACTACAATCCTGTCATTGCGAAACTGAAGGAGGCGATCGCTTCGAAGCTGAAGAACACCGTCGCCGGAGAGGCCTTCGCGAAACTGGGAGCGACCCACGACTTCATCGCCCTGGCGGCCTATCAATTGCAGGCCGGCGATCTCGACGCCGCCGAGGAGACGCTGCGACAGGCCGCCGAAGGGGCCGACGCCTGGGAGGCGAATTCACGCGAAGCGCAGAAGGCAGCCGTTTTCAGCGCCGACCAGGTGAATCTCTCCATGGCCGAGATCCGTGCGGGCATCTATGACATCCTCCAGCAGATCGAGGTGAGGCGGAACCATCCCGTCGAAGCTCTCGTCGCCGCCGAAAACGGCCGCGGCAGCGCCCAGGCGGCCCTCCTCCGCGAAAAGCTCGGATTCGAACCGGAGGAAAAGGTGGTGAAGGAACTGACCTCCGCCGACCTTCCTTCCATCGCGAAGGAACACGGCGGTACCCTTGTGGTGTATTCCCTCGTGCAGGGGCTCACGATCGAGGCGCGAATGCAACTCTCCCCCGAGGAAGTGGCCCGTTTCCCCCAGGAGCTCTATGCCTGGGTCGTGACCCCGGAAGGAAAGATCGATTTCCGCTCCACCGTGTTGCCAGCTCCGGTTGGGGAACTGGTCACCCGGGCGCGACAGGAGATCCGAAAGCCGAAGGCAGACAAGGATGCGGCGCCGGAAGAAGGGGGCGGAGCCCTTCAGCTGCTCGCGAAGCTTCTCCTCGATCCCATCGCCGATCTCCTGCCCCGGGAACCGGGTTCCCTTGTCACCTTCATTCCCCAACGGGAACTCTTTCTCGTTCCCTTCGTCGCTCTTCCCTTCGGAAAAGAGGGGGAAACCCTCATCGACCATCACACCGTCACTCTTTCCCCATCGATCGAACTGCTTCGACTCGCCCGGCAACAGGGGCGGGCCGTTGCGGAAAATGGCGGATCGGAGATCCTCATCGTCGGAAACCCGACCATGCCCGGCTACAAACCGCGCCCCGACCGCTCCGCCGAGGCGCTGTCTCCCCTGCCCGGAGCCGAGGCGGAAGCGAGGCAACTCGCCGGACTCCTCGGCGCCGAGGCGCTCACCGGAGACGCCGCCACGGAGACGGCGGTGAGTGCCCGCATGGAATCGGCCCGGCTTCTCCATTTCGCCACCCACGGAATCCTCGAGGCGGAGAGCTCCTACAACCAGTCGCTCCTTTCCTCCCTCGCCTTCGCCCCCTCGCCCGAGGAGGACGGATTCCTCACCGCCAAGGAGATTGCACGCATGAAGTTGAAGGCCGAGTTAGCCGTCCTCAGCGCCTGCGACACCGGACGCGGAGCCATCACCGGGGACGGGGTTATCGGGCTTTCCCGGGGGTTCATCACCGCCGGCGTCCCCACCCTCGTCGTCTCGCTCTGGCCCGTCAGCGACGAGGCCACCGCGGTGCTGATGACCCACTACTACCGCGCCATCCAGTCCGGCACGAACAAGGCCGCAGCCCTGCGCGAGGCCATGCTTGAAACGAGGAAGGCCTATCCCGCCGCGTCGATGTGGGCACCCTTCGTCCTCTACGGGCTCGCGGGTTAGCCCGGATGAGAAATCCGGACCAGGGGCGGGTTTTCCGGGGAAAAAAGCGGCTGCGACATCGCCCTTGCGGTTGTAGACTCCCGGCCCACCTCACCCCGAGACCATGGCCGAGCAGCGCAAGAGCTTTCCCTTCAGCGAATTCGAACCCAAGTGGCAGGCCCACTGGGAGGCGAACCAGACCTTTTCCGTCCCGAATCCCGGCGAGCCGGGTTTCGATGCCTCGAAGCCGAAGTTCTACGTCCTCGACATGTTCCCCTACCCGAGTGGGGCGGGACTGCACGTCGGGCACCCCGAGGGATACACCGCCACCGACATCATCACGCGCTACCGGCGCATGCGGGGCGACAACGTCCTGCACCCGATGGGCTGGGACGCCTTTGGCCTCCCCGCCGAGGAACACGCCCGCAAGACCGGCGAACACCCCCGCATCAACACCGAGAACAACGTCAACAACTTCCGCCGCCAGCTCAAGCGCCTCGGCTTCGCCTACGACTGGCAGCGCGAGGTGAACACGACGTCTCCCGACTACGTCCGCTGGACCCAGTGGATCTTCCTGCAGCTCTATCATTCCTACTACGACGAGACGACGCGGAAAGCCCGACCCATCGCCGAACTCGAGGCCAAGGGCCTGAGCCGCGACGAGATCGACGCGAAGCGCCTCGCCTACGTCGCCGAGGCTCCCGTGAACTGGTGCCCCGACCTCGGCACCGTACTCGCGAACGAGGAAGTCGAGGAATGGCGCGCCAAGGGCCACACCGTGGAGCGCCGTCCGCTCAAGCAATGGATGCTGCGCATCACCGCCTACGCCCAGCGGCTCATCGACGAGCTCGACGGCCTCGACTGGCCCGAGGGCATCAAGCTGCTCCAGAAGAACTGGATCGGACGCAGCGAGGGCGCCGAGGTCGACTTCACCATCGGCGGCGAGAAGGTCACCGTCTTCACGACCCGGCCCGACACCCTCTTCGGTGCGACCTACATGGTCCTCGCGCCCGAGCATCCGCTCGTCGACCGGATCACGACGCCGGAGCAGAAGGAAGCGGTCGAGGCCTACCGCAAGGCCTGTGCCGCGAAGTCCGATCTCGAACGCACCGAGCTGGCCAAGGAAAAGACCGGTGTCTTCACCGGTGGCACCGCGACCAATCCGGTGAACGGCGAGGAGATCCCCGTGTGGATCGCCGACTACGTCATGATGAGCTACGGCACCGGAGCAATCATGGCCGTGCCCGCGCACGACGAGCGGGACTACGAGTTTGCCAACCAGTACGGAATCCCCGTGATCGAGGTGGTTCAGGCCCCTGAAGGAAACACCGACACCTGCTTCACCGGAAACGGCGCCGCCGTCAATTCCGGCTTCCTCGACGGCCTTCCCACCCCCGAAGCCAAGGCCAAAATCATCGCCTGGCTCGGTGAAAAGGGCCTAGGCAAGAAGACGGTGAACTTCAAGCTGCGCGACTGGCTGTTCTCGCGGCAGCGCTACTGGGGCGAGCCCTTCCC
>JAGRPC010000003.1 GCA_020439925.1 Verrucomicrobiia bacterium | reverse complement strand
CGGAGACAGGCTCCGAAACGTGCCCGGAGCCGGTGAACCGCGACCTTCACGGAGTCCGGTTTCATCCCGATCCGATCCCCGATCGCCTCGTAGTCCGCCGCGGCGGCATTTGCTGTTAGAAAGGGACGCAGGACCTCGAACTCGTCCCCCTTGCCCTTGCCCGACCAATCGGCGCGGAGTCGATCGCAGGCACGTTCGAGCAGCGTCAAAGCCCACTGGCGGTCGTAGGCTTCCTCGGCCGTCTCTCCGGAAGCCTCGCCCGCCGCCGCATACCACCGTTCCGCCTCGATCCCGTCGAGGGAGACGAGAGCCCCTCCTCCACGTTTTTCAGCAAGGGTCTTTGCCTTCTCGTCCCTCGCGTAACGGCGGAAGGCCGTGAGCAGGAAGGTCCTCAGCTTTCCCCGTTCCTCGTCGGCCCGGGAAAAAAGCGCGTCGATGACGGCCTTCGCGAGAAATCCCTGCACGAGGTCCTCGGCGTCGGCTGGTGCCCTCCCGCTACGACGGGCAAAGGTGTAGAGAGGGAGCCAGTAGGCCTGGCAAAGCTCGGCGAGGGCCTGTTCCCCCTTCACGCTGCCTCGTGCGGAGTCGAGGACGAGGCTCCATTTCGTCTTGGGGAAGGGCGCGTTGGAGTCGGGGGCGGCCATTTCGGGATGCCGGTCGAAGGGGGGGAAGAACCGGAGATTTCGAAAAAAACTCCGCCCGCATTGTAACCCGCCTTGGCGATTTCCCAAGAAAAGTCCATGCAACCCTCTCTCGTCCTCCGCCTTACCCTCTGCAGTCTGGTCTTCGCCCTGCTTCCGGACCGACTGCACGGCCAGGTTACCACCCCCGGCTTCCTCAACCAGCCGCGCCCGGAGACGCAGGGGACGCCAATCAACCTGCCTGGACCGGTCAACGCGGTGGACCCGTCGATCGCGCCGCCCAACGGCAACGACACCCTTTCGATGGGGCGCACGGTGACCCTGAACTACCTGAACGGATGGCTCGTCGTCGGGGCCGAAGGTCCGGGATCCTCTCCCGGATCCGACTTGAGCGTCCGGGTTTTTGATATCTCGGATCCGACTCACCTGATCCGCCGCCGCCCCTCCGATTTCGGGCACAGTTTTTCAGGACAGGCCTACAACGACATCCACTTTCCCGGGGATTTCTGGTGGATCGGCAACGCGGGATGGAATGCCCATGGGACGGCCTGGTCGGGCCCCTATCTTCTTCCGGCTCCGGTGCTGCGGGTGACCGAACACGGGGGGACTGTGGAGCTTGGAGGACAGGGCGGAGTTCCTCCTCTCAACCAGATGCCGCTCCTCTACAACCGTTCGAGCCAGGCAGGGCCCTGGTGGGCCACGATGGTCTCTTACGGAAACGGGGCGGATCTTCCCGGGGCCGGGGAGCAGATGGAAATCAGGAGGGCCGCCCTCTCTCCCGCGGGCATCGTCGAATTCCCCGGCCAGCTGCTCGGAACCATCGATCACAACGCCAACTTCGGCGGTGGCGACTGGCACCCCGTGTTTTTCGGAGACCTGCTCATCTACGCGAAACGCGGCCCGTCCGATAATTCCGGTGTCGTCGTCTACCGCCTCTCCTACCACAACTTCGACGACGGTGAACCGGGAAATGACTCGGTCTCCGCCCAACTGGTGGGAGCCCTCGAAGGCGGGTTCGATGGATACTGGCCGAATCTCTTCAGCGACGGCTCCGGTCTTCAGGTCATCGGCTCGACCACGGGGACCCTGGCCGCCGTGGACATCACCGCGGCAGCAGATCCCGACGGCGACGGTCAGGTCATCCAGGGGCCCGTCTTGAACATTCCGGGGTTCACCAATGCCTCCTACCCGGTCTACCAGGACCAGTTCGCCTTCATCCACAATCGCAAGATCAACATGTCCCATTTTCTCGCCGGCTTGGGAGAAGCTTCCATCGTCCTCACTCTCGACGAGCAGGCTCACGGCGTATGCACCTCGCAGATGTCCCTGCCTCTCGGCAATCTCTGGGTCACCGGAGGATCGGCAACGGGGTCACTCTCCCAGGGTATGGCCATCTGGGTCCACCAGCAGGAACCAGACGAAACGGCCCCGGCAGTGAGCTATCACGTTCCGCAGACGGGACGGGTGAACTACCCCCGTTTCGCACCCCTGAGTTTTCTCCTGCATGAACACCCGCGCCACGGAGGTTTGCGCAACGGCATCGATTTCGCTGTTCGCCCGGTCGATCCCCTCGACGATACCCCGGGTCTCCCCGTGGAGGGCTACCTGATCCAGGATTTCGCCGGAGTCGTGACTTTCACTCCCGAAGGAGGTCTCGAGGCGGATACCACCTACCAGGTGGATTTTTTCTCCGACGACTCCGATCCAGCCGATCCCGTGGGTTTTGTCGACGTTGCCGGAAACTTCATCGAGCCCTACACCTTCCGCTTTTCGACGGGAGGCGGACTCGACTCCGTCCCCCTTCCGCAGATCACCTCCCTCGAAGCGGATGACTATCAACCGGCCCCCGGAGAAACCGTCACGGTCTCCGCCTCTGCCGATCCGGGAGTTCCCGGAGCCCTGCTTGAGTTTCGCTTCAACTTCGACGGCACCTGGTCCGCTTGGACCACGACAAATACGGCAAATCATCTCTACAACGACCCAGGCCGCTACCGAGTGCTCGCCCAAGTGCGTCAGGATGGAGGAACGCCGGTCCTGAGGGTCCTCAATCTTCTCGTGATCGCCGAACTTCCGGGACCCGCCCCCACCCGCAATTCCTCCATCACCGTGGGAGACGACAGCATGGAAGGACGGAGAACCTGGGTGGTGAATCCGGATGCCGATACCGTGAGTCTCCTCGATCCGGTCACCGGGGCTCTCCTCGCCGAGATTCCCGCAGGAGACGAACCTCGCTCCATTGCAAGAGACGGAAACGGCCGCTACTGGGTGACTTGCCAGGCGTCGGACGAAATCCGCATCTTCAATGCCGACACCTCTCTCCACGCCGTCATCCCACTGCCCTACGGTTCCGCTCCCTTCGGGATCGCCCCTTCCCCGGACGGCGAATCCCTGTTTGTCACCCTTTTCGGATCGGGTCGGCTCCAGCGCTACCTCGCCGACGACCCGTCCCAGCCTCCGACCTCCCGGACCACCTTTCCGACGCCACGCGCCCTCGCGGTGAGCGGCGACGGCTCACGTGTTCTCGTGACCCGTTTTCTCTCCCCGGATCTCGAGGCCGAAGTCGGAGAATACAACGGCGTCTCCCCCTCCCTCGACGCCGTGAGGATCTTCCGCCTGGCCTCTTCAAACGCCGTCGACGGGGGCGATCGTTCGGCCGGAGTGCCCAACTACCTGACCGGGATTGCGATCTCGCCGGACGGTACCCGCGCGGCGGTGGTCTCGAAGCAGGACAACATCCAGCGCGGTGAACTCTACGGGGTGAACGACCTCACCTTCGAAACCTCGGTCCGCTCCGTCGTTTCCTTTCTCGACCTCGAGAACAACACGGAAATCCCCCACTCGCGAAAGGACTTCGACAACTCCGACAGCCCCAGTGCGGTGTCCTACACGCCGCTCGGAGACACCCTCCTTGTGACACTCCAGGGCAACAATCGCCTTGTCGGCATCGACGCCCTTTCTCTCAGTCCGGTTGAAGGCCTTCCCACGGCGGGTGCCACCCTTGTTTCACCGGCGGTGAAAACCCTCGAGACTCCGACCGGGGAGGCACCCCAGGGAATCCTCGTCGATCCGGTCACAGGCAGGGTTCTTGTGCAGAACTTCCTCGGACGGAGTGTCTCGGTCTTCGACGCCGCGTCCCTTCTTGAAGAGAATCACGGTGACCTCCCTCCAGTCGCCACGACCGCGACGGTTGCGGCCGAACCGCTCGCTCCCGACGTTCTCGCCGGAAAACGCCTCTTCTACAATGCCTCGGACCCTCGCATGAGTGCGGATGGATATCTCAGCTGTGCGACCTGCCACCTCGCCGGGGGACATGACGGCCGCACCTGGGACTTCACGGGACGGGGCGAAGGCTTGAGACGCACCACGGACCTTCGCGCACGGGGAGGGACGAATCACGGCAACGTCCACTGGTCGGGCAATTTCGACGAGATCCAGGACTTCGAACACGACATCCGCAATGCCTTCGGCGGGGAGGGTTTCCTCCCGCTCTTGCCGGGCGATTTCGCCGCGCAGCACCCGTCGCCGGCAAGTGTGAAAGCCGGACTGAGCGACGATCTCGATGCCCTCGCGGCCTACGTTGGCTCGCTGGGAAACGCTTCGGCACCACGCAGTCCCCACCGGTATCTGGATGGTTCCCTGACAGACGCGGCCCTTCGCGGACGCGAGGTCTTCGTGAACCAGAACTGTCACTCCTGCCACTCGGGAGCCGGATTCACCGACTCGGACAACTCGCCCTCGCTCCACAACGTCGGAACGCTGTCTCTTCTCAGCGGGCAACGACTCGGAGCGGAACTGACCGGCATCGACACGCCGACCCTGATCGGACTCCATGCCTCGCGAAGCTTTCTTCACCACGGTCTCGCCGGCACCCTCGAGGAGGTCTTTGACAGCGCCGGCGGAGCCTGGCTTCATGCACCGGATGGTGAACTCCTCGGAGGCGGCGCCGTTACCATCATCAACGACAATCCAGCGGAAGGGGGCGGAGGATATCTCCGAGGACCTTTCGAAGGCGGCTACGCGAATATCACCGGAGCCCCCGAAAACGGCGTCCGCTTCTCCCTGGTTGACGGAGGTGCCGGAGGCACGGCCCGGATCGCCGTTCGTTTTGTCCGCCATTACAATCCTTCGTCGGCCGTGATTCGCATCAACGGTGCGGAGCAGGTGCTGGCACTCCCGAGACAATATCCCGACAACGGCTGGATGGTGAGCGGTTGGCTCTGGCAAACCGTGGAGGTGGCGCTGAACCCCGGCCAATCGAACACCATCGACGTGATCCGGGGGCCCGTTGCAAATGGAGACTTCCTCCTCAACGGAATCCTCGTGGCGAATGCGGACATCCTTGCCGCCTCCCAGCCCCATCACCTGGTCGCTTCGCTCCCGCTCGCGGACAGGGACGATCTGCTTTCCTACCTTCGACAACTCGACGGCAGCCCCGGTGAGGCGCCGGAGGAGCCCGTTCCCGGCCTTACCACGGTATCGATCACGCCCCTGCCCGGATTCCTCCCTCCTCTGACCGCGTCCCACATCGATCTCGACGTGATCTTCTCGGCAGCCGTCAGCGGCCTCGCGGTGGACGACTTTGTTCTCGGCGGGACTTCCGGTGCCACCGCCGCGGAACTGTTCGTCCTCTCGGAAGGCCTCCACTACCGCCTTCGTGTCGGTGGATTTTCCCAGGGAGGGACTCTCAGCGTGCAGCTTCCCGCTGACTCTGTCGACGGCCCCGGCGGCGGGCCAACCGGTGAAGGCTCCCTACCGGAGGAAGTGGTCTATTCTCCTCCCCTACCCGACGACCTCGCCCCCCTCTCGGACGAATTCGATGATCCTGACACGATCACCAACTGGCTCCGCAACGAGGAAGTCGAAGGCTGGGGAGGCAGCAAGCTCGAGCAATGGGACATCGACACGACCGCGCCGGGCCAGATGCGCCTGATGCCCTATTCGAGTTCCTGGTATGAGGATTTCACCGGTGCCTATGTCTACAAGGAAGTCACCGGAGACTTTGTCCTTACCACCCGACTCGACGTCACCAACCGCGCCGGGTCGGGACGGCCAAACTCCGACTACAGCCTTGCCGGTCTGATGGTGCGAGCCTCCCGAGGACTCTCCAACGCATCCCCGCAGCCCGATCCCGGTTCGGCCGCGGTGCTCCCCTGGCCTCCACCGGCCAACGGACAGCCGAACCATTACACGACCCCGTGGCAACCCGACACGGAGAACTACCTCTTCCTCTCTTTCGGTTTCGGAGCGGCCTCCGCCTCACCCGACGGATCCAATCCAAATCGCTGGCATTACGAGGTCAAAACCACGACGAACGGAGTATCCACCCTCTATCCCCGCACCCACGGTGTGCCGGAGAACGAACCATCCGCCATGCTCCAGATCGTGCGACGCGGATCGACTTTCCTCCTGCTTCGGCGCCACGGAGAAGGTCCATGGATCATCGAGAATCGTTTCGAGCGTCCCGACCTGCCCGAGACGCTCCAGATCGGGATCACCACCTACACCGACTGGAACACCGTCGCCGCGGGCTGGAACTACTCGGACCCTCAGATCCCCTTTCACCAGAACCGCATCGTCAACACCGGAGTCGGAAATCCCGACATCATCTCCGACGTGGATTTTGTCAGGATTCGCCGTCCCGATCCGGCCATCAATGCCGCAGCCCTTCAGGCCGTCGGCCTGACAGGCCCGAGCGGACCGGTCGTCGA
>JAGRPC010000491.1 GCA_020439925.1 Verrucomicrobiia bacterium | reverse complement strand
TGATGTGCTCCCGATCGAAGAACTCTGCGAGTTGGCGACCTCCCGCCTCGACCCCGGCGTACAGCGCGGTGCTGCCCCCGGCTTCGATTCCGCGGATCCTGCGGCGGATTTCCGCGGTGGAGCGACCCACCGGTGCGGGAGGAATCAGGACCTCCACCTCCGTGTCGTAGATTACGAGGGAAAAGATGTCATCCGGGGCAAGCCGGTCGACGAGCATCTCGGCCGCCTGGCGCGCCTGTTCCAGTTTGGCCCCGGTCATGGACCCGCTCCGGTCGAGAACCACGGAGAGATTCAAGGGAGTATGGTTCCCTCGGGCGGCCACCTCTCCGCCCTTCACCCCGATGCGAATGATGACCTCCTGGGGAGAATTCCCGCAGTTCAGGAGCGGGCGGTCCGCTTTCAGCGAGAGAGCCACGGCCTCGTCCCGGGGAGGATCGGCGGCTGGGGAGGCAATGGATAGTGAACTGGCAAAAGCCAGTGTGAGGACGGTTTGAAGAATGGTTCTGTTTTTCATGGCAGAACCATCCTACGCGAGCCCGTCCCGGGTTTTGTCAGGGGCGGGTAAAGGCTTTGTCAGAAAATTGTCAGGACACCGTGCTTCC
The DNA here is from genome assembly GCA_020439925.1 of Verrucomicrobiia bacterium. Taxonomy (GTDB): domain Bacteria; phylum Verrucomicrobiota; class Verrucomicrobiia; order Verrucomicrobiales; family DEV007; genus Arctic95D-9. The sequence goes on along the minus strand of JAGRPC010000491.1, from coordinate 3,012 downwards.
TCCTGCCTTTCCCTCCGCTTCCCCGCGCAGGTGTTCCATCAGCACCTTCACCCACTTGCTCTGATAGCGGTAGGGATTCCACATCATCGCCACGGTCCTCATGGGCTTCTCACCGGGAAAGGACAGGTAGATACGCCGATCGTCGACATCGACACGACGCGCCATCTCGGGAATGATCGAGACCCCGTGGTCCAGGGCGACAAGTTCCTGCACCGTGGCCAGTTGGCTGATTCTCTCCACCGTCACGGGTTGCACGGACTGCTGCCGACAATAGGAGGCGATATTGTCTGAGAGGCAGTGTGCCTCGTTCAGCATGACGAAGGGATAAGCCTCCACCGCCTCCGCCGTGATCGGTTTCCCCGACGCAAGCGGATGCCCTGACGGAACCACCAGAAGAAGCTCCTCGTCGAAGAGGGACTCGATCTGAAGATACTTCGCGATCAGCGGCAGGGCGAGGATGGCGAGATCGATCTCGCCGTGGCTGCAGCGCCGGATCAGGTTCTCGGTGGTATCCTCCATCACCACCACGGAGATGTCGGGCTGTTCCTCCGCAAAACTTCGCAGCAGCCCGGGAAGAAAATAGGGAGCGATCGTCGGGATCGCCCCGAGACGGATGCGGCCATGACGACCGGCTTCTGAGAGCAGGGAAAAGGTATCCTCGACGAGCTTGAGGATCTCCTTCGCCCGGTCGAGGAGCAACCCCCCGAGGTCCGTCAGCACCACTTCGCGAGGTTTCCTCTCGAAGAGGGGCTGCCCCACCTGATCCTCCAGCTTTTGAATCGCCCGGCTCAGGGCAGACTGCGACAGGTTCAGTTCGGCCGCGGCCCGGGTGAAGTTCCTCGTCCGGGCCAGCGCCACGAACTGCTCAAGTTGCTGGAATTCGATGTCGGTTCTCACGCCGGATCTTTACCATGCGCATCGCGCATCGCAACAATTTGAACAATGCATTAGATGCATCATTCGACGTCAGGTAAGACCTTGTGTGTTCGAAATGAATGGATCGGGATTCTCATCCAAAAACCTCAAACCCTTGAACGCCATGAATAAACGATACTCCAAGATCCTGTTGACCTCGCTCTTGCTCGCTCCCCTGGCCATCGTGACGGCTCAGGATTCCAAAGACCCCAACAAACCCTCGGAAACCATGAATGACCTCAGCAAATGCCCCGTGATGGGCGCCCAGCCCGCCGGTCCCAACCGCCACACCGCCGCCGGTGCCATGTCGATCGGTGACTGGTGGCCGAACCAGCTCAACCTCAACCTGCTTCACCAGAACTCGGCCAAGAGCAATCCGGTGGGCGAGTCCTTCAACTATGCCGAGGAGTTCAAGAAACTCGATCTCGCCGCGCTCAAGAAGGACCTGACCGAGCTCATGACCAGCTCGCAGGACTGGTGGCCCGCCGACTACAGTCACTATGGACCGCTCTTCATCCGCATGGCCTGGCACAGCGCCGGGACCTATCGGGTTACCGACGGTCGCGGCGGCGCCTCGGACGGAACCCAGCGCTTTGCCCCTCTCAACAGCTGGCCCGACAACGCCAACCTCGACAAGGCCCGTCGCCTCCTCTGGCCCATCAAGCAGAAGTATGGCCAGAAAATCTCCTGGGCCGACCTCATGGTCCTCACCGGTAACGTTGCCCTCGAGTCGATGGGCTTTCAGACCTTTGGCTTCGCGGGTGGGCGCGAGGACGTGTGGGAGCCCCAGCAGGACGTCTACTGGGGTTCGGAAAGCGAATGGCTCGGCGACAAGCGCTACAGCGAAGGACGCAAGCTCGAGAATCCCCTCGCCGCCGTGCAGATGGGACTCATCTACGTGAACCCTGAAGGACCCAACGGCAATCCCGATCCTCTTGCGGCAGCGCATGACATCCGCGAAACCTTTGCCCGCATGGCCATGAACGACGAGGAAACCGTCGCCCTCATCGCCGGCGGCCACACCTTCGGCAAGGCTCACGGCGCCGCCAGCGCCGACAACGTCGGCCCAGAACCCGAAGGGGCCCCGCTCGAGGAACAGGGTCTCGGATGGAAGAACAAGCATGGCAAGGGCAACGGTGCCGACACCATTACCAGCGGACTCGAAGGCGCCTGGACGAGTGCTCCGAACCGCTGGTCCCACATGTATCTCTCCAACCTCTGGACCTACGACTGGGAGCTGACGAAAAGCCCCGCGGGAGCGCACCAGTGGGTGCCGAAGAACGGGGCAGGAAAAGGCACCGTGCCGGACGCGCACGATCCCTCGAAGAGCCATCAGCCCATCATGTTCACCACCGACCTCGCGCTCAAGATGGATCCCGAATACGCCAGGATCTCGAAACGCTTTTTCGAGAATCCCAAGCAATTCGAGGAAGCCTTCGCCAAGGCCTGGTACAAACTGACGCACCGTGACATGGGACCGATGTCCCGCTACCTCGGACCCGAAGTTCCCAAGAAAGCCCTCATCTGGCAGGACCCCGTCCCCGCCGTCGATCACGAACTGATCAACGACGCCGACATCGCCTCGCTGAAGCAACAGATCCTCGCTTCCGGTCTCTCCGTTCCGGAACTCGTCTCCACCGCCTGGGCCTCGGCCTCGACCTTCCGTGGTTCAGACATGCGCGGCGGCGCCAACGGCGCGCGCATTCGTCTTGCTCCTCAGAAGGACTGGGCGGTGAATCAACCCGAACAGCTCGCCAAGATCCTGACCGCCCTTGAAAAGATCCAGAACGACTTCAACGCGGCGCAAAACGGTGCGAAGAAGGTTTCCCTCGCCGACCTCATCGTCCTTGGAGGCACGGCGGCTGTGGAAGAGGCTGCCAAGCGCGCCGGCCACGAGGTGAAGGTGCCGTTCGCTCCCGGACGCACCGACGCGACCCAGGAGATGACCGACACCGCGTCCTTCGCCGTGCTCGAGCCGAAGCAGGATGGCTTCCGCAACTACCTTGGCAAGGAACTCGACCGCCCTGCTCCCGAAACCCTCGTTGACCGGGCCCAGCTCCTCGGCCTCACCGCCCCGGAGATGACCGTCCTCGTCGG
>JAGRPC010000490.1 GCA_020439925.1 Verrucomicrobiia bacterium | reverse complement strand
CAACCCTCACGGAAACATGAAACGCCGACGCTCTTCCTCCGGTTCGACTGCCGGGATCGATCTGTCTCCGATGACCGATCTCAGTTTTCTTCTCCTCGTCTACTTCCTCGTCACCTCGACCCTCGACCCGGCCGAAGCGGATCTCCGGATGACGATGCCCGGGCCACCCGATGGACGTCATCCGGTGGTCATCGACCGCATGGAACTGGAGGTCACTGACGCAGGTCACATCGTGGCGAACGGGGAAGTGCTCGACACGGATGCGAATTCGAGGGACCTGCCTCTTCTCCTCGATCGTCTCAAGACCTACGCCAGCGGCGCACGGCTGACCAGAAACGAGCCGGTCGTGAGCCTCGCCGCCGCCGACGGGGCGAAGGGACAACGCTTCATCGATGTCCTGAACGTGCTTGCCCACTCGGAGGTGCGCATCGAAGACGTGAGCCTGACCGGTTTCTATCGGGAGTAGATTCTCCCTTAAACCGCGGCGGACGTGGCGCTCCGAGGGAAGGAGTTTTTGCAAAAGAGGGGAATCTGGTCCTCCATTGGGGGCCGGATGCCTGGTCTCCCCACATGACGATTCCTTCCCCCTCGCCTGACTTTTCCCTTGCCGATCTTGGCGAGGAGGCGCTGGTCTCGCGGCTTGTCTCGGGAATTCGTACCTCCCCCGGCGTGATTGCCGGCCCCGGAGACGATTGTGCCGTCGTCGAATCCGGTGGGCCCCACTGGGAACTCCTCAAGACCGACTGCATCGTCGAAGGGGTCCATTTTTTCCCGGGAACGGATCCCCGCCTCGTGGGACACAAGGCCATGAATCGCGCCCTCAGCGACATCGCAGCCATGGGAGGAACTCCGGCGCATGCGCTCGTCACCCTCGCGATGGATTCGGAACGTTCCGTCACGGAAGTCGAGGGCTGGCAGAACGGACTCCTCGAAGCGGCCAGCGCCGCCGGCTGTTCCGTGGTCGGCGGAGAGACTTCGCGCCTTCCCGTTCCGGGTGCGGTCCTCACCATCTCCATGACGGGAACGGTCGATCCGGATCGATGCATCTTCCGCTCTGGCGCCAGGCCGGGAGATCTGATCGCAGTGACGGGGAAACTCGGAGGTTCCCTCGCGAGTGGGCGCCACCTTTCCTTCGTTCCCCGGCTGGTCGAGGCACAGTGGCTCGCCTCCCACTTCAAACCTACCTCGATGATGGATCTCAGCGACGGCCTGGGCTCGGACCTCCCTCGCCTCGCGGCCGCGAGCGGGACAGGATTCCGGATCGAGGAAAACCTTCTGCCCTGCCACGCCGGCGTATCGCCCGAGGAGGCCATTCGCGACGGTGAAGACTACGAATTGCTCTTCACCTTCCCGTCCGAAACCTTCCCTGAGCTGGCCGGGGCGTGGAAGGACCGCTTTCCCGGACTTCCCCTCACCGTCGTCGGAGAAATGACCGAAACCAGATCCTCCACTCCGCTGGGGCGGGGATGGGAACACTACCGCCAGGGATGAGCGTCACCTCCTTCGAAGTCCCCAGCGAAGCCGCCATGATCGAGGCGGGACGAGCGTTCGCCAGAGAACTGAAAGACGGAACCGTCATCGGCCTCGACGGAGATCTCGGAGCGGGAAAGACCCATTTCTGCAAGGGGCTCGTGGCCGGTCTCGGAGCCGATGAGGCGGTCACCAGCCCGACCTTTTCCCTCGTCCAGGAGTATGGCTCGGGGCGACTCCCGGTTTTTCATTTCGATTGGTATCGGCTCGAATCACCACGCGAGCTCGAGACACTGGGATGGGACGACTATCTCGACGAGGAAGGCATCGTCCTCGTCGAGTGGGCGGAGAAATTTCCCGGGATGCTCCCACCTTCCACGATCCGGCTGCATTTTGCCATCACCCCTGACGGTGCGCGCCTCGTCACCGTGAACCGCCCATGATCCTCGCCCTTGAAACCTCGACCCGCCACGCCTCCCTGGCGGTGTGCGATCCCGTCTCCGAACAGGTGATCGCGGAAGCCGCCTTCACCACCGAGCGTGCCCACAACGCCGCCATTTTCGGTCCGCTCTCCAGCCTCGTCGAGCAGCACCGGAGTTCCCTTCGCGGCTTCGTCGTGGGTCTCGGACCCGGCTCCTACGGAGGCGTCCGTGTCGGACTTGCCGTCGCCAACGGACTTTCCGTGGCCATGAACCTGCCCGTCGTCGGACGCAGTTCCCTCGAGGCGTGGGAAACGGAGGAAGAGACCTATCTCGTGATCGGAGACGCGAGACGGGGCAGCTTTTTTATCGCCGAGATCCGTGACCGCCTTCTCCAGGGAGATCCGATCCTCGTCGAAGAGTCCGATCTGCCCGACCGACTCGCCCCTTTCCTCGATAGGGGACTGAAAATCCACAGTTCCGATCCCAAGGCACTCGAAATTATTCCCGAGACCTGTCTCTCCTTTCCACGCGCCCGTTTCCTCCTTTCGAACCTCTCCGAGGAAGACCTGGTCACCCGCGCCTCGACCTCGCTGGAGCCCCATTACCTGCGCGCGCCTTACATCACGACCCCGAAAACGAAGGCCTGAGCGGGGCAAGGAAGAAACTGGGCAACCCGAGAAAAACGATTTGCGGTCTCGGGATTTTTAACATACCAACTGGTTCGTATGTCAGAAACCTCCACCAAACCCCGGCGCAATCCGGCCGAAACGCGCGAGCGTCTTATCGGGGCGACGGTGCGTTTGATGCTCCGCCAGGGTTATGCGGCGACCTCGGTCGATGAGATCTGCGCCGAGGCGGGGGTGACGAAGGGCAGCTTCTTTCACCATTTCGAGAACAAGGAATCGATCGGACGCGCCGCCGTGGAATGGTGGGGCGCTTTCGGCACGGCTCTCTACGCGGAAGCCTGGGAGGATGACGAACTCGATCCGCTCGACCAGCTCCGTCGCTTTTTCGGCATCATGATCGGGTTCACCGAACGGGAGGACCAGGTCTGCACCTGCATGGTTGGAATGATGTCGCAGGAGCTCTCCCAGACTCATCCCGCGATGCGGGAAGAATGCGGACGCCAGTTGCAACTCTGGACCGCCAACTGTGCCCGCATGCTCGCCGCAGCGAAAGCCCGGCATGCCCCCGAGGCCGGCTTCGATCCGGAAGCCGTCGCCTGGTATCTCAACAGTCTCTGGCAGGGCTCCATGCTCGTCGGCAAGGCCGAAGACCGCCCGGGGATCATTCGCTCAAACCTCCGTCTCGCCCTCGCCTGGGTCGAGGGCCTTCTCCAGAAAACCGATTCTCCCAACCCCAGCCAACCTTCATGAAAATCGCCACCCTCATCGCCGGAATCCTCCTCGGACTGCTCTTTGTCATGTCCGCCGTCACCGTCCTCTTCAAGCTGGCACCCATTCCCGAGCCGCCCGCAGGCACGCCCATCGCCTCCTTCATGGCGGCGTTCGCTCCCACCGGCTACATGACCTTCGTGAAGGTCGTTGAATTGCTCGGCGGGATCCTCGTTGCGATTCCGAAGACCCGAAACCTCGGCCTGCTGTGCCTCGGTCCGGTCATCGTGAATATCTTCGTCTTTCACCAGTTCGTCGCCGGCGACGGCATCCTCCAACCCATGCTCCTGGGCATCGCCGGGCTCGCCCTCTTCCTCCTCTGGTCGGAACGCCAGGCCTGGAAGAGTCTCGTAGTCCGCCCGTAAGCTGAATCCAATCCGAAAACCAAAACACACAATGACTCCGCCCTATATCCAGCCCTACCTCTTCTTTGTGGGAAACTGCGAGGCCGCCCTCGAACACTATCAAAAACACCTCGGAGCCGAGGTCCTGATGAAGATGCGGTATTCGGAAAGCCCCGAACCCTGCACGGGAGGGCAGTTCCCGCCGGACTGGGACGGAAAGGTCATGCATTGCTCCTTCCGCATCGGCAACAGTGTCCTCATGGGATCCGACGGGATGTCCGACGAGAAGCAGGACGGAGGACACGCCATGTCCCTCACCATGCCCGGAACCGCCGAAGCCCGCGATGCTTTCGACGCCCTCTCCGAGGGTGGAAAAGTCTTCATGCCGCTGGGTGAAACCTTCTGGTCTCCCTGTTTCGGCATGGTCACCGACCGGTTCGGGATCTTCTGGATGGTCACCACCCCCGAGATGAAATGAGCGAGCCATCCGAAACCTTCGACCTGGTCCTGCGACGCGAAATCGACGTCCCAAAGGAGAAACTCTGGCGATGCTGGACGGACCCCGAACTGCTGCCAAAGTGGTTCTGTCCCAAACCCTGGGGGGTGGCCCGTGCGCGGCTCGATCTCCGTCCCGGCGGCGACTGCCACGTCACCATGCTCAGTCCCGAGGGCGAGGAATTCCCGAATCCGGGCGTCTACCTCGAAATCGTACCGAACGAACGCCTCGTCTTCACCGATGCCTACACCACGGCATGGATCCCTTCACCGAAGCCCTTCATGACCGGAATCATCTCCTTCGAGGATCTCGGAGGCGGACGCACCGCCTACACCGCGATGGCTAGGCACTGGTCCGCGGAGGATCGCGACCGGCATCTCGAGATGGGCTTCGTCGAAGGCTGGGGGAAAGCCACCGATCAGCTGACCGCGCTCGCCGCCACGCTCTAACAAACGCACCATGAATCCCATCGTCCCCTGTCTCTGGTTCGACCGCAACGCCGAGGAAGCGGTCGCGTTCTATCTTTCCGTCTTTCCCGATTCGAGGATCGTGGAGATCACCCGCTATCCCGAAACCGGACATCCCGCCCACGAGGGGCGCACCGGCGAGGTCCTCGTGATCCTGTTCGAGTTGCGTGGACAGCGCTTCATGGCCCTTAATGGCGGCCCCTATTTCCGGTTCAACGAGGCCATCTCCCTCTCCGTCGATTGCGACAGCCAGGAGGAAATCGACCACTACTGGGAGCTCCTCGGCGCCGGCGGCGATCCCGAGGCGCAGCAGTGCGGCTGGCTCAAGGACCGCTTCGGCCTTTCCTGGCAGATCGCGCCGCGCCATGCCTGCCGGCTCTATCAAAGCGAGGATCCGGCAGCGAACGAGCGCGCCATGAAAGCGATGATGGAGATGAAGAAGCTGGATGTCGACGCCATGCGCGCGGCCGCCGCCATCGTGCCCGAACAACCGGGCTTGCTTCGTTTCCACCGTCGGCTGCCCTTCCCCCCCGAGACCGTCTTCGCCGCCTTCACTGATCCCGCCTGTCTCGAACGCTGGTGGGGGCCGAAGGGATTCACCAACGAATTCCGCATCTGCGATTTCGAGCCGGGCGGCGAATGGAACTTCGACATGATCGGCCCCGACGGGACGCGCTACCGCAACGAGAGCCGATTCCTCGAAATCGATCCGCCGCACCGCCTCGTCATCGAGCACTTCCGCGAGGTGCACTACTTCCTCCTCACGATCACGCTCTCGCCGCGGGAGAACGGAACCTATCTCGAATGGGAAATGGACTTCCGCGACCCCGCCGAAGCGGAAAGGGTGCTCGCCTACGTGCCCCGCTGCAACGAGGAGGTCTTCGACCGCCTCGAAGCCGAACTTTCCTGAACCCGACCCTCTTCACTCCACCATCCAACCCTGTCATGATCAAAAAAATCGTCATCGTCCTTGCCGTCCTCATCGCCGTCCTTCTCATCGTCGCCTCCTTTCAACCCGACACGATGGAGGTGACCCGATCCACGACGATAGCGGCACCTCCCGCAGCGGTCTTTGCCGTGGTCAACGATTTCCGCCGCTGGGACGAATGGTCCCCGTGGGCGAAACTCGATCCCGAAATGACGAAGACGCTCGAGGGCCCGCCCACCGGAGTCGGGGC
>JAGRPC010000053.1 GCA_020439925.1 Verrucomicrobiia bacterium | reverse complement strand
CAGGGATTCGACACCTGGTTCGGCTACCTGAACCAGGACCACGCCCACTACTACTATCCGGAATACCTCGACAAGGACGAGGGAAGGAGGGAACTGCCGGGCAACCCTTCGACGCACGCCTGGTACAGTCACGACCTGCTCACCGAACACGCGCTGGAGTTTGTCCGGAAGTCAAAGGACGGCCCCTTCTTTCTCTACGGGGCCTACACGATCCCCCATTTCTCGGCGAAGTCGGAGGATCCCACCACCTTCGCGGTGCCCGAGGACGCGCCCTATTCCGACCGTGAATGGGATCAGGCCTCGAAAAACTACGCCGCGATGATCACTCGCCTCGATCGCGACGTGGGACGTCTCCTCGATCTCCTCGACGAGCTGGGCCTCACGGAACGAACCCTTTTTGTTTTCACCAGCGACAACGGCGCCCTGCCCGCAGCGCCGGCGCGCTTCGGTTCGGCGGGACCCTGGCGAGGATTCAAATCGAGCCTCTACGAGGGCGGCATTCATGTGCCCTTCCTCGCCCGTTGGCCCGGGATGATCCCCGCGGGAATCACAAGCGACGAACCCATCGGATTCCACGATATCCTTCCGACCTTCGCCGAGCTCGCCGGAGCGGAGGTGCCGGACGGCATCGACGGGCTGTCGGTGGTGGAAGCGCTCAAGGGAGGACGGCTCGCGAAACCGCACGAGTTTTTCTACTGGGACTACGGGCACTGCCGGAAGCGATACGACCAGGCGGTGCGGCTCGGCACGTGGAAAGGAGTGCGCCACGGGCGGGAGGGTGCCATCGAGCTCTACAACCTCGCGAGAGATCCTGCCGAGTCGAAGGATCTCGCGGAAGAACATCCGGAAGTGGTCGACCGCCTTGCGAAAATCATGAGCAGCGCCGTTACACCAAGCGAACGCTACCCGATCGGAGAGATCTACCGAGGCAAACCCCTCTGGGAGGCGCCGGGTCCGCCGGCACCGTGAGATCGGAGCCTGCGGGGTTCGTGGCTCAATTCCCTATGCAGTAGATCGCCTGGTCCGATCGCAGAAAGAGGTGTCCTCCGCTGACCGCGGGAGTGCCCTGGAAGCGGGTCTCGTCTCCGGCAATGCGATTGACGCGAACGAGGGAAAACTCGGGTTTTGCAGCAATCACGAAGGTTCCCGCAGTTCGGCTCGTGGCAAGAACGTGCCCGTCGACGAGAATGGGCGAAGCGTAGAAGGGTTTGCCTCTTCCGCCTTGTCCCGAGGAGCCTTCAAGTCGCTCCTCGTAGATCAACTTTCCGGTGGCGGGATCCGCGCAGCAGGCGATGCCGGCATCTGTCACCCAGTAGAGCCGCCCCTCATGGAAGACCGGCGAGGTGAGGTAGGACTTCGCCTGGTTGTTCTGCCAGAGCAGGTTCGTGGAGGTGACGTCGCCTTTTCCGCCAAGCGTCACCGCGGCCCCCATGGTCGATGGGTAGCCGCCAAACTGAATGACACGCTCTCCGGCGATCACCGGGCTTGGCGAGAGGTTTCCGGTGAGGCGCGTCTGGGCGAACCAGCGAAGCTTTCCGGTCGCGGGATTCATTCCCCAGATCTCACCGGTCACCCCGACGACGAGGTCATCGCGGCCTCCCACGGAGGCGATCACGGGTGTGCCGTAGACCGATGTAAATCCGTCCGCTGCCCACCTCCACGCTTCCTCTCCCGTGGCCTTGTGGAAGGCATAGATCGTGTTCGACTCCTCGTTGGCGTTGACGATGACGAAATCGCCGTGCAGCACGGGACTCGAGGAGGTGCCCCAGCCCCGCGAACTGGATCGCGAGCCGAGGTTTTTTCTCCAGAGCTCCCGACCCTCCAGATCGAAGACCACCAGTCCCCCTTTGCCGAAGTAGGCATAGACTCGTTCGCCGTCCGTGGTCGGCGTGTGGCTGGCATAGCCGTGCTCACCGATGAACCCGTCGTAGGGATCTTCCGGCTGCGGGGCGGGCAGGGTCTTTTCCCAGATCACCGAACCGTCGAGGGTGGAGAGACAGAGGAGATGCCGCTTCAGGTCTTCGAGCGTCCCGGTTCCGGTGTTGTTCCCGTAGCCGGAATAGCTGGTGATGAAGACCTTGTCACCCCAGACGATGGGAGAGGAGGAGCCCGGACCGGGAAGATCCCGCTTCCACTTCAGATGCTCCTTCTCACTCCACGAGAGCGGAAGCCCCGATTCACCCGAGACTCCCGATCCATTCGGGCCGCGATAGCGCGGCCAGTTTTCCGCGTAGGTGAAAGTGGAGCAGAACCCCAGGAAACACAAAAGGAGCAGGTGGGTCTTCATGGGGTAAGGGATGGATAGGTGGAACCTCACGGCTCGACCGGGGGACGTTGCGGTGCTCCGCCCTCGGGTCGGTTTCCTCCTTCGGGGCGACCTCCTTGTGGACGTCCACCTTCGGGACGACCTCCAGGACCACCGGGTCCGCGTCCACCGAAATCCGGGCGGATCTCCTCCTCTGTCAGTTTGCCGTCTCCGTTCTTGTCGAGAGCCTTGAGCGACTCGGTCGCCTTGCTGAGTTCCTCGGCCGAGATCTCGCCGTTCTTGTCGAGGTCGAGGGCGGCGTGTACGGGCATGGCCATGAGGAAATTGCCACGACCTCCCGGGCCTCCCGGACCTCCGGGACGTTGCTGTCCTCCTCCTTCCGGGCGTGGACGAGGTTGGCCTTCGGGGCGGGGTTGTCCGTCCTGTGAGTAAGCGCTTGCGGAAAACAACAGGGCGGCGACAAAGAGTGCGGTGGCAGAGCCTTTCATGGGATCGATCAAGGGGGTTGGAGATTTTCGGGAAGTGGATCTTCCTTCGAAAGCCTTTAACCCCGGTGTTTCTCGAATGGTTTCACGAGGATGAGCGCTTTTGCAGGCAGCCGGGCTGTGGACGAGTCTTTTTTCCGTGCGTTGGCGTTGACGAGAGCCCACACTTCCGTCCATGTCCTCCAGAAGAATCACCCTGGGTTGGCTCGGTGTTCTCGTGTTCATCGTTTCGCGTTCCTTTTCCTCCGCTTCGGCGGCGGAGACCAACCTCCTCTTCCTCTTCATTGATGACCTCGGGTACTACGATCTCGGCTGCTACGGGGCGACCGAGGTTCGGACTCCACGCATCGACGGGTTGGCCGCCGAGGGTGTGCGTTTCACCGACTACTACGCTGCGGCGCCGATCTGCTCACCTTCCCGGGCAGGACTCCTGACAGGACGTTACCCCCGCCGGTTCGGCATGGAGGCGTGGGTGCAGCGGGCGGACTCGAAGCGGGGGATTCCCCCTGGAGAACTCACCCTCGCGGAACTGTTGAAACCTGCCGGTTACGCTGCCGCCTGCATCGGGAAGTGGCATGTCGGCTTTGCTCCGGAAATGCTTCCGCATGCGAGGGGCTTCGATCATTATTTCGGCCTGCTGCACAATCTCGATCCGGTGGAGACGGTCTATTTCGACAAGGAAGGGGGTGTGCCCCTGATGAGAAACGAGACGGTGGTGAAGCGCCCGGCCGATCCGACCGAACTGACCCGTCTCTACACCGACGAGGCGATCGCCTTCATCGAGCAGCAGCAGAAGGCAGGCAAGCCGTTCTTCGTCTACCTGCCCCACGCCATGCTTCACGAACCCGTCGCCGCGAGCGAGGAGTTCCTGGGAAAATCGAAGTGGGGCCTCTACGGCGACGCCATCGAGGAACTGGACTACCACACCGGCCGACTTCTCGACACGCTGGACCGCCTCGGCCTTGCCGGGAATACCATCGTGGTTTTTGCGTCGGACAACGGGCGGGGGCCCGGTCGCAGTCCCTCGCAGCCGATGCGGGGAAACAAGCTCACGACCTGGGAGTGCGGAATCCGCGTGCCCTGCATCGTTCGCGGTGCGGGCGTGCGTCGCGGGCACGTTTCGAACGAACTCGTGCACGCGATGGACTGGTTTCCGACCCTCTCGACCTTCGCGGACGTGAAGGTGCCCGATGACCGCATCCTCGACGGTCGCGACCTCACCCCGATGCTCACGGGAAAGACCGATTCGATTCCCGATCCGAAGGACAATCTCTCGCTCAATGCGTCCGTGTCACTGGGACGGCCGTGGGATCCTCCAGGAGAATGGGCTCCCCTGGTGACGCGTTCGGAGTATCTCAATGCCTTCTTTTACCACGGTGCCGAGGGACAGCTCGCGGCCGTTCGATCCGGAAAGTGGAAACTCACCCTGAACCCGACGCCGCAACTCTTCGACCTCGAGACCGATCCCGGAGAAGCTTCGCCCGTCCGTGATGCCGGGCTCGTCCGGAAACTGCGCGGCATGGCCGTGATGTTTCAGGAAGAAATGAACCCGGGTCCCCGGTAAGGGAAAACGAGCGAGTCGTTCCGAGACTCACCGCCGCCCGGAGACCGGAGAGCGCGCGGTGCGACCGCCGGGTCCTCCGCCAAAATCCCACCCGAAGACCACCCAGGTCTCGAGGTCGGGGGCATCCTCGGTCAGCCCGGCGAGAGCCACGACATCGAGGTGAACGTTTCCGAGAGGCCGGAACTGGATGCTGGGACCGAGGAGGATCTTGTGCTCGGGATTGCCGCGGGCTCCGTCGACGGTTTCGTGGACGTACTTGCCTTCCAGTCCAAGGGAGACCTGGTCGCAGAGGGCTCGGCTGATTCCCTGGGTGACCTGCCATTCTTCGGTGCTGGAACCTCCAAGTTCGCGCTCGTAGACGAGGTTCAAGCCATAGTCCCACCCGTCTCCGAAAGTGTCCCCGAAGAGGAGCTTCGGCTCGATGACATCGCCTCCGTGCAACGGGTCGACCCACTTGTATTCGAGGTAGAGGGCGGGGTTCAGCGGGATTTCACCCCAGTCCGCGAGGGCGTGCCGCACCTCGAAACTGACGTCGTGATGAGAGGAGTCACCCGCCTCGTAAACCCAGGTGTGGTAGAGGTCGAGCTGGATCCGTCCGGGAAGTCCGAGTTCCAACTCCTCCTGGAAACGGTTCTTGAAATTCCCGCCGCTGAGGCGCCCGCGCCACCATTCTTCAAAGGCGGCTTCCCACGGGTCCCGCTGAATGTGAACACGGGTGGTGGCGAACCGGCGGTGCTGCACCCATTCGGGCTGATCGTAGGCTCCGAAATCCCCCCCGGATGAGGTTTCGTCGAGATCGACCAGTCCAACTTCGGGCGCGTCAGTCCGAAGATCGGGGCTCGAGAAGGTGCCCCGGCTGCGGTCTGCGCGCGAAAGGGTGTCCGAATTTCCGCTGGAAGTCACCTCGGTAGGACCAAGAATGGGACCGGAAGGCTCTCCCTGGGCCCGGAGGAAAGACGATCCGGTCAGAAGAAGAAGGGCGAAGGCGGCGGTGGGGAAGCGGGTTGGGGAGGAAAGCGATTCCGAAGTCATGCGGGTTCGTTTAGCGGAGGCCTCCCGGTTCGGTCAACGGAGTCCTTGAGGAAATCGAAAACTGGACAGTTTTTGACCATCTTTGGAGCGAAAAACAACCACCTGCGAGAGATCACGCTTCTTTCGGGACCGTACGAACTACCCGGAATGGCCGAAGAATCTTCTCGACCACGCTTCGGCCGGTCGGCATCCTCCCCGCATGTCCGAGCGGTTTTGGTTTTATGAATCCGAAGGAAATCGGCTCGGGCCGGTGACGGAAAAACACCTCGCCGAACTTTTCGATCTGGGTGCGGTTCGGCGTGAAACCCTCGTCTGGTCGGAGGGAATGTCCGATTGGCAGGACTATGCCACGGTCATGCCGACCTTTGAGGGAGCAGGTTCCGTCGAACCGATGGACGAGGAAATGGAGACCTGCGCCTTCTCTGGGAAGCGGCTCCCAATTTCGCAGATGTTGCCGTTTGGCGAACAGTGGATCGCTCCCGAACATCGCGAAGATTTTATCCAGCGTCTCGAAGAGGGAGGGGGCGAGGTGGCGGTTCCGCTGCCTGGTTATCCCTTCGCGCCCCGCTTGACCCTGGCGTCGCTGATTTCAACCGCGTGGGAAATCTGGTCCGCGCAATGGGGCTTGTTGGTCTTGTTCGCGGGGGCGATCAATGCACCGTTTCTGTTGGCCGTCGTGTTTCTGGCCGGGTCCGGTCCCGAGCGGGTGAATCCGATCGGACAGTTGTCCTCCCAGCTGGTCAATCTGATCGCGGGAGCCTTCGTCGGCGCGGGGCTCTTCGCCTACGCCCTCGACCGATGGAAAGGCGGGGGGGCCTGGGACGTGACCCGCCTCTTCCGAGAGGCAAAGCATCATTTCGGCAAGGTCCTCTACACCCGGATTCTCGTTTCCATCATCGTCTTTCCCGGGGCCTTCCTTATGGGCTTCATAGCGGTCGCTTCGGGTTCCTTCCCGGTTGTGCTCGTTGTCCTGATCTTGGCCGGGTCCCTTCTCACTTACGTGGGGAACCGACTGATGACTGCAGAGGCTTTCTCTCTCGTGATCGGGCGAGGGGGAGGAGCAGCTACCCGTCGAAGCTGGGAACGAACCAGGGGTCGCTTCTGGCAACTGTTTCTCTACCGGCTGGTTCTCTACTCGCCGGTTGTCATGGTCTCGGGAGCGCTGGGGGCGTTGGCGGCTCTTCCTCCCTTGAATCACCCATTCTCCAACGTGGCGGCAGCTGTTCTGGGTGTTTGTCTCGGCACGCCATGCATCGTCTTCGAGATAGTGGTCGCCCTTCACCTGGAGGCAAACCCACCGGTGTCCGCCGACCTGGAGGGTCCCGAATCTTCGAAAGAGGAGTCTCCTCAACACGACCTCGTGGCCTGAGGCTGATACAAAATCACTCCCGATTTATCATTCCCCGGCCATTCCCCGGGCTGTTAAGGTGCTCCCCGTGAACCGCGTCTTTCTTTCACTGGTTTCCGGTCTCCTCTTCCTTGCCCACGTGGCCCAGGCGGATGGGGAGAGATCGTTTTTCCGAATCCGCGAAGTCATCGAAAACTGGATTCCCGAGAGGCACCTCTGGATCAGCGGGTCTTTGGGTGTCAGTCAGGAACGACTCGATGAACTCGAGACCTGGCTCGACGGAAATGCTCCGAACTGGACCGTGGTGCTCATGGAGAACTCACGGGACCAGTCGCACTCCGGTCGCTCGGGAATGGATGCGGTCGAGTATGCCCTGGGCGAGGGACTCTCCAACGAAACGGGTTTCGGGCGTCTCGTCGATCCGCGGACCGGTGAGACGAACGGGGCCGTCTTTGTCCTCTTTCTCAAGGAGCGGAAGTTCTCCTATTTCGCTTCGGATGTCTATGATCGGCGCGGCCTCGGCGAACGTTACTGGGTGGGACGCCTCGACGCACCGGCGATCCGGGCGATGCGGAATGGCGGCCGCATCGTCGACGCGGTGAAGGACACGATCACCTCGATCGATACCTCGCTGACCCGCAAGCTCGAGCAGGAGGCTCAGGAGAAGCGACTTGCCGAACTGGAACGGCAGAAGGCACTCGACGAGGCGAAGGCTTATCCGGGCCGGATCCGGAAGAGGATCGAAGAAGCCGAGGCGCGGCTTTCCGCCTTTTCGGAGAAACATCCGAAGGTCACAGGCTCGTTGGTCACGCCGGAGTTCGGGAAATGGCGGGCCTCCGTTTCCTACATCGAAGGTCTCGTCTCGGAGGCCAATCTCCCGAAGGCGAGGGAGGAATTCCGCTCCGTGAACCAGGCCATCGACCACTTCCATGAGGGGCTCGACCGATGGGAAGAGGATCTTCCCCGTTTTGATCCGATCGAGGAGGAAATTCGTCGACATCTGGAGCCGGCCGGAGCCGGCCTGGTTGCGGGAAGCCTCGCGCATGCGTCGGATGCGCTGAAAGCCGCCCGCGAGAATCACGCTGCCGGCGAACCCCTTTATGTCAGCCAGCTAGAGGAATCCCTCGCCGCCCTCGGCGACGCGAAGCGTCACCTGCGGGAATGGGAGGAGGCAGAGGCACGCAGAATCCTCGTGACGCGGGTCCTGTTGATCGTTGCGCTTCTGACCCTCATCGTGCTCCTCGTCGTCGCCAACCGGCTGCGCCTTCCCCAAAAGAAGGAGGCCGTGGCGCTTTATCTCGGCTGGAAGGAGCAACTGCGGGGGCGCTTCGACGAGCTCTTCCAGCTGATGGACCGCACCGGGCTCCTCGTCGGGTCGAGTCGTGATCTCGAGGAACGTGGATACTCCGGCACGACGGAGTCGCTTGCCCGCGAGACCATTCGAACGGTGGACGAGCTGTTTATCATGTCTTCGGCAACGGACCGGGTCATGGACGAGGCGGGACGGCTCATCGTTCCCCGGTCTCTTCCCGGTAAACTTCTCAATCTCTTCTCCTCGCATCGTTACCGCAGGGGGATCCGTCTCCTCAACGCGGAACCCATCGGCTTCGAAGATCGCGACGGACTCGCCGAGATTCTTGGTGTTTCCGAGTCCGAGGAGAGGAAGCGCAAGGCCCGCTCTCTCCTCGGTCGAATCGAGGACTACGAACCGTTCAAGCTCTCCTTTGCCCGCCTCGTCGAGGCCTACGACTCGCGCCAACAGCTCGCGGGAGCGAACCTCGTTCGCCTGGCCGCCGGCATCGACGGGCTCCCTCAAAAACAGCAGGAACTTCTCGGTGCCGTCGAGCGGCTTTCGGATCGCGCCGACGAATGGTCCCTCCTCGCGAACGAGGACCGGCTCTTCCCTCTCGAAGCGATGAAAACCAGCCTTCTTCCCGAGGCGGAGAAAGGTCTCGCCCTTTCCGCAGACCTCGGCAGGACGGATCCTGTGGAGAGCTTCGAGAATCTGCTCCCGTTTCCGGAACGCCTCGTCACGGAGGCCAGGATCCTCCTGGACCGGATCGGCCAATTTCGCGAGGAGGATCTGCCCCGCCTCCTCGAGAGCCGGGAAAAACTCCGGGAACTCGGTCGTGTCGCCGCGTGGATGGAGGAGGGGCTGGCCGGTTTCGTCAGGCGATCCGAGGAAATCAGTGCTTCGGTCCCCCACTCGAGCGCTGCGGAATCCCTCGTTGCTTTCGACGACGATCTCACCCGCTTCACGGGACGCGCCCTCGCTTGTGTCGACCTGACCAGCCGGGCGACCGGGAACCTTTCGGAGCGGATGGCGGCTCTTCACGAGAATGTCTCGGAAGCCCGTCGCGACCTGGGGTCCAGGATCGGACTTTCTCCGGAGCGGTTGCTCGTCGAGCCGGGCCTTTCCCCCGTCGAAAAACTCGAAACGGCTCGCTGCGGCATCGAGGTGGCTCTGTCCGCGATTGATCGGGGCGAGTCCTCCGCTGCCCTCGAGGATCTCGACGAGGCGGAGCGCTGCCTCGATGACGCGTCCGAGTTGATCGGCCTCAGCCTGGAGAGCGCCGGGAATCATCGGGAGACGGTTGAGGAGTTGAAGCGTGAGCTCGGCGAACTCGAGACCTCCCTTCCTTCCGCTTCGGAGAAACTGAGGGATCTGCAGGAAAACTACGATCCTTCCGTCCTGCTTTTTTCGGCGCCATATGGCGACCAGGTCAACGGGCCCCAGAGCGTTGTCGATTGTATCGGTCGCGCCGCTCGTCTTCTGGAGTCGGCGGAAGGGAGGTTTGCGACGAGCGAGGAGGCTTTTGCCGACGGAGCCCTGATCCAGGCAGGAGGGCTCCTCGAGACGATCGCGGATGAACTCGGATTCGCGAGGCACCAGATCGCCCTCGTCGAGGATCATCACGCCTCACTCAAGTCGGCCGAGGCCGCCATTGCCCCTTCGTTGGAGAAGAGTCTCTCCCGGGACAGTGACCTTGGCGTGCTGACCTCGGACCCGCGCACCTGCGGCTCGACCCTGACCGAACATCTATCCGCCGTGAAACGGCTCGAATCCCTGATTGCGGAGCATGCCCGCGGGGGCGGTGATCCCTTCGTGCGCCTTCGCCGGGCGGTGGCCGTGGGAGAGGAGTTCAATGCCGTTGACGACGGAATCCGAGCGGACTGGAAGGCCCACGCCCTCGCCGAGTCGGCCGCCACCGGTGCCCGAGCCGCGCTGGCCTTTTGTCTGTCGCACTTGCGCGAGGCCGAACACGACGGGGTTCCCGACAGCGAGGCGTTGACTGGCGCGATCCGGCGCCATGGAGAACTTTCCTCCGAACTCGACCGCATCGTCCTCGCGTTGGAACAACCCCACGAGGAGTGGCCCGACTGGTACGAGCGTATCAATGCCCTCACCGGCGAAATCGGGGAGGTGAGAAGCATCCTCGAGGCGGAACTCGCGGCTGCTCGCGACGCGGTCGCCGAGATCGCTGCAGCGTCGGCCTCCCTCGCCGACCTTCATCGTTGGCGAAGCCGACACGGGGTCGGGATCAATCGCGACGCCGGGGCGAGCGGACTCGCTTCCGCGAAGGAGCGCCTCGCGAACGGTCGATACGCCAACGCCCGCGAACTCGCCATCGCGGCCCGCGGCGTGGCCCTCCACGAGCTGCAACAGGCCCAGGCCGCCGAGTCGGCGAAAATCCGTGCGGCTGCTGCTGCGGCAGCTGCGGCGGCCGCGGCAGCCTCACGAAGACGGTCTTCCTTTTCTTCCTCCTCGTCGAGCTTCCGTAGTTCCTCCAGTTCCCGTTCGAGTTCCGGATTCTCGAGATCCAGCAGCTCCTCCGGTTCGGGTTTCCGGCGCTCGGGATGGTGAGGAAATGAAGGAGCCGACCCGGCCGAATCACTTTTTGCCGAGTCTCTCCGCCAGGAATGGCGCTGTCCGGCTCTTCTTCACCTTCACGACTTCCTCGGGGGTGCCGGTGGCGACGACTTCGCCCCCGGCCTCCCCGGCTTCGGGTCCGATGTCGATGAGGTAATCGGCCTCGGCCATGATCTCGAGGCTGTGCTCGATGACGACAACGGTGTGGCCTTCGTCGACGAGGCGGTGCATCACCTCGAGGAGGCGCTTCACGTCCGCGAGGTGGAGCCCGATGGAAGGTTCCTCGATGAGGTAGAGGGTCGACTTCGGCTTCCGGTTCTGGCGGAGAAGGGCGTGGCTCGCCCGGCCGAGACCCCGCGTCAGTTCGGTGACGAGCTTGATGCGCTGGGCCTCGCCTCCGCTGAGACTGGGGCTGGGCTGGCCGAGGGAGAGGTA
>JAGRPC010000489.1 GCA_020439925.1 Verrucomicrobiia bacterium | reverse complement strand
GCCTTCTCGGGGCGAGCGAGGCGAGCCTCAGCGAACTGACGCGCGCCTACACCGTCTTTCCCAACGAAGGGGTGCCTGCACCGGCTCCGCGTCTCATCAGGGAGATCCGGGATCCAAACGGAAAAGTGATCGCCTCGCCCGCCTCCCCTGCGCCGGCCACGGCGATGAAGGCTTCGACCGCCAAGGCGATCGTCTCGGCCCTTCCGCTCTCGGAGACGATTCCCGGGGCAAGAGGCAAGTCGGGAACCACGCCGATCTTCTCCGATGCCTGGCATTTCGGATTCAACGACACCCACACCTGGGGGCTCTGGATCGGACGTGATCGATTCGGGCCGATCCGGCCGCTTGCCTTTGGTTCGGAGATCGCAAAGCCGCTCGCGGAGGGGATCGTCGCCGACCTTTTCGAGGGAGCAAAAACCGCATCCGCCGAACCCTGACATTCGCTCATGAGAATCTTCACCCTCCTCTGCTCGCTCGCCCTCGGCGGTGTCGGTGCCTCGTCCTATTACGGGTGGGAGGCGCGCGGCGAGGCGGGGCCCGTGCTCACCGCCGCCATCCCGGCCTTCGTCGGGGGAGTCATGCTGATTGGCGTGATCATCGCCCTGCTCCTGCGGAAGACCGGGTTGCAGATCGCCTTTCTCGCCGCCCTCATCGGGACCGGTCTTGCCGTCGGTCGCCTGCTGCCGAATTACCTGAAGGAGATCTTCGATCCGCAAGATCGATTCACCACCTTGATGCTGGCCATGGGCGGGGTTTGCCTGCTCTATGTGGTCGTCTCCGTGGTGAAGTTCGTCTTCCGGAAACGACCGGTGCGGAAGGAGAAAAAACGCAAGGTGACTGCGGTCGACCAAACGGACGTTGAGGAAGCGGTGGCTGCCGGCTGAGGCGGCGCCTCATCGTCCCATGAACGCGCTCCTGATCGTTCTCGCGGTCCTCGGAACCCTGGGTGTCTTGCTGCCCCTGATGATCTGGGGAATCAAGAGACATGCGCGGCAACTGGAGATGCTGGCCCACCTTCCCGCGGGCATGAAAGGCAAGCTGTGCCCGGGCTGGTTGGGCATCGCGGACCGGGTTTTGTTCCTCGTGTTTGTGCTGCTGCTTCTGCCTTCGCCCGATTCGGACGCGGTTTGGATAAAATGGGGTTTGTTCGTTTCCGTCGCCGCCCTCGCGATCCTGCACGGAGGATTCGTTTTCCGGATCCTTTGTCTGGTGCGCAAGTCCGGAGAGAGGGAGCCTTTGGGATTGATGGACGCCGCGCGGAATGAAATGATTTCACACTCCCTCGCAGCGGCCGTCTACCTGGTTTTGGGAATCATGTTAGGGCCGTTGCGTGAGTTCTGGACCTAATCCCCCGAAAACAGATTCATGAGCAGTCCCGATACCCTCCGCGTCGGCCTCCTCGGTGCCGGCTGGTTCGGCCGCGAGGCCCACCTCCGCAACCTCGTTTCCCTTGGCGGCGTCTCCGTCACCGCCGCAAGCAGCCGTAGCGCGGAAAGTCTCGCTGCGGCGAGGGGCATTGCCGGCGATTCCCTTCGTACCTATTCGGACTGGCGCGAGGTGGTCGCCCTCGACGATCTCGATGTCATCGTCGTGGCCCTGACCAACGACCAGCACCATGCCGCCGCCACTGCAGCGCTGCGTGCCGGAAAACACGTTTTCTGCGAGAAGCCTCTCGGCCTCACCCTCGGGGAATGCGATGACATCATCGCCGCGGCAGGAGAGGCGCACCGAGTGCTCCAGATCGGGCACGAGATGCGGTTTCAGCGTCTCTACGGGCAGGTGAAGGAGATGATCGCCCGCGGCGACATCGGCGATCTCCAGCTCATGTGGTGCCGTGAATTCCGCGGGCCGATGCGGCCGGGATGGCGTTCAAGCGAGGCGGTCACCGGCGGCGCGATCCTCGAGAAGAACGTGCACCATTTCGACCTCTTCAACTGGATGATGGACTGTGCGCCGGTCAGGGTCAGCGCCCACGGTGGCACGAACGTGCTCACCGACCGCGAGATTCTCGACAACGCCCAGATCCTCGTCGAATACGAGGGAGGTCGGCGTGCCTCTCTCGAGCTCTGTCTCTTCGCGCCCCATGGAGGGGACTGCGAGATCGGGGTCTGCGGCGACAAGGGGCGCATCGACACACGCAACCAGGCCCTCGAGCTGGTGCATCATCGGTTTGGCCCGCCCGACCGCACGGTCATGAAGATCGCCGACGACGGCGACGCCGCGAATTTTACGGACAGTTCCGGACGCATCGACCGCGGCATCCGGCCACAGCTAGAGCACTTCCTCGAGTGCATCCGCCACGACCGGGTCCCGCTCAACGACGGAACCTCCGCCCGGCTCGCCGTGGCGGTCTGTCTCGCCGCCCAGGAATCCATTCGGCGGAAGGAAACGGTCTGGATGGAGGAGTTCGCGGGGTAGACGTTTCCCGCGGGTCTCAAGTCACCACGAAGTCCCTCAAGTAGTCCCTGACGATTTCCGAGAGGGGCTTGGGTTGCGGAACGCCGATCTTCAGGGCGCGGCTGCCGTCGGTAGCGGTGGGCCAGGTGTCGACGATGGCCTGGATCACCGGGTTCGGGTCGTCGAAGACGATCCCGGGCGTGATCCCGAACTCGGTCGCGACCTGCTCCATCACCGTGAGCCCCTCGGCCACGGTGATGCGGTGGCTGGGGAGAACGTAGGCCCGGTCAGACTCGAGGATGGAGGGGGCGGCTTCGTGCAGCGCGATGAAGGATTCGACGACGTCCCGGTAACCGAGGACGGGATGGCACTGGTCGCGGTGGACGGGCAGGTAGCAGGGCTCGCTGTTGAGAGGCTCGCGGAACATCCCGCTGGCCCAGCTCGAGGCGGCGGCGTTGGGTTTCCCGGGGCGGATGATGATGGTGGGGAGTCGTGCGGAGCGTCCCTCGAGGAAGCCCTTGCGCGAATAGTCGTTGATCATCAGCTCGATGATCGCCTTGGTCATTCCGTAGGTGGTCTGGGGCGTGCGTTTCGTCAGGTCGCTGACCCGGTCGGGCATGTCGGCCCCGCCGTAGGTGGCGACGCTGCTGGCAAAGACGACACGGGGAAGTCCCTCGCGCTGGCGCAGGGCTTCGAGGAGATGGCGCCCTCCGTCGAGGTTGGCGCGAAGGGCGTCGTCGAAGCGCTGCTCGCATTCCCCGCTGACCATGGAGGCAAGGTGAAACACGGCGATGTCGTCACGGTCGATCGCGGCAAAGACGGCGTCGCGGTCACCCATGTCGGCGGTCAAGAGGGTCAGGTCGATTGCCTGACCCTCTTCGCTCGCCATCGCCTCGACGGAGGGAGCGAACTGCGCGTCGAAGAGGACGATGGAATCGATCTCCTCCTCCGATCCCGAGGGTCCGGTGAGGGTTCCTCTTTCGCGAAGTCGCTTGGCGAGCTGGCTGCCGAGGAATCCTCCTCCGCCGGTGATGACCACTTTCATGCGTTATCTTGTTCCCTGATAAAAAACGGTTAGCGTGCGAAGATGAGCGAAACCCTCACCGGACACAAGATCGGATTCATTGGCCTCGGAAACATGGGCTGGCCCATGGCCTGCCACCTGCAGGATGCGGGGGCCGAAATGACGGTATGGAACCGCAGCGAAGGGCGCGCCCGCCTGGCCGCGGAGCGGGGCATGAACGTGGCTTCCGATCCCGGAGCGGTGGCCGAAGCGGCCGGGGGCGGGGTGGTCTGCCTCAACCTCACCCACAACGACGTGGTCGCCTCCGTCGTCGACTGGATCGAGCCGGTCATCCCGCCAGGAACCGTGGTCATCGACTTTGGCACGACGGGTTATGCGGAAACTCTTTCCTTCGCCGAACGGGTTCGGGGGAAAGGAGCGGAGTGGCTCGATGCCCCGGTTTCCGGAGGACAGGTCGGAGCGGAGGCCGGCAATCTCACGATCATGGCGGGAGGGTCGGAGGAAACCTTTGCGCGGGTCCTTCCCGTGCTCGAGGTTGTGGGAGGAAAGGTGACGCATATGGGCGCCCAGGGGGCGGGCCAGGTGACGAAGCTGGCAAACCAGCTCATCGTCGCCCAGACCATCGACGCGGTCGCCCAGGCCTTGCGGCTCGCCGAACTCGCCGGGGTGGACCCGGCCCTCGTGCGCGAGGCCCTGCGGGGAGGGTTCGCCGAGAGCCGCATCCTCGAACTGCACGGCGACCGCATGGTGCGGCGGGATTTCGCCCCGGGCGGACGGAGCGAACTGCAGCTGAAGGACGTGCGTCTCATGTCCGATCTGGCGGAACGGGTCGGGCTACGGTCCTCGACCCTGGCAAATTCCCGGCAGCTCTGGGAACGTTTTGTCCACGAGATGGGACACGGCAACCTCGACCATTCGGGTTTGTTCCGCATCTACGACGAGGCTTGACGAGCCTGACAGAGCGGCGACGATTGCGGGAATGAGCCAGATGCACCAGATGCAGCTAACCTACGTGGCGGCGGAGGACCGCATGCTCTTCCGCGTCAACACAAAGGCGCGTCAGGAATTCAGGTTCTGGATGACTCGGCGCTACATCGCGATCCTCTGGCACACCCTGATGCAGATCCTCGCCAAGACCCAGGCGGAACCGCAGGAAACGACCGGAACCCCCGTTTCCGACCCGCTGGTCGAAGCGGCGAAAAAGGAGATGAAACACCAGGAAGTCGTTTCCCAGGCCGATTTCAAAACCCAGTATCAGGAAAGCACCTACCTGCCGCTCGGGGAGCAGCCCATTCTTCTCTTCGGCATCGGGGTGAAACCTGCGCCGGACGGACAGCCGCTCCTCTGCATGCACCCGCAGAACGGGCAGGGGATCGAGATGGTGATGGGCGAGCACATCCTCCACTCTTTCTGCAAACTGATCCAGGACACGACGGCCAAGGCGGAGTGGGGACTCAACCTGACCTTCAACGAAGACGGCCGGACTCCCGAGGGACCGAGGGGGCTGAACTGAGAAATCCGGGCAGGAAAACCGGCGAACTCCCTCACGGGGCGGCGACGGTTCCCTCCTCGACGATCCGTTCCGAATCTTCGTCCTTCGAGACGAGCGGGGTGCCTTCCGGGAGTCCGGAAGCGAGCCAGTCCCGCACGACGATGTCGGACGATTTCTCGATCGCGACACCTCCCTGTGATTCGGTGAGGAGGTTGCCGTTCAGGGCGAGTCGTTTCGAGGATTTCACCAAGACGGAGCCATCCGGGGCGGCGAGGGCGCGGAGCGTGTTGTTGGAGAAGACGCAGTCCTGGCATTCCTCGAAGACGACGCGGCCCGGGCGTTCGAATTCGCGAGGATTGAAGGTGTTCCCGTTGACGACGACGCGCTTGCCGCGGACAACGTGGAGGTTGTCCGGGTTCGGCGCGAAGAGGACATTGCCGCTGAAAGTGATGTCGGTGCAGTCCTGCAGGTCGACGTTGACGGAGACGTCGCTGAGGACGTTGCCGGAGATCGTAACGGAATCGATCGGAGCGATCTCCTTCCCGAGGAAGCGGATGTTCGCCCCACCGGGGGCGAGTTTGGTGAAATCCGCGCCGGAATAATTCGAACTGTGCTGGATGGTGCAGCCGGTGATGGCGACCTCGGCGATGGAGCGGGACTTGTCGTCCGCCGAGCCGGAGACGTCGAGGAGGATGTTCGCCGTCCTCGTGGGCG
>JAGRPC010000052.1:5193-9804 GCA_020439925.1 Verrucomicrobiia bacterium | reverse complement strand
CCAACGATATCAGCAAGCTCCCGCCCGAATTGCTCCGCAAGGGGCGCTGGGACGAATGCTGGTTCGTCGATCTGCCCGATGCCAAGGAGCGCGCCGCCATCTGGGACATCGTGATCGAGAAGTTCGGTCGCGAACGAACCGCCTACGACACGGTTGTCTTGGCCCGGGCCAGTGAACTGCACACCGGCGCCGAGATCGAGGCCGCCTTCGTGGAAGCCATGCACTGTGCCTTCACCGAGGACCGGGAACCCGCCGAGCTGGATCTCGGCCAGGTGCTGTCCGATTCCGTCCCGCTCGCCACCACCATGAGCGAATCCATCGAGCGCCTGCGCCTCTGGTCGCAGGGCCGCGCCCGGCACGCCACCCATGCCAACCCATCTTGTCACGGCAAGCGGAAGCTCGATCTCGGTTGAGCCCCGGTGGGCGGATCCGCAACTTCTCCGTCCCGTGCGCTCGAATACCGACCAAGAACGGAGACACAGGCTGCCCCTCCCGAATGCGTGAAGGAGGTGAGGCAGCCGGAGAGAACCCGCCGCTCCGAGCAGGGCGGGTTTTCTCTTAGCTCCTACTTCTTGAATTGGACCGTTATCAATTCCACGTATACGGCGAAGCAAGCGAAGTGGGGCTAGAAAGTAATTTCCCTTCAGTTCCACGCGACGGGATCCTGCAGGGGTTGCGTATCCCGTTCCACGAGGATCTTCCGTCCCCGGAACGGGTGCAGCTCATTCGAAGCAGCCACCGAAGTGAAGATGGGATATCAAAACCCGAACACGGTCATGCACCCCACCCAGCCCCTCCACGGGCTGTTCGACGGTCTGGTCGGCTTGAGCTGACCGGGCCGGAAGAAAAGTCGCGCCTCGTATGGTGGGGCTTTTCTTTTAGCTGCGATCTAACCGATCCAGTCGTCACTTTCGCATCTCGGCCCAAGGATCAAGGTCAAGGTAAAGCGCTTGCGTGCAATCGGATAACGATTGCATCTCGGTGTCGTGACCGCCCCGATAGTTCTCGTACTTGGCAAATCCCCCCCCGAGGTTGCGCCAAGACTGCCAGGGGTCTCCCCGCCCGTAGAGTTCGTTTCCGGTAAGGATCACAACCGGAGAGAATGCGCCTCCCTTCTTCCGTCTACGCCACATGCGCTTGACCAGTTTCGTAAACATTCGCTTCTCTCTATTGGCTAAATTTCTGCGAAGAGTGGCGAAAATGATCGATGAATCAGGGCATTCCAGCGCGAAACTCTCCATACGTGTAAGATCCCGCTCTTCAAACTCGTTGTAGCTCTTGCATTCGGAAAGTATCAGATGCCTTTCAGGGTAACCGTACTTCATTTTCTCCGTGAACATAATGAGGTCGATCTCGACTTCGTCGCTGGCTCGTCTGGCTATCGAGCTGAACATTGTAGTCGAGCGATTTCCAAGCGGGTTGGCGAAAAGCTTGTAGGTGAGGACGACAGCAATCCCGCCCTGTGTACGCTCCCGAGATGAGAAAGCACCGTTCCCTTTGTATGCCCAAGCAATTTCTGATGTGTCATGGGCTGGTATTGAAAACTTGCCCAGGCATTGTTGGCAGCTGACCGAGCTTGCGGCGTCGTCAAGAGATTGCCAAGTCCGCTGACGACACTCCGGGCACTTGACCTCGATGCCTAACCGAATGATCTCCTTGTCCGTAAGCCATTTCATTAAGTGGCTCTTTTGATCGGAATTCCAATCCTTGAATTCCTTGTTGATTTGCATCTTGAGAGTTTCAGACTTGAGCCTCCCTTTTCGCGATATTTCTCCAAGGAGCCTGACTACCGGTTCATTGTTGATGAAATGGTCTGATCGAGATCCCCCAATCTGTCTAAGCAGATGCTTCGTCAGGTGGCCTTTGTCAGACAACTGCAGCTCCCAACCTCGCTCCTTGAATCATGCGATCACTACCTCGTCGGCCCGGGGCGCATGGATCGTTGTTTCGTAGTCGGAGTGCCATGGGAAGTCGACGATCGCGCCCTTAGAGCATCTGTGCTCGAACCCCATTCGATTCACAGCAAGTGCAACTTCGCTGCCTCCATCGGGGATGACACCGGCATAAGCTGCGGCCTCGTCGTTGATCCGAAGATCGAGCACATTGGCACATTTCGGCTTTGCAGTGGGCGCGTATTTGTCTGCGAACTCGGGTATCAGCTGAGGAATATCAAACCAATCATCTTGAGATGACAGGCTGATATGTCTGCGCTCTAGGTATATCTCGGCCGGTTCTCCTCCGTTGTGCCGACGGTCAAAGGCACTCCAGATCTTTGGCCGCCACGGCTGGATGAAATACTTCCGGCGCCCATCGTTGCCCGTGAGGGAGGCATCTGCCTCTAGAGAATCGGCAAGCGAGTTCAGCTGGGACTCGCTTATTGAAGGGGCCGGCAAAATGGCCGCTCGGTTAAAAAATTCCTCGTTGTTGCGATGCGGCCAATAGCAATCGCTCAAGTATTCTTGGCAAAAACTCAGCGTGCTCGCGTCGTCCTTCTGGCTGATTGCTACTGGCACTACCTGTCGGCCTGACGCTCTTAAATTCCAGTAGTATAGGATATCGTCGAGCTCACCCTCATCCATCAGCAGCAGGAAGTCTTGGGCATGACTAGTTCGGCGGGTGTTCAGTCTCCAATGAGTAATTCTCCTTGGAAACATCCTATTCCGCCCGAGTTCTTGTATGGCAGACGAAACACTGATGGAACCTCTCTCATAACTTGGCAGGTGTTCGGAGTAATCGTCCAACATTCTTCCCAAATCTACATCGATCTCACCGAACATCGCTGCGAGAAAGAGATTGCGATCGACTTTTGGTATGAAGAACTCGGTAGGTGTTCTTTCAACGAATTTGAAGTCCCGGGCGATGAGGTGAGCGAGTATTTCAAAAATGCCTACACCATAGCCTGGGATACCTTCGTCGACAGCCGGCTTCATGATGTCCTCGGCCCCAATTTCATTGTAGTTACTTAACTCACGGTGCCCGAGGTCTCCGACGTCGATCTTTACGATAAAATCAGGATCGAAGGCTTTTATCGAACCAACAAATACCTCACTGGCAGTAGAGCCTTGCCAAAGTTTTGCAGCGTTTTTTGGGGCCTTTTTGTAGAATGGAATGATTGGGTTGTAGGCGCCACCCCAGAGAAATGAATTGATCTGGATGGCACGCCGCACCGCACTCTTTCGGCGAGGTGGAACAACAAACGCCAGCCTGAGCGGGCGCAGAGTGCAATTTACGAATCCTGATGCCATTTCAATCTAATCGAACCCATTGAAGATGGATGCTCCGTCAATAATACTCCCGGATATACCCGTAGGCCTTGTCGAACAGCTCTTGGTCCGTGTGCAGCTTGTATCGCAGCAGCGCCCGTCGAAGGGCCTGCTTCACCTCGCGTTCACCCTGGTCGGTGGCCTGCCACCCGTCGAAGCGGACCTGCCGCACGATAGCGTCGATGTCGGCGACGATGCGCTCGACGATGACATGGGTGTGCTGGTTCTTGGCTTCGTTGAAGAGTTCGGTCAGCGCAGCCACGGCGCGGTCCTGTTCTTCCTCGGGATCGACGCGGTTCTCGGTTTCGACCACATCCTTGGCGATCTCGAGAATGGCCTTGAGGAATTCCAGGCTGTTGAGCAGACCTTGCTCATGCTTCTCGCGAATCTTCTCCAGCCGCTCGCCGAGTTCTTTGAACTTCGGGTTGCCGGCGTGTTTTCGGAGACGGGCGATGAGCTTGATTTCCACTTCGCGGGCTTTCTTCGATGGGTTGGCGTCCTTGAGAATGCTGTCGAGCACTTCGGCATCGAGCACCAGCGCTTCGATGTCGTCACGCACGGCCTCGACGTGGATGTTCTCGTTGATGAGCTCGATCGTCTTGGCGCCGAGGCGATGCCAGAGTAGTCGGCCGTTGCCGCTCACCGGCTTCACTGACTCGTAGACCTGGGTCAACCACTTGAAGTCCTTCTCGTAGGCGCTCAGGCAGGGATCGGGCGAGAGCGCCTCCCAGATCGTGCCGAGCACGCTGTATTCGGCGGCGAACTTGTCGCGCACCTCATTATTGGGGAGGTGCTGTTGAGCAGCCATCAGGCCCTCGTAGCCGCCGACACTGCGGTCCACGCCGGGGAAGAAGGCCAGGCACTTCTGAACCTGCACGGGCAAAGCCTTGCGCAGCTCGTCGATGTTGCTCACCACCTGCTGCACCGCCTTCTCGTCGAAATCGAGGGCGCGGGCCACATCGTCGAAGATGCCGATGTAGTCCACGATCAGGCCGTGCGTCTTGGTCTGGCCGTAGGTGCGGTTCACCCGGCAGATGGCCTGAAGGAGGTTGTGATCCTTCATCGGCTTGTCGAGATACATCACCTGCAAAATGGGCGCATCGAAGCCGGTGAGCAGCTTACTCGTCACGATGACGAACTTCAGCGGATCCGCCGGATCGCGGAAGCGGTCGAGCAGCTTCTCCTCGGCGTCCTTGTCACGGATGTGTTCCTTCCACTCCGGTTTGTCGTGCTGGGCGCTGCTCATCACGATGGCGCTGGCCTCGGGACCGATGAGTTCGTCCATCACCTGCTTGTAGAGCACGCAACACTCGCGGTCGAAGACCACCACCTGCGCCTTGAAGCCGTT
>JAGRPC010000052.1:0-5178 GCA_020439925.1 Verrucomicrobiia bacterium | reverse complement strand
CGTTCGGCTCCACCTTGGTCTGGTAGTGCCCCACTATGTGCTCCACCACGGCACGCACGCGCTCCGGGTTCTTCACTAGCACGGCCATTTTGGCGGCGCGTTTGGCGAGGTCGTCGCGATCCTGCTCGCTCAGGTCGCCGGTGATCTCCTTGTAAGCTTCATCAACCGCCGCCTTGTCGATCTTGAGCTTCACCGCCGGGGCCTCGAAGTGCAGCGGCAGCGTCGCCTTGTCGCGGATGGAATCCTGGAAGGAGTAGCGGCTCATGTAGCCCTGCACATCCTCGTCTGCGCCGAAGGCCCAGAAGGTGTTGCGGTCCGCCCGGTTGATCGGCGTGCCGGTGAGGCCGAAGAGGAAGGCATTCGGCAAAGCATCGCGCATCTTGCGGCCGAGGTCCCCCTCCTGCGTGCGGTGCGCCTCGTCGACCATCACGATAACGTTGCTCCGCTCGTTCAGTTTCCCGTCTGCCTCGGCGAATTTGTGAATCGTCGTGATTAGCACCTTGCGCACGTCCTGCCCCAGCAGGCGTTGCAGTTCCCTACGGTCGCCCACGCCCACCATGTTGGGCACGTCCGCCGCGTTGAAGGTGGCGGTGATCTGCGTGTCCAGGTCGATGCGGTCCACCACGATCAGCACGGTGGGATTGCCCAGGCGCGGATGCAGGCGCAGCTTCTGCGCGGCGAAGACCATGAGCAGGCTCTTGCCGCTGCCCTGGAAATGCCAGATGAGCCCCTTCTTCGGATACCCGGCCACCACGCGGGCCACGATCTTGTTCGTCGTTTCGTATTGCTGGTAGCGACAGATCACCTTGATGCGCCGGTGCTTCTTGTCCGTGGCGAAAAGGGTGAAGTGCTGCAGGATGTCCAGCACCACGCTGGGCCTGATGAGGCTTTCCACCGTCTTGCGCACCAGGGCCAGATTGCCTTCCTCCTGGTTGTCGTCATCGCGCCACGGCCCCCAGAGATCAATCGGCATACGGATGCTGCCGTAGCGCAGGCAGCGGCCTTCCGTGGCAAAGGAGAAGACGTTCGGCACAAACATCGCCGGCACTTCCTTCTCGTAGATCTCGTTCACCTGATACGCCCCGTCGAACCACGTCACCGCGCTGCGTGTCGGGGTCTTCGCCTCGCCGATCACCAGCGGCAGGCCGTTGATGAGAAAGACCACGTCGAAACGCTTCTCCACCGTGCCGCTCTGGAAGGTCCACTGGTTCGTCACCGTCAGCCGGTTCCGGCCCGGCTGGGCAAAGTCCAGCAGCCGCACCGGCACATGCTCGCCGTTCGGGCCAAAGGGCATCGTCTTCTCCCCGCGCAGCCATTGGGTGAAGTTTTCGTTCGCCCGCGCCAGGCCGTCGCCGCCCACGGCGAGCAAAATGGCACGCAGGGCGTAGATCACCTCGTCCGCCCGGTCCGGCTGCGCCGCGATCTCCGGGTTCAGGGCGATGAGCGCCTCCCGCACCCACGTCTCCACCATCACCTCGCCCGGCTGCTGGGGAATCTGCGTCGCCGCCACGTAGGTCCACTTCGCCGGCTTGAACTCCTCGCCCAACGAACCGCCCCAGCCCGCCGGCGGGTCTTCCCGCAGCACGGAAGCCCCCGCGCCGCTGCCGAGCGAGGTCGCGGCATCGAGGATCATCTGCTCGACGGTGTTGGATTCGGTGAAGCTCAAGACCAGCTATGTGAAAAACGTGAAGGTGATTTACGGCATTGCCTGCCAAGGAACTTCAATCGACGTGAGGCGCTGGGAAAAATCGGCCCAACGTTTCAGATCAACGTCGTGAACAAATCGAACGAGGCCGGTCAGATGATTGTGAAAGCCAAAAGCCGAATCGAAACCTTCATGCTGTGCCGTTGCCTCTAATCCGTAGATTTTAGCAGCGTGAAGATGGCGATCTATTCGCTTGTAGGTCTCCCGAGAAATTCGTGGCTGCGGACCATCCACCAGGAGACCCAGGACGACTTTCTTCGAGCCTGGCCCCGCAATTCGAATCTTTTCGCGGTTCTCTGTGAAACCCGCCTTGCGAATGCAGTCGATAACTCGGTGGCAGATTGTGCCAATGGCAACGCCGCGTGGAATATTAGTCGCCGATATAGTGATGTCATCGGCGTAGCGAGTGTAAACGAATCCCAAATCGTTTGCAAAGGCGGACAATGACTCATCCAGCTTCCCAGCAGCGAGGTTACTCAGCATCGGGCTTGTTGGCGCACCTTGCGGCAGAACGCCCAACTGGCCAGAAGACTGCGGATACGGAAGACCTTCACCCCGCGCCTCACCGCCAAATCTCGGAAATAGCGGGGGGCCTGGACGCCACTTCAAATACATGTGCTTGTTGCGTGGCAACCGAGTGGTGGTGCAAAGCCTTCCAAGCTCAAATGCGAGTAGTTCACGGTATCCCATCTCGCGGAAAATTCTGAATACCTGGGCCTCGTTGACTGCGTAGAAGAAGTCAGAAAGATCGAATTGGAATAGCCACTTGGCACCGCAATGTTGCGCAGCACATTTCCTGATTCCGCCCGATGAGTGGAACGCAAAAGATGCCGGGTGATTCCTACAATTCTGGAGGATTTCTTGATTGATGAAGCGCTGAACGATTTGAAGATCGCCTGTCACAGCATGAATGAAACGCAAGCCGCCCGAACGCTTACTCACCGCAAACATACGGTAGTTAGCTGACTCCCGGTTGCGCTCGATAGTCGCCCGGAGCATCGCATACGAGACGTGAGTGATTCGAGACAAGTGCTCCAGAGAAAAAACGACGGGGTGGCCTTTGGTTATGAGATTTTGCGCATAGCTTCGGATCTCCAGCGCAGTGTCGGTGTCGTGAACCGCCAAAGCGTCATTGTAGAGGTGATGTGTTGACCAGGTTTCCATTCACTTATCCCTTTCGCCCTTCGGGCCATGAGCATCGTCGCCCACACGAGGCCCCGAAGGTTGCTGGGTGACGACGCTCAAGGGCGGCGCAGCCGACCTCGCGTCAGTTTTTTCCAGAGACGCTTGTCCAGCATCCCCATCCTCAGCCAGCACGCTGGCCTCGGATTCTGCCTGCACCCGACGAGTTGCCTCAATCGGACCAGACGGCTGAACGGTCCCCCGGCCAACACACCATTTTGTCGGAACATACAAAGAACGGTCGAACTCCACGATTCGTCGTTTGTCCCTGCTGTCCCAAATTGCTTGCTTACCTACCTCGGTCAGTCGATTAGACTGATTGAGAAAGCCCGCAGCTTGAGCTTTCGCCACCAGTCCTTCCGTGACTTTCGGATCAAGTCCGATGGCTCTTGATATAGACCTCTTTGCTCTTATTCCCTTTTGAGCTGCCAACAGCACTGAGAGCAGACTCCGACTGACGGGACTGTCGCCGTCGGCTGTTTCGGCAACTTGCTGGCCCGCAAGCAAGCTCGCAAGCCACGCCGGAAACGATCTATTTGGCATGAGCGGCACCCATCCGTTTTCTGCACTCCAGAGGATCCCCGGAGTGTTGTCAGGAACGCTGTGGTAAAATACCTGATTGGACATGACACTGCCGTAACCCCTCTGCGCCCATCTTGGGATTGCTTCTACTGAGTCACAGAGGTTGAGAATTTGCGTCGAATTAGCGCCCCACCTCATTTCAAACTCTTCGTCGTCAAAGTGATGATGGCCAACAAAGTGTAATTTCTCGGATTTCCGATGAACCCGCTGGTGGTGATCAGAGCCGGGAAGATACTTCCGAATCCTCTCCTCTGCGTTGTGAGTTCGAATGAAGGATACCACGTGGATTTGGATCAATCGGTAGCTCCACCAACTCAAAATCGTTTTGCTATTCATCATGAGATTGATGAAGTCAGAAACCCTTTGTCCACTGCCGATGGAGTCGTCAATGAGGACGATGTTCCGCACACGGCCTTGCCTTAGCATATCATGGCCTGGATGATCCAAGAAGCGCTCGTCCCCAGCCTTCCGAAGGTTCCCAAGCACGGAATGCACTATCTCCTCGCTTCCCTGCGACTCGGCAGGTCGTCCCGGCGGGTTCCCATTGGCATCCCAATACGACTCGATTGCGCCGTCGAACTTTCGCACCGCATAAAGAGCACATGGGTCATCAGAGATGACAGACAACTGTTCCTTGACCCAATCGGCGTAAACGTCGCGCCTGATGAACTGCAGTTTCAATAGGACATCGATGGCAGTGGGTTCGCGGTCGGCGGGAAACTGACTCAACCACTGGCGGATTTCCGGTGAGTGGTCGATCATTTCTAAGGTCAGCCTATCATAAGCGATCTTCATGGCCACCTCCTTTCACGGCGCAGCTTCAGACAAGGAACCCGACCCCAGCCCGCCGGCGGGTCCTCGCGCGGCACGGAAGCCCCCGCGCCGCTGCCGAGCGAGGTCGCGGCATCGAGGTTCATCTGCTCGACGGTATTGGATTCGGTGAAGCTCATGATGTGCGTGACTCGGAGACCACTTGATCAAGTAGCGCAGTCATCAGGCCCCGACAGGCCTCTAACTGTGTGCGCGCCGCTTCCGCTGCGGAATCGAGTTTTTGGATTTCGTCAGCAATCGATCGTTGCTCGGCCTTTTTGGGGAAACCGAAGTGAATGGCCCTCAGGCGCTCCGCCGGTAGGTGCGGAATTGTGGTTTCCCCAATCTGATCAGCGAAGATTCCGCTCAGCGAGTGGTGCTCCATCTGAAACAAAAGGAACTCAGGCACCTGCTCATCATCGAGCGCCCGAATTCGATGAAGTGCTTTCTGGTAGCATGCGCCCGGGATTTCATTCCGCCAGATTGCGGACTTTCCAACATGACGCCCCTCGCAAGCAAGGATGTCGCCGTGTTGAAGCTCGAACTTCGTGGCCTCTCGCTCGTTGAACGACATCGTTGCAACATCTGCTAGATCGAGTCGGTTCCACTGCACGTTTGCATTCCGCAGGTATGGGCGCTGCGAATCGCCTGAGATTGCCTTCGGCGACATCATCTTGCCGAGTTGAACCTCGTAGTGAGTTCCAAGTGGCGCGACTTCCCATTCCGCAGGACGTTTGCCGAGAGGCGTATCGATGAACCGAGAGTCTCGAACTCCACGGCGATAGAGTTCAAAGAGCTTTGAAGTCCGTAACGCTGCAATGTTTGAGGCATTCGCTCTGGCAGCCTCAAACGCCTCATCCACCGCCAAGAGGACTTCCGCGATGCGGCGCTGCTGGTCG
>JAGRPC010000488.1:923-3111 GCA_020439925.1 Verrucomicrobiia bacterium | reverse complement strand
CCCTTTCCCTACGCGTGGAGATACCGCAACTATGTCATCGACGCCTTCAACGCAGACAAGCCCTACGACCAGTTTCTCCTCGAGCAGATTGCGGGCGACCTCATTGATTCGGAGAATCCCGATGAACAGGCCCGGCACCTCGTTGCCACGGGCTTCCTCGCCCTCGGTTCGATGGACCTGAACGAGCGTGATCGCGAACAGTTCCTCCTTGATCGCATCGACGATCAGATCGACACGCTCGGGCGCGCCACGATGGGGCTCACCCTGGGATGTGCCCGCTGTCACGACCACAAGTTCGATCCGGTCGCCCAGACGGATTATTATGCCCTGGCCGGAATTTTCGCCAGCACCAAGACCCTGAGCGGACAGAGCAATCGCTCGGGCAATTCCAAGCAGTATCATCAACCGAAGCTCCTGGCCTCGCTGGACACGGATTTCGCCGAGTCGGTCCGCGCCGCCGCCGAGCGGGAGGCCCGCATCGGGAGTCTTGAGGCTCGCCTCGCCGAACTCAAGAAGATCGGGAAGGAGGGAAATCCCGGGCCGGCCCGTCGGAAAGAGCTGAAACGCGAGTTTTTCAGCGTCCAGAAGGAGCTCAACGAGTTGAGGAAGGGCGAGGCGGAACCGGCCAACCTGCCTGCGAACTCGAAGAAGAAGGGGGGCGCTCCAGCCATCGATCCGAACGCCCCGCTCGCCATGGCGGCGGTGGACGGGGCCGTCACCGACCTCGCCTTGCGGGTGCGTGGTGAACCGGACCTGAAGGGGGATATCGTTCCCCGCGCCTTTCCCTTGGTTCTCCGGCACCCCTCGACCCCGGAACTGGCCAGCGAGGGCAGCGGACGCCTCGAACTCGCCGAGTGGCTCGTCTCGTCGGATCATCCGCTGACCGCCCGCGTCATGGCGAACCGGGTGTGGCAGCATCTGTTCGGAAGGGGAATCGTCGAGACCGTCGACAATTTCGGAATCTCCGGTTCGGCGCCGACGCATCCGGCGCTGCTCGACCATCTCGCGACGAAGTTTGTCGAGGAGGGTTGGTCGGTGAAATCCCTTGTCCGGGAAATCGTCCTGAGCCGCGCTTACCGTCTGGCAAGCTCGCACGACGAAGACAATGCCGCCGCCGACGCTTCGAATCGGCTCTACTGGCGCGCCAATTTCCGTCGCCTCGAAGCCGAGGCGATCCGGGATTCCCTCCTCGCCGCCGGGGGCATGCTGCAAGCGGAGCGCCCCGAGGGAGCGCCGGTCGATCCTGATCGGCGCGCTCCGGCAAAAGCCAAGGGGAAAAAGCGCGTCGTGAACCGTGATCCCATCGCCAGTCCGGTCCGGAGTGTCTATCTGCCCGTGATGCGCTCGAAATTGCCGGGAATGTTTACCGTCTTCGATTTCGCGGAGCCCGACCAGGTCAACGGACAGCGCGACGTCACGACGGTGGCGCCCCAGGCCCTGTTCCTTCTCAACAATCCCTTTGTCGTCGAGGTCTCGACGAAGGCGGCGGAACGCATTCTCGAACAGGAGCTTCCCGACGAGGCGTCCCGCCTCCGTTACGCTTATGCCTACGCGCTTTGTCGCTACCCCACGGAGTCCGAGACTTCACGCGCTCTCGCTTTCCTTTCCGAGGGAGGCGAAGACCGGGGAGCCGCCTGGTCGGCCCTGACGCAGGCCCTCTATTCCTCCGCCGAATTTCGCTACGTTCCCTGACCCAACCCCTCGACCTGTCCAAGATGAACCTTTGCCGCGATTCCTTCACGCCCCTGACGAGACGGGGCATGCTTCAGCAAACGGCAGCCGGTTTCGGTTGGCTCGCGTTTTCGGCGATGCAGGCGGAGTTGGCGCGGGCGGCCGGAGGCTACACCTCACCCCTCATGCCCAGGGCCCCGCACTTTCCGGCGCGGGCGAAGCGCGTCATCTTCCTCTTCATGCAGGGAGGACCGAGTCACCTCGATACCTTCGACTGGAAGCCGGAACTGAAGACAAAGGCGGGCAAGTCGTCGGAAGGGGCCGACGGCAAGGGCGGCAAACTTCTCGCCCCCCAGTTCGAATTTTCTCCCTGTGGGAAAAGCGGCCTGCCGATCAGCTCGCTCTTTCCCGAACTCAGCCGCCACGCCGACGATCTCTGCCTCCTCAACGGGATGCATACCTCGAACGCGGCGCATCCCCAGGCAACGATCGCCCTGCACACCGGCAGCATCAACTT
>JAGRPC010000488.1:512-728 GCA_020439925.1 Verrucomicrobiia bacterium | reverse complement strand
CTTTCCGAAGGGCGCCAGCGCGCGCAGATCGACCTCATCCAGGAGATGAATCGTGATCTCCTCGACAGGCAGCCGGGCAATCCGGAACTCGACGGGGTCATCCAGTCCTTCGAACTCGCCTACCGCATGCAGACCTCGGTGCCCTCGGTCCTGAATCTCGAGGGAGAGAAACCGGAGACGCTGGAGCGATATGGAATCGGCGGCGGAACCACCAAC
>JAGRPC010000488.1:0-463 GCA_020439925.1 Verrucomicrobiia bacterium | reverse complement strand
TTCATTCAGGTGAGCAAGGGAGGATGGGATCAGCACCGGGAACTGAAGGATGCCCTCACCCGCAACTGCTCCGCCATCGACCGGCCCATCGCGGCCCTCCTGCAGGATCTGAAGGACCGCGACATGCTCAAGGACACTCTCGTCGTATGGGGCGGCGAGTTCGGCCGCAGTCCTCAGGACCAGGCCAACGGTGGCGACGGACGCCGACACAACAACCGCGGTTATTCAATGTGGATGGCCGGAGGCGGAGTGAAAGGCGGATTCCGCTATGGAGCGACGGACGAGATCGGCGGCGCCTCCGTCGAGGGCAAGATCGGAACGCACGACCTCCATGCCACGATCCTCCACCTGCTCGGCCTCGAGCACACGAAGCTGACCTACCGCTACGCGGGGCGCGACTTTCGCCTCACCGACGTCTACGGCGAGGTGGCGAAGGAAATCCTGGCGTGAAAAAAGTGGTTTG
>JAGRPC010000487.1 GCA_020439925.1 Verrucomicrobiia bacterium | reverse complement strand
TTCAAGAACCCTGAAATCGACACCTTGATCGAGCGAAACTGGATCCGGGGTGGCGGCGGGGTGGATCTCGCCCAACTCGCGGGATCCATCGAGACCTGGAAGAAGAAGCTTTCGCCCAGCGTCATGGGCAAAGCCGATGCTTCGCGCGGACGCCAGACCTTCACGATGACTTGCGGCACCTGTCACACCCTCTTCGGCGAGGGGGTTGCCTTGGGACCCGACCTCACCGGCTCCAACCGGGCCGATCTCGCATACCTTCTCGAGAACGTGCTCTCACCGAGTGCGGTGGTCGGCAAGGACTACCTCCTCCATGTGTTCTCGATGAAGGACGGCTCCACTCTCAGCGGTATGATCCGCGGCGAGACTCCCGAATTTGCCAAGCTCGCGATGCCCGGAGGTGCCACCCTCGACGTGAAACTCTCCGAGATCTCCAAGCGCGAGGAGATTCCTCAATCGCTCATGCCCGCCGGTCTCTTCGAGGCCCTTCCGCTCGAACAGGTCGCCGACCTCGTCAAGTATCTGGCGAGCCCCTCGCAGGTTCCCTTACCGGGGGAAAAACCCGCCGTGAACCCTGCCAGTGCAGTCCCTCCGGCCGCCGCCGCCGTTGTCCGAGTGGAGGGAGAAAGCCTCGCCTCCAAGGCCCTCGTCAAGGGCGGTAACGCCAATCCCCAGGGGATGGCCGGTTTCGGTCCCGGTTGGTCCGGCAACAGCCAACTCTGGTGGACCGGAGGCAAGCCGGGCGAGGTCCTCACCCTCAAGATCGGAGACCTCAAGCCGGGGACCCACCATGTCACTCTGTTCCCCACGACAGCGAAGGACTACGCCACGATCCGTGTCGCGATCAACGGCCAGCTGAAGGAAGCCGACCTCTACACCGAGAAGGTGCTGCCCGGCGCACCGATCCGATTCGAGAACGTCAACGTCAGCCCCGGTGAGCCACTCCAGATCGACGTGCACCTCACCGGAGCCAACCCGGCGGCGCTTCCTCGCTACATGTTCGGTCTCGACCGGATCGAAGTGGAGGCTGCAAAGTGACCTTCAATCCTGGCCAGATCGCCGGTTGACGGAGGCATCGCCGGTGAATTACCCTCGAGGAACATTCATCTCCTGATTTCCATGAAGACTTCTCTCCTCTCTCTGGTTCTTTTCTGCATATTCTCGACCCTCCAGGCCGGAGAAGCTCCGGCCTTGAAGGCGCCCGAGGCAGCGGCCATCGCCCAGGGAGATCTCGCCTCCCGTGGACTCGAAGCGTCCGTTTACATCGCGGAAATGGTCTTCAAGGACTCGGGTCTTTTCGGGGGGGAGCCCGCCCACTGGGAAGTGTTGTGGTCGAAGGAATTTGATGCCCAGACCGAAGGACGCAAAGAGATCGGTCTGAAGATCAAGATGGACGGGAGCTACACCCGTTCGGTACGTTGAGTCTGCTCAAATCAGCGGGCAATCGTTTCGACGGTTTCTCTCGCGAGCTTCACGAAACGCCCGTGGAGCAATTCCCGTTCAAAGTCCTTCAGGACGCCATCCTGTTTGTAGGAACGCTCGAAGCGCTCGAGGTCTGCCGCCTTGGTACGGATGCGCGAGATCTCCCCGGGTGCCAGCTTTCCATATGCTTCTCCCCATGCCAGCAGTTCGCCGACCCATGCCTGGTAGCCGTTGATCACCGGCGTGCGAAGCTGATCCGGCACCTCGGCCAGAGGAATTGAATAACGGTCGAGTTCGGATCGGAAGTAGTCGATGTTCTCTGCCAGTTTTCCCGGATAACTCTCGTCCCTCACCCGCTTTTCCAGCCATTCCCGTGTGTGGTCGACAAGCTGTCTGTGGACCGAGAGCAGCTCCCTCCCATACTGTTCCGTGATGCGATCTTCGATAAGTGCCGCGAGGATCGCCGAATAGTTGGAGGAAAACATGGCCGCCATCTCCAGGGGCATCCCCTCGCCCCGCATTTTCCGTTCGTGCAGGTAGAGCTGCTCCTGAATCGAACTGAGTTTCCTCAGTTGCTGCTCCCAGGAGGGCGAGATGGCCGGAACTTCGCGAATGAGATCGTTGAGGGTGTTTTCGTTCGTTCTCGCGACCTCGATCGGAGATCCAGCTTGCAGGTTGGCGGCGGCCGTCAAGGCGACCAGAAATATCGGCAGGTGTCGTTTGGTGCTCATGATCAAGAAATTTCCCAAGAATGAGACACAAAAACCATAAATGCAATCATTTTTGTATTTCTTTAGATTTGGTTGAATATTGGGAATTGAGGACGTTTCCGTTCCGATCCCTCCGAAAGGAAGTATTGAACACGCCGTCCCGCTTCTGTTCTCAACGTCTTGTCCCCCACCTCCCAATGAAGTCCGCTCCACTCCTCCGCCCCGCTCTCTTTCTCCTGCTCTCACTTCTGACCCTTCCGGGAATGGGAGCAAATCCACTCAAGAAGTCGGCCGAAAAACTGGACTTGCGCATACGTCGTTCCGCCGAGCGCTTCATCGAGATGCAGAAGGAACCCGGTAAACGCATTCCGGCGGAATTGCTCGCCCGCGCCCGTGGAATCATCATCCTCCATCGCGTGAAGGCGGGGCTCGTCGTCGGAGGGGAAGCCGGAAACGGGGTTGCCCTTGTCAGGGACAAGACTACCGGCGTCTGGAGCGCACCCGCCTTCAT
>JAGRPC010000486.1 GCA_020439925.1 Verrucomicrobiia bacterium | reverse complement strand
CGCGGGGTGAAGAGGGTTGGGTGGGCTGATCCTTAGTCACGAAGTGTTGCCTGACCCCTTCCCGCTGATTGCCTGACCCCTTCCCGCTGATGACCCCTTCCTGCTGAGATTCTAGGGCAGACCCCGGGAAAACCTTCAATCTTGGGTTAAATTTCCACGATGGCTGAGATCGTCGAAGTCCCAAACCGCCACGTAGTGTAGGTCGTCGAGGCTGATCTGGCCTTCGTGACGCAAGCTACACTCGTTAACTTTAATATCCGAACAGTTTGCAAGTAGCCCTTCAAGTTCCGTAACGACCTTGGTGGCGGCGAGGCGCATGGCCTGATCATCGAAATCTTCACTGCCCATGGTCGGCCAGACGACAATCTCGTAGGTCTCGCCGTCGGCTAGCTCCTCATCGGAGGGCGTACACATAAGGTAAATGTCGCGGAACCAATGGCCGTTGCGTTCCAGCAATTTCCGAATCGCCTTGCCATTCGGCCCTTGCCGGACTCGCCCATTGAAGGTGTCTGGGAAGGCGGGCCTGATGTAGCGTTTTGCTATCCATCCGCGGAGCAGTTCGAGTGTCAGGGAATCGAGGACGTGGGTGGACGAAGAGTCGATGGAGGCGAGGAGCTGCCGCGGTATCCGCGTCCGCTCGTGGCAAATAGCCTCGTGAGTGACCTCGCCGATCTGAAAATGAATGCGCCGAGGGTTTTTCCCGTAAAGGAGGTTTCCGTCTTGGTTCTGAACGGGAACCGCGCGGATCACCTCAACGTAGGGCTCCTTCCCGAAGTCGGACTGCACAAGATCGCAATCCTGCGTGAGGACAATGAGGACGGCTTCTGAGGAAGTCGGTGAAAGCGGCGGCTCAAACAGGCAATCCTGCGGCAAAGATTCCGGCAACAGGACCGAACCCTGCCGCCATCTCCGGTCGCGGATTGCATCTGCTTTGTCCATCTGTGGAGTGCTCACCCATGGCGCCGGACGCGGAGGCGGGCTGTCTGGAGGTTGCGCCGTTGGTTCTCCTCCGAGAGCGGCCGCATCCCATGCCTTGCGGCCAACTCGCGCGCGGAGGAGGGGCGCTCAAACCGGATTTCCTCGAGTCGGCCCGCGAGGATGGAAAGGTGAGCTGAGATGGTGTGGGAATCCAGCGCATCGGCACAGAGCAGATCGAAGAGGGAGGATCCGTCCACGGCTTCCGCAACGACCGGGCCCATCGGACCTGGATGCAACTCCATCCAAGTTCCGACAAACTCGAGAATCTGGCCAATGCGTTGCCGGTTTTCGAGCTTCACAGTTCTGCCGGAGGACCAGTCGTAGATCGCTTGGCGCGATACACCGAGCACCTCAGCCAGCTGGACGGTGCTCAGCGAAAAGGCATCGCGAATCTCGACAAGCGCCCCGGGCACGTCCGGAGTGGTCAATTCAAAGGCTGTGGGGCGCTCGGACGTTCCGAGAACGGACTCCAGCCAATAAGTGAGTCCGCTTGCGGGATTGATCCAATGCGGCACTACGCGGATCGCACCGCTCGACGATCTGAACGGCCCCCACGGAACCTCGAGGGCGCGTGACTCCGCGACAAAATGGTAAGCAGGGCCGTTTTGTAGATCCGGCAGGTGATACTGATCGAGGGCGAGGGTGTTCATGGCTGTTTCCACTCGGCGATAGCTTCCGGTGTAACGCTGGCTTCGAAAGCGCGAGACTGGTAATCGTGGAGGAATTCAAATTGCGAGATCACGGACTCAATGGAAAAATCCTCATTGACCTGCACATGATGGTCGAGGTCGAGCAGGCCGAAGGTCGAAGTCAGCATTGGATCGCGCCGGAGGTTCAGGCTAATGGGCAGCAAGTCTGGGGGAAATCCGAAACCACGAGCCGCCTCCACGTAGCGGTGGATGAATTTGGAGTTCGCCCCCGTCCGACATACCGATTCGAAGAAGAAAGCCTCGCGATCATCGGTCTCGACTATGCGGAACCCTCGGAGACCTTCGCTGAAATACGAACTGATCTCCTTGCCCTCCATCGGAACGACGAGATCAACATACCGCAGCCCGATCCGCTGCACGAGGTCTGGCTCGACATGTTTCGTGAACAACTCAAGGGCAACCCGCATGTCCGTGATGAGGTTCTCGAACACCGTATACTCTGAGATTTGGTAGGTGAGACCGTTTTTATCTACTAGGATGGAGGTCGTCCCTGCTTTGTTGATGAACTCCCACTGGTGCTGCGTCTCCGCCGGAGCGACTTGACCATCAGGGCCGTGAAAAGAAGACTCGATCTTCCGATGGGAAAGCCGCGGATACCCGCGTTTGCGAAAGACCTCTTGAAGCTCGGGAATCCGATCCTCAATCGCCATCACCGGGGAGATTTTCACCTGGGCGAGGACGAGGATTAGCGGGGATCGAGGAAGCTGAAGAGGCGGCTTGGCGCGGGGCATCGCGGGCAATTATACACTTTACACTTCACTTGACAACGCAAAACGCCTACTCGTTCACATTCGAGCGCGACGGAAATTGCCTGCCCCTCACCCCAACACCCCATTAAACGTGACACTCGGCCGCATCGCGGCCGCGACCTTCGCCTCATCGGGCTGGTAATACCCGCCGATGTCCACGGCCCGGCCCTGCACGGCGATGAGTTCCTCGACGATCTTGGCTTCATTCGCCGTCAGCGCCTCCGCGATGGGGGCGAACTCCGCCTTCAGCGCCGCATCCTCATCCTGGGCGGCCAACTGCTGCGCCCAATAGAGCGCGAGGTAGAAGTGGCTGC
>JAGRPC010000485.1 GCA_020439925.1 Verrucomicrobiia bacterium | reverse complement strand
CCAAGAAGGTCATCATCTCCGCTCCTGCCAAGGATCCGGATCTTACCTTCTGCATCGGGATCAACTCGGACCTCTACGACCCCGACAAGCACCACATCATCTCCAACGCTTCCTGCACCACCAACTGCCTCGCGCCGATGGTGAAGATCCTCAATGACGAGTTTGGTGTGGAGAAGGGCTTCATGAGCACGATCCACTCCTACACCGGTGACCAGCGCATCCTCGACGCTCCCCACAGTGACCTGCGCCGCGCCCGTACTGCCGCGGACAACATCGTGCCCTCCAGCACCGGAGCTGCCTCGGCCATCGGACTGGTCATTCCCGAACTGAACGGAAAACTTCAGGGCGGTGCCTTCCGCGTTCCCACTCCGACCGGGTCTGTCACCGACTTCAGCGCGATTCTTTCCAAGGAAGTCAGCGCCGCCGATATCAACGCTGCTTACAAGGCGGCTGCCGAAGGTCCGCTCAAGGGCATCCTCTACTACACTGAAGATCCCATCGTCCTCAAGGACATCGTCGGCGATCCGCACTCCTGCATCCTCGATTCCAAGCTCACCATGGCGCAAGGAAACTTCGTCAAGGTGGTGGGTTGGTACGACAACGAATGGGGTTACTCGAACCGCGCTGTCGACGCCATGGAACTCGTTGGCACGGGTCTCTGATCCCGCGCCGGTTCTTTATTGGTACTGTTTCAGCAAAGAAGCGCCCCCGACCGCCCGGTTGGCGGGCGCTTTTTTCTTCTCCTCCCGCAACCGCTCCTCCTTCAATTCAAACTTCCGGCAGGCAGACGCCTGCCTCACCCGTCATGGCCAAGCTCTCCATTCGTGACCTCAAACCCTCCGGCAAGCGCGTTCTCATGCGCGTGGACTTTAATGTGCCGCTCGATGAAAACCTTCAGATCACCGACGACACCCGCATCACCGCGGCGATTCCGTCGATCGACTATCTCGTCAAGGCGGGCGCAAAGGTGATTCTCATGTCACACCTGGGGCGCCCCAAGGCCTCGCCGAATCCCAAGTATTCCCT
Source organism: Verrucomicrobiia bacterium (assembly GCA_020439925.1). Classification (GTDB taxonomy): domain Bacteria; phylum Verrucomicrobiota; class Verrucomicrobiia; order Verrucomicrobiales; family DEV007; genus Arctic95D-9. Next base: position 5,607 of record JAGRPC010000485.1, on the reverse strand, counting down.
GAAGCCCGTGGCAGCCCGCCTTGGTGAACTCATCGACGCGCCGGTTCACTTCGCCGAGGACTGCGTCGGCGAAAAGGCCGAGGCCGCCGTTGCCGCGATGAAGGACGGTGAAGTGCTTCTTCTCGAGAATGTTCGTTTCTATCCGGGTGAGGAAGCGAATGATCCCGCCTTCTCGAAGCAGCTCGCGTCACTCGGAGACATTTACGTCAATGATGCCTTCGGAACGGCACACCGAGCTCACGCCTCCACGGCGGGAGTGACCGAATACCTCAGCCCCTGTGCCATGGGTTTCCTCGTGGAGAAGGAACTCGAATACCTGGTCGACAAGCTCGAGGATCCGGCCCGTCCTTTCGTCGTGATCATGGGGGGAGCCAAGGTTTCCGACAAGATCGAGGTTCTCAACCGCCTCATGGGCAAGGCCGACGCCTTCATCATCGGCGGTGCCATGGCCAATACCTTCCGTCTTGCCCAGGGGTACCAGATCGGGAAGAGTCTCGCCGAACCTGACAAAACCGATCTTGCCCTTGAGATCCTCGACAAGGCGGAAAAGAACGGGATCGAGTTTCTCCTTCCGGCCGACACCCGGCATACCGCCGAGTTTCGTGACGATGCTCCGACGGAGTGCACGGCGCCCTGGGGGGAAGGAGGTACCATTCCGGATGACCGCGAGGGCATCGATATCGGCGACAAGGCCATCGAAGAATTCTCCAAGAAGATTTCCGAGGCTGGAACCATTGTGTGGAACGGACCGATGGGTGTCTTCGAGAAGCGGGGCTTCGATATTGGGACCCGGGCGGTCGGAAAAGCGATCGCGGAAAACAGGGCGGCCGTGAAGATCGTCGGGGGTGGTGATTCCGTCACGGCGGCCAACCAGTTCGGGTTTGGGGAAGCGATGGATCACATGTCGACCGGAGGCGGCGCCTCCCTCGAACTCCTCGAAGGCAAGGTTCTTCCCGGTATCGCTGTCCTGGACGACAAGTGAAAAGCAAGGAGTCGGAATCAAAAGTTATCCTGAAACACCAATCATCCATCCTTATGAGCCGAAAATACGTGATCGCCGCCAACTGGAAAATGAATATGACCCCGTCGGAAACGGCCGGGTTCCTCGATTCCTTCCTCAAGACTTTCCCCGACCCGACCGAGGTGGAAATCGTCATCGCCCCCCCGTTTGTCTCGCTTCCGAAAGCGGCCGAACTCATGGCCGGACAATCCGCCGTCGGTCTTTCCGCCCAGAACATGTCTCACGAAAAGTCGGGAGCGTTCACCGGTGAAATCAGCGCGGCCATGCTCCAGGAAGTCGGTTGCCGCTATGTGATCCTCGGCCACAGCGAGCGACGCTCCCTCTATGGCGAGGACGATGTGGTCATCAATCGCAAAGTCCATGCGGCGCTCACCGCCGGGATCGTGCCGATTCTCTGCATCGGTGAATCGCTCGAAGAGCGTGACGGAGGCCAACTCGAGTTCGTTCTTTCACAGCAGCTCGAGGGCAGTCTTGCCGGCATCGATGCGGCTCAGATGGCGGGCATCATCATTGCTTACGAGCCGGTCTGGGCCATCGGAACCGGCCGCACGGCGACTCCGGAGCAGGCTCAGGAGACCCAGGCTTATGTCCGCAGCGTGCTCGACCGCCTCTTCGGCGCGGAGACGGCGGCCGTGGTGCGGATCCAGTATGGAGGCAGTGTGAAGCCGGGAAATGCCGGCGAACTCATCTCCCAACCCGATATCGACGGATTCCTCGTTGGGGGCGCCAGCCTCGATGCGGCGAGTTTTGCCGATATCGTCAAGGCGGGGATTTGATTCCGCGGGCTCCTGCCATACGGCGGCTGCCCCGGGCAAAGGGACAGCCGCAAGGCCTCGGTTAGATCGGGAGTGAGGAATCATGCCGTCGTTCCTGTTCCCCGTTTGAAGATGAGTGAAGCCGGAGTCTCCGCCCCCACCAGCCAGTGGCACTGGCGTTTCCTGAAGTTCAGCCGCCAACTCTGGGTCCGGACATCCTTCTTCGCCTTCATGGCGGTGGCAACGGCCTTGCTTGCTCTCGCCGTCAAACCTTACCTTCCTTCGGGCATCGGGACGGGGATGGGTGCGGAGTCGGTCGATTCGCTGCTCAACATCCTCGCCTCAAGCATGCTCGCGGTGACGACGTTTTCCCTCGGGATCGTGCTGTCCGCCTTCGGGAGTGCCGCGAGTCATGTCACCCCGCGAGCAGCCCGTCTCCTCATGGAGGACACGGCGACGCAAAATGCGCTCGCGACCTTTCTTGGTGCTTTCCTGTTTTCCATTGTCGGCATCATTGCCCTGAAAGCTGGGGTCTATGGCGAAAACGGCCGCCTGGTTCTCTTTGTCGTGACCATTGCCGTGATCGTCGTCATCGTGGTGACCTTCATCCGCTGGATCGAGATTCTCCGCACCTTCGGACGCATGGGGGATACCATCTCGCGAGTGGAGAAGGCGACCCGCGAGTCATTCGCCGCCAGGCTCGCCTCGCCCTGCCTGGGAGGGAATCCCCTCCTGGAAGCGATTCCGGACGACGCGGTTCCGCTGATGTCTTCCCGGACCGGTTATGTCGAGCACCTCGATATGGGCCGTCTTTCCGGGTGCGCGGAAACGCACGATACGGACATCTACCTGGCGGCCCTTCCCGGATCCTTTGTGCATCTCTCGGCCCCCCTCGCCTGGGTCAGGAGCAGAGGGAATCTCGAACTTCCCGCCGAAGAGATCGAGGCGGCCTTCACCATCGAAAACCACCGCACCTTCGAGCAGGATCCCCGTTTCGGGATCACCGTTCTCGCCGAGATCGCTTCCCGCGCGCTCTCACCCGCGGTCAACGATCCCGGGACCGCCATCGACGTCATAGGACGCGGTGTCCGGCTGCTTTCGGGGTGGACGGAGAAGGGTGATGCGGAAAGCACCTATCCGCGGTTATGGGTCAAACCGATTCGAGCGGCGGAGGTCTTCGAGGATTTTTTTCGTCCCATTTCCCGGGATGGTGCTTCCCTGGTCGAGGTTCAAATCCGTTTGCAGAAAGCCCTTCTCGCCCTGGCGCAGTGCGGGGTGACCGGATTCCCCGAGGCTGCCAGGAAGCAGTCAAGGGAAGCGCTGGAAAGGGCGGAAGCGGCGTTGGTGGTTGAGTCGGATCGCGAAATCCTGCGCGAGCTTTCCGAGAAGGTCCTCGCCATCCCGGATTCGCATCCCGCTCCCGACCCGGGCATCTGAAGCCGGCTCAAAGCCCGAGGCGTTCCTCCAGTCCCGACCTCCATTTGCGGGTGGCCTCGTTCGACATGACCCCGCCTTCGACGATGTGCTTTTCGTAAAAGGAGAAAAGCCGGTCACGGATCCCGCGACGCACATCGAGTGAGAGCAACTCCGCCTGGGTGAACTGTTTCGGCCGCGGACTCGCGTTCTGGGCGACGCAACGATAGAGGAACACCCGGTCGTAGGTGCTGCGCAGGGGGAGCCGGCCCAACTCTCGAAAGGTTTCGCGAAGGATTTCGGGGGTTTCGTCGAACTGGCAGAGGAGATGGGCGAGCTCCACTCCATAGACCCAGTCGGGGTTCCGGTAGCGATGGGTCGGGTCGTAGATGCCTGCCGTCTCCCAGGCAATGATGCCGAGAGTCTGGCGCACGAGGCTGAGAAGGTAGACGTCCATGGCCTTCTTGCCGAGATGCTTACCTCCTTTCCAGAGCAATTCCGATCCGGCGATCCACCCCGCAGCGAGAATCGGGTTGGACGTGAGGAGAAGCTTGCTTCCGTGCCAGAGATAGCGGACCGGAGCCAGGTAGGGCTGCAGTTCCTCGTACTTCCGGTAGACCTTGCTCGCCGTGCGAATATTCTCGGAAACCTTGCGCAGGTTCATCTCCTTCACCTCGAGAACGGGCAGTTCTTCGAGCAGGAGAAGAATCTGGAGGGAGGCCCGGTTCACCGCTTTCAGGAGGCTGTCGAGATTCAATTCGAGCAGGGGGAGAGTCGACTCGGGTTTGTAGATCCGGGCGATCGACTCGGTGAAGGAAGCAAGGTCGAGGAGAAGCTGTTTCCCCTCGAAGGATCCGCTCGCCCAGTAGACACCGCTCGAGAAACGCTGCAGGGCGAGGTCGGCCTCCCGCTCGATCAGTTCCGCGACGCGGGAATCCATCGCGACGTGGGCCTCGTCCTTCCAGTTGGTCTCCTGCAGGACCTTGAAATCCGGGAACTCCATCCACTCGCCGTAGGCCATGAGGACCTTCTCGAGGTCCCTGCGCTTCGAATCGAGCCTCTCCGCCTCGGCGCGGACGGCGAGCCGGGCCACCTCGACAAGGTCCGCGTCCGTCTCGCCGGAAGCGCTCCTCGCCGCCGGCGTCCGCCAGATCACGATGACAGTCAGTCCTGACAAGGACACCGAAAAGACGGTCCATTTCGCCCAGGCAGGCTCGATTCCCGCGATGAGGGCGAGGCAGGCGAGGGTGAGAAAGCCGAGCGAGGCCGCGAGACGCGCCCCCCGGGTGAGGCGTGAGCGGGCGTTCAGCAGGCCCTCATCCTTCATGGCATGGCGGGTCGGATCCACCCTCAACTGTCACCCTCTTTCACCGACTCGTAAAGGCGGGCGAGTTCGAGCAGGAGCGCTTCCAGTTTCGCGTAGTAGTCCGGCTCGGGAAGCTTGTCCCTGGAGCGACGCAATTCCACGACCTTTCGCTCGAGATCGTCGCGCTGCTCCCGCTGACCGGGGGTGAGGAGGCGCTCGAAAGCGCTCCTGATCAGTACCTTCTGCGCCGCGAGGTCTCCATCCGGCTTCGCTTCGGGAGAGGCGGTTTTGGTGGGGGTGGTGCCTTCGAACCATTCCGACCTCGAGCCCAGTTGATCGCCGTTGTCATCGATCAGGGCATGCTCGGTCGCGATGCGGTCTTCGGTCCTGTAAAAGTCGGCGACCCGATGGGAGGCCAGAAGGAATGCTTCGAGCAAGGAAACCTGGCCGTCGTTGTCCAGATCGCCTTCCCCCGTCCCGGCGATCGCCTCCGCGAAATAGCGTCCGAATCGAGAGTAGCTCTGCTCGCCCTCGTTTTTTGTCGCCGTGATGATGACCCGATCGGATTTGCTCATGGCCCGAACGAAGGAACCGCTCGCCGACGCGGTGTTGATGACGGAAAGCCTGCCTTCGTAGGTGTCTGCCCAGGACGCGAGGTCCCGGTCGGTGACATCGGGACCGCGGAAATTGAACTTCGTCTCCCGCTGGTCGAAGGTTCCGTGGCCGATAAACACGAGCCAGAGTTCCGGAGACTTATCGGAAGCCAGTTTTTCTTTGAGAATTTCCGCGTCCGTCTTCGCTCCGTCCGCGGGCGAGTCCAGACCGATGACCTCGACGAGGGCCTCTCCCTTCTTCGCCGCGTCGATCCAGAGGGCACTCGTCTCGGCGAACTCTTTCGTGAACGTCTCCGTGCCGCCGCTGCCCACCACGAGCAGGATCTTCAAGCCCGATTCGGCACGAAGCACGGCCGTGAAAGCGAGCAGGAGGAGGATGAAAACCAGTCTGGTCATGTCAGGATATGCTCAAATCGTCCCTCTTTTCCTCCGCAAACTCCATTCCCCGAGGAAGCAGAGAAGAGCAAGGAGGAAGAGCCAGGGAGTGTGCCAGAGGGG
>JAGRPC010000484.1 GCA_020439925.1 Verrucomicrobiia bacterium | reverse complement strand
AGCTTGCCGAAGTCCGAAGTCGTGGGGACGATCCCCCTCCCGAAATGGTGCTGCCAGAGCCGGTTCACCATCACTCGTGCCGTTAGCGGATTGTCAGGGCCCACCATCCATTTCGCCAGGGCTAGACGACGTCCCGAGGTCTTTCGATCCCCCTGTTCCACCGCCTTCGTCTCCAGGAGCAACGGCTCAGACCCCTCACTCGCCAGGACGGCGGGAATACCTGGCATCATCGGCTCTCCGGGCGCATGGGCGCTGCCCCTCGCATGGACGGGCATCGGTCCCGGATCCGGTCCGGACTCCGTCACTGCGTTGATCGCCACCCCCGCTTCGGCACGACGGATCCCGTCGATCCTGTCGTTGACCTTCTTGTATTCGCCGACAAGATCCCGCCCGGCATGCTTGCGAATGGCCGCGCCATGTTCGCGCAGTTCCGGACCAGCGAGCAGGTTCTCGAAGGAACCCGCTCCATTCATTCCGGTGCGCAGGGCAAGATCGATATACTGGCCTCCCCCGGTCTGGCGACAGTAGACCGCCACCACGTTGCGCCCGGTCTGCAGCGCATTCACCGCAGACTTCGAGAGGACGATTGTTTCGTAGGAAGTGAGAAACCCTTTCGCCTCGTGGATCAACGTGCCGTTCAGGAAAACCTGGACATCCTCGTCGTGATGGATGTCCAGGACGAGCGAGTCCGGGAGGACCTCGAGTCCGAAGGTCGTGCGCATCCAGATTTCGGGGGTCTTCCATTCCGTTTTCTCGACTGATCCGGGAGGTTTTCCGTGCCCGAATCCCGAACGCGCCTTGAACCAGGACTTGTTCACAAAACCGACGTCGCGCCAGTCATCGGACGGCTTTTCCGTCGTGTAGAACCACTCTGCCCCTCCCCGGCGCGCATCCTCGACGAGAGTTACCGCCGGAGTGGTTCCGCTGCCCTCGAGAACTCCCGCCGCTTCCAGGGCCTGCCTGAGTTCCGTCAGCAACGACGCCTTCTCCCCCTCGAGCCTGGAAAGTTCCTCGCGACGATGAATTTCAAACGCTGCCTTTTCCTCGGATGTCGCCCAGTTCACCAGAGTCCCTTCCGTGCGGTAGTGCGTTACGCCCTTGAAGAAGGCCATGAACGAATAGTAGTCCTTCTGCGAAACCGGGTCCGCCTTGTGGTCGTGGCAACGGGCGCAATTCATCGTCGTGCCGAGGAAAGTTTCGCTCGTCACCTGCACGTTGTCGGCCAGCACGTCGTAGACATGCTGCTCGCGGTCGGCAGGTTCATCGTCCCATTGCATGAGCCGGTGGTAACCCGTGGCAACGAGCGACTGCATCGTGGGTTCCTCGATTTCGTCGCCCGCAAGCTGCTCGATGACAAAGCGGTCATACGGCAGGTTCGAATTGAAAGCGTCCACGACGTAGTCCCGGTATCGCCAGATGTGCGGTTTGGGATTGTCCCGTTCAAATCCGTTCGATTCCGCGTAGCGGACGAGATCGAGCCAGTGTCGCGCCCATTTCTCGCCGTATTGGGGGCGCGCCATCAACTCATCCACCGCCTTGCTCCAGGCGGTATCGGAATCCTTTGCCGAGGCGCTGACAAAGGTTTCGACTTCCTCCGCGGTCGGAGGCAGACCCGTCAAATCGTAGGTGAGACGGCGGATCAGGACTTCGGGCGCAGCCTCCGGATTCGGCTTCAGACCCTCGCGATCCAGCTGCGTCCTGACAAAGGCATCAATTCCGTTCTCACACCAAGCGGGGTCTGCTGCCTTCGGCGGATCCGCTTTTTCAACGGGCCGATAGGCCCACCACTGCCGGTCCTCTTCTTTCACCGTGAACCCCTTGCGCCCTGCGTTCTCCCCCTTGATCTCGAGCTCGGGATCATAGGGAGCCCCCATCTCGATCCAGTGGGCCAGCGTGGCAAGATTCTCCTCGGAAAGCTTGCCTTTGGGTGGCATCTGGTGGTCGGCATCCTTGTAGCTGACCATCTCCAGGAGAACGCTTGCCGAGGGATCGTTTGCATCGAACGCCGAGCCGTAATGCCCCCCGTGAAGCAACCCCTCCCGGCTCGTGATCCGGAAGTCGCCCTTCAACTCCTTCCCACCTCCGTGGCATTTGAAACAATGCTCCTTCAGGAGAGGCTGGACTTTCTCCGCATAGTAGGCACGACCGAGTTCGGTGGAGTCGCTGGTCTCCGCGCCATGGATCACGGTCGTGGCAGCCAGCAAAAAATACCCGGTCAGAAAAAATCGCATGAGGAGGGGCTTTGAATTGAACCTCAGCCTATCCCCATTTTCACTGTCGGTCTTGTTGGGAAGGGGGAGATTTTTGTAAAAATGCGACAGATCCCTCTTTCACGAAGGCACGCGATCGCGCTTCCAACCATCCAGTTCAGGCACACTCATCGCGAATCGATAGACTCCTGGCTGCCTCCGTCACTTGAACCGGATTATCCGTCGGAATTCCTGTCCTTGAGTTGGTAACTTCCGTTATTCGCTCCCCGATACTTCATCTCCTGCGGGGGCATTCATCTCGGAAGCAGAGAGAGTCGCACCTCCGACCTCGGTCCCCTCCTCATCTTTACGTTCATCCTCTTTCTCCTCCTCCTCTTCGTTGTCATCGAACCTGCCCAAGGATGGAGGGCTTACCAACGGCACCACGATCTCCACTGGTTTGCCAAAGACAATGCTGCCATCCTCGGCCAGGCGTGGCCCAAGGCGAGACCGTGATCCCCGATAGATGCTCTCTCCATTAGGCCCGTAATGCCTGAAGCCTTCGTAAACAAATTCGAAGGTTCCCTCTGCACCGAGCCATTCGGCCTCGAGTTCATCCAGCCAATCGCTGAGGATCGGATCGTCCAGTTCCACCAAGGGGATCTCCGGCACGCTGTCTGTCGGCGGCGAAATGGGTTCGTCGGGAACAACGGAATCCGAAGGAGTTCCCTCGACGATGGTATCGAAGTAGAAGGCGAAGGTGGCTGGGTTGGTGGGAGCCGGACCTGAGCCGAAGGAGCTGTCGTGCTCGGCGAGTTGGACGGTGCCGGAGGAGGTCTGGACGAAGTTGGTGTATTCGTCGGGTCCCTGGGTGGGAGAGGGATCGGTCAATCCTCCGGTGTAGGCCGCACCGTTGAGCAGGGCGCCGGTGGCGATCTGGTTGTTGCCGCGGCGTGGCAGGTAGAAGCGGATTTCCCCGCCGGAGAACTGGCTTCCCGCGTCGGTGATGAGGCTTCCGCCGTTGGGATCGGAAGGATCCAGCCAGCTGGCCCCGATCATCGTCGTTCCCCCCGGATTGGCCAGCGAGGTCGCATTGACATGCCCGATGAGGGCTCCCTCGAGGCTCAGGTCGCCGCCCGCGGCCACCGCGATGTTGCCGATCCGGTTGCCGCTGCCCGCCGTGCCGGCGTAGCTGCCGCGCATGTCGTCCCCGTGGCCGATCTTGGCGTAGGCACCCGCCGTTTCCGAACTCGGTGCCGAGAGCGCGATGCTTCCGTCGGCGGACACGGCAATATTGCCCGTGAGGTTGGTCGTGACCTGGGCTCCCCCGTGACCAATCTGGGCGAAGGAGGTCAGACTGGACCCGCCGGTGACCGAGAGATCCCCCCCGGCCAGAACCGTCACGTCCCCTCCCAGACCGACACTGCTGGCGGCCCCTCCCCCGTGACCGATCATGGCCGAGGTCTGGAAGGCACTGCCGGCGGCGACGACCACGTTTCCGGCGGCATCGACCATGATGGACTCGTCGGCCACCAGACCGTTGTAGTTCTGACCGCCATGGCCAATCTGCGCGGTGGAGGACAGGGCACTGCCCGCGGCGACTTGCACATCCCCCAGGGTCGTGGTCAGCGCGACGGTTCCGGTGATGTTGCCGATTCCGCCACGGCCCCCGTTGCCGATCTGGGCATAGGAGCGGGCCCCGCTGCCGCCGCTCACGCTCGCTTCGGCCGCAGTCAGCTCGATGTTGCCGTTCTTCGCCCCGAAGGAGCCGTCACCGCCATGGCCGATCTGGGCATAGGAGGTCTGGCCGACTCCACCGGACAGGCCGAGGGTTCCGGCACCGTTGGCGGTGATGTCACCCGAGAGGGAACTGTTGTAACTGCGTCCGCCATGACCAATCTGGGCGTAGGCGTTGTCGCCACCGCCACTGAGGGCGAGGTCACCGGCATCGTTGAAGACGAGGTTGATCGCCGCGTCGATGGGCGCCGCTGCCGCACCCGAGCCTCCATGGCCGATCTGGGCGAAGGAACCGCTCTGGCCTCCGGCGCTCACCTCGATGCCGCCGAGAGCGACGCCGAGGTTGATGTTGCCGGTGATGGGGGTCACCGCCGTGCCACGATAGCCGATTTGGGCATACTGGTTGGCTCCGGTGGTCCCGGCCATCACCCGGACGGCATCCCCGAAGAGGTTGGTTTCACCCGTGGCGGATCCCACCGCGATGGCCACGCTCTGGGTTCCGTCACCCACGGAGAGGACGCCTCCGTTGTTGGTGTAGGCGGCCGGATCGGCGAGGATCGCGGGAAGGTCCAGGGAGAGCGCGGCGATGGGGGTGGGGTTGGCCACATTGATCGATTCGATCAAGCCGGTGGATCCATCCCAGCCCGCAACCCCGTTGATGGCCCCGCTGCCGGCATTCTGGATACCACCCTGGAAGGTGGTGTTCCCGCTGGCAACGAGATCGAGGGTGTTGGCACTGTTGTAGGCAATGGATCCGCCGTCGACGATGAGATCGCCATCGGTCACCCCGATCTCGACTTCACCGGTCCCGATCATGTTGGCGATCATCGTGCTGACCCCGGTGGCATTGGCGGTGGTGTCGAGCTGGCCGGTGACGAGGGCCAGACGGGAGGCTCCGCTCACGCCCGCGGCCCCGACATGCCCGATGAAGGAAGCGGAGGATCCGTCGGCGAGACTGGTGAGCCCCTGGGCCCGCACGAGGAGGTTGCCCTGGCGCAGTCCGGTGGTGTAGCCGCCGGCATCGGCGGCTCCTCCATGCCCGATGAGGGCATAGGCCCGGGCGGCGGTGCCACCGGTGAGGCCGAGGCCGTCGGCGCTGACGACCTGGATCTCGCCGGTGTGGTCCCCGTTGCGGCCACCTCCGCCGTTGCCGATCTGGCTGTAGGCGCGGTCGCCTCCACCGAACAGGCTGATGCCTCCGACGGTCGTGGCCACGTTGACCGCTCCGGTCACGTTGCCGCTGGGCTGGGTTCCGCCTCCGGTGGTCCCGCCTCCGGAACCGATCTGGGTGAAGGCCGCGCCCCCGCTGCCGGAGGTGAGGGCCACGCTCGCACCGCGCACGGAGACGGTGGCGTTGACCTTGCTGTTGTCGGAACCGGCTCCACCGGACCCGATCATCGCAAAGGTGTCGCTGGCCGCTCCACCGGTGAGGCTCACGGCCCCGCCCGCGGTCACGGTGGTGATCCCGGTGTGGACTCCGTCGGCGTTGTAACCGCCCAGGCCGATCTGGGTGAAGCCGCCGGCTCCTCCCGCAGCGGAGTTGAGAGCAACCGCCCCGGCCGCGTTGACGAGGGTGTCTCCGGTGAGATTGCCGGGGAGGTTGGCTCCGCCCGCACCGATATGGGCGTAGGCATTGCTGCCCGATCCGCTGTTGAGGTTCACATCCCCGCTCGTCGCGGTGACGGTGGTGTTGCCGGTCACCGCACCGCTGGCGGTGTTGTTCCCTCCGGTGGAACCACCGCCGGAACCGATCTGGGCATAGGCGGACAAGTTACTTCCCCCGTTGAGGGTCACCGAGGCTCCCGTGACGCTGGTTCCCGCAAGGCTCTTGGCGCCGTCACCACCCGAGCCGCCGAGACCGATCAGGGCGTAGGTGTTGCTCTGCCCGCCGCCGGTGAGGACCACATCACCGGTGGCATCGACCACGGTGGAGAGGGCGTTGTTGCCGGAGAGGGCCCCGTCAGCAATGAGCCCGCCTCCACCGATCTGGGCGAAGGACTGGGCCGACCCGCCCGCGGCACTGACGGTGACGCCTCCCGCGGTGGCGGTGACCAGGGTGTTGGTGTTGATGTCTCCCGATCCCGCGTTGCCGCCGGCGGAATCGAGCCCGCTGCCCGCACCGATGTGGGCATAGGAGGCGGCGCTCACGACGGAGACGCTCGACCCGCGCACGGTGGTGTTCCCGTTCTTGGTGCCGTTCTGGGAGGTGCCTCCCAGGCCGATCTTCGCAAAGGTGTCGGCTCCGCTGCCCGCGTTGAGGGTCACGTCTCCGCCGCCAAGGGGCTGGCCGTTGAAGGGGTTGACGTTGACGAAGACGTCGCCGACGAGGGCGCCGTCGGCGTTGAAGCCGCCGGATCCAATCTGCACGGAACCGCGCTGGCCGGTGCCGCCGTTGAGGTCGATGCCCATCCCGGCCACGCTCACGATGTCACCGGTCTGACCGAAGTTGCCGGTGGCCTCGTGGCCGCCCAGACCGATCTGCACGTAGGAGTCGGAGGCGCTTCCCCCGTTGAGGGTGACCAGACCGCTGGCGATCAGGGCGACCGAACCGGTGGCGTTGCCGTCGTTCTCATCGCCGCCGTGACCAATTTGCGCGTAGCTGTCGACACCCGCTCCGGTCCCGCCACTCAGGGTCGCGGTGGTCACCCCGGCCACGACCACGTTGCCGGACTTCACATTGGTGCTGCCGTTGTTGCTGGTTCCGCCATGACCGATCTGGACAAAGGCGTTGTTGCCGCCTCCGGCGCTCATCGAAAGGGCCCCGGCCGCTCCCGTCACCGACAGGGAGGGAAGATGGAAGTTGAGGGTGGTGTCGCCGGCGAAGGTCCCGGTGGCGAGGTGTCCACCGTGGCCGATCTGCGCGTAGGTTTCCCCGGCGCTTCCGCCGGCCAGACTCACGTCCCCGCCGATGGAGAGGGCAATGACACCGGTGATGTCCCCGACGGAGGTGTTGCCCCCATGACCCACCTGGGCGGAGGAAGCCGAGGTCGAGCCTCCCAGGAGGCTGAGACCTCCCAGGGCGTTGACGGTGACGCTGCCG
>JAGRPC010000483.1 GCA_020439925.1 Verrucomicrobiia bacterium | reverse complement strand
TCCTTGACCGCGTGCTGGGCCTGGGCCACCGCCATGCCGTAACCGGGAACGAAGACGACATTCTGGGCTGCCTCGAGCACGTAGTAGGCATCCTCGACCGAGATCCCCTTCATCTCACCCTCGACCGCCTTGCCGGCCGGGCCACCCGCGGCGCCGAATCCACCGAAGAGCACGTTGCCGAAGGTGCGGTTCATCGCCTTGCACATGATGATCGTGAGGATGATACCCGAAGTGCCGACGAGACAGCCCGCCACGATGAGGACCTTGTTGAGAATGACGAAGCCGGCCGCGGCTCCGGCGAGTCCGGAGAAGCTGTTGAGGAAGGCGATGACCACCGGCATGTCGCCGCCCCCGATCGGCAGTACCCCGAGAATGCCGAGGGCGAGGGAAAGCACGATGATCGCGTAGAGCGCCCAGGCCGGTCCCTGCACCGCGTAGATCACGCCGAGGACGACCAGCACGAGGAAAAGGACGGCGTTGATGGCCTTCTGTCCGGCGAAGAGGGTGGGACGCCCGCTCATCTTTCCGGCGAGCTTGAGATAAGCGATGAAGCTGCCGGTGAAGGTGACGCCGCCGATGAGGATCGCCGCGTAGATCGAGATCTGCGTGACGGCATCGGTCTTCTTGCCGAATTCCGCCCAGCCCACGAGGAGCGAGGCCAGTCCGCCGAAACCGTTGAAGAGGGCGACCAACTCAGGCATTCCCGTCATCTGCACCCGCTTCGCCCAGACGAATCCGATCACGCCGCCCACGGCGAGGCCGCCGAAGATCAGCTTGTAATCGACGACCTCCTTGTAGAAGAGCGTCGCGACGACGGCGAGAAGCATGCCGACGGACGAGAGGAGGTTGCCCTTCCGGGCGGTCTCCGCCTTTCCGAGCATCTTGATCCCGAAGATGAAGAGGATCGAGGCGACGATGTAGGCGATGTCGATCAGTTTTTCCATGGAGGCGTGCTGCGAAGCTGGGGAAAGAACGAGAAACTAGGAACCGGGAACGAGGCGCGGGAAATCATTTCCCCTTCTTCTTGAACATGCCGAGCATGCGGTCGGTGACCAGGTAACCGCCGACGACGTTGATGGTGGCGAGGATGAGGGCGGCAAGACCGAGCCACTTGCCGAGAGCACCGTCGGCAACTCCACAGGCGAGGAGGGCCCCAACCACGGTGATGCCCGAGATCGCGTTCGACCCCGACATCAGGGGCGTGTGGAGCTGGCTCGGCACTTTCTGGATCAGCTCGAACCCGAGGAAGGCGGCGAGCACAAAAACGAAGAGGAGAAGAATCAGGGTTTCCATGGGAAGCTGTTTAGCTGTTAGCGGTTTGGCTGTTTAGCTTTTGAAGCGTTCGTGGACGATGGCGCCGCCGTGGGTGATGAGGCAGCCCTTCTGGATTTCGTCGTCCGGTTTGATGGCGAAAGTTTTCACTTCCTTGTCCCAGAAGTGCTCGATCATGTTGGCGAAATTCGCCGCGAGGACCTGCGAGGCGTGCTTGGCGACCTGGCCCTCGTAGTTGGCGAGGCCGATCAGCTTCACGCCGTTGGCGCTGACGGTCTCCTCGCCGGGCACGATGCCCTCGACGTTGCCTCCCGTCTCGGCGGCGAGGTCGACGATGAGGCTGCCGGGTTTCATCCCCGCGACGACGTCGGCCTTGATGAGGATGGGCGGCTTGCGCCCGAAGACCTTGGCGGTGGTGATGACCACGTCACTATCGGCGCAGACCTTGGCCTGCGCGGCGATCTGCTTGGCGAGCTGCTCGGGAGTGAGTTCCTTCGCGTAGCCCTGATCGGTGCCCCCGGTTTCACCGAGGTCGATGCGGAGGGCCTTGGCCCCCAGCGATTCGGCCTGTTCGAGGGCTTCGGACCGCACGTCGAAGGCGGTGACACGCGCGCCGAGCCGTTTCGCCGTGGCGATGGCCTGGAGTCCCGCGACGCCGATCCCGAGAACAAAGACCTTCGCCGGGGAGATCGTGCCGGCAGGGGTCATCATCATGGGAAAGATTGTGCTCATCCGGTTCGCCGCCAGAATCACGGCGACATAACCGGCGAGGTTCGCTTGCGAACTGATCGCGTCCATTTTCTGGGCGAGGGTCGTGCGCGGAATCATCTCGAGGCTGATCGCGCTGACTCCCTGGCTCGCGAACTTCGCGATGAGATCCTTCTCGTTGAAAGGATCGAGAAAGCTGATGTGGATCGCCCCGGACTTCAGTTGTCCCACTTCCTCGAGCGAGGGTTTGCGCACCCGGGTGACGAGATCGGCCGAAGCGAGGGCGGCGGCGCGGTCGCTCGTGACCGTGGCACCCGCCTCGGAATAGGCGCTGTCGGGATGATCGCAATTCGCACCGATGCCAGACTCGACGACCACCTCGGCACCGAGGCCGACGAGTTTCTGCACCGCCGCCGGATCGAGCGAGGCACGGGTTTCGACGGGATCGGTTTCTTTGGGGGCGAAAATCTTCATGCCGGTTGAGGCCGCATTCCGAAGGACAGGCCGGGAATGCCATTGTAGCCAAGCGAGGGACCCTGTCGACCTGATTTCCGGCCGCGCTCGTCCCATACTGGCCGGAACCTACCCGCCGAAATTCAGCAGATTCTGGATCAGATCCTTGTAGGCGAAAGCCGCCCGGATGATGAGCCAGGCGACGAGAAAGAGGACTCCCCAGTAAAAGAGCCGCGGAGTCCATTCCCCGAGCTGTTCCATCGCCTCGGCAGCGGAGTCGCTGTAGAAACGGCTCCATTCGGCGAGTTCACGATCGAGCTGACCGGATTCCTCGGCCGCGGCCATGCCCCGGGAAAAGTCGTCGGGAAAAGCCTCCGGTGCGCCGAAGAGGGCGCGGGCAAGGAGTTCCCCGGCTGCCACGATCTTTTCTCCCCTCTCCCCGGCGGACCGGATCAGGCCGCTGCCCGAGGCCCGGGCCGCACCGGCGAGGGAGTCGCTCATCTTTCTTCCCGCGAGCAGAAAAATCTCGAAGACCTGGGTGAACCGTTCCATGGCCACGGCGCGACGCGCTTTCCCGAGCAGGGGAACGCGGCGCAGCACCGCATCGACGAGGGCGGAGGTCCGCCCGAGCCGGTTCAGGAGCCAAGCCAGGAAAATCACCGCAAGCACCCCGCCCCAGACCGCAAGCATGGTCCAGCCGCTCGTCTCGAGGGCCCTTCGAAAGATTCCCTCACCTGCTCCCGAACCGTCGAGACGAAAACTCCCGAACGCGGTCACCGCCAGCGTCGAGACTGGAATCGCGAGGTGGACAAGCACGATCGGATAGGCCAGTCCCTTCACAATTTTGCGGCGCGTCCGGTCGATACGACGAAAATACTCGGCGAGGTGGCCAAAACCCTTTTCCAGCTTTCCGCCCGACTCCGCCGCGACGATCACCTCGTGCTCAAGCGGCGAGACAAAACCTCCCGCTCCACCGAGGGCATCACCTATGCTCTTCCCCCGGCGGATTCCTTCGAGGAGGCCCCGGTAGAGACGCCGCTCCGCCGAACCCTGGCGGGGTTGGGAAAGGAGCGACTCGCAGGCCTTCTCCATGCCCATGCCGGAGCGGGCATATTTTTCGAGGTTCGAATACACGAGAGCCTTGGCCTGGGGCGAGAGACGCGGCATGGAGAGACTGTGTCATTTTTCCCGGGAGCCGGCGATGGAAAATTGCCGGGGATACTCGGGAAACACGGCTACTCCCCGGGGAACCGCTCCATTTCTCGGTGCAGGATCCCTTCCTCCTCGAATTCCCCGCCGCACACCCGGAATCCCAGCGATTCGTAGAAGGGAATGGAGTGAACCTGGGCGTGAAGGTGAATCCGCTTCTCCCCGCGTTTCTCCGCGGCTGCCATCACCGCTTGCATGAGGGCCCCTCCAACGCCACGCCGCCGCCAGGGAGACAAAACGGCGACCCTCCCGATCCGCCCACATGGCAGGAGCCGTGCCGTTCCCACCGGACATCCTTCCTCGTCGCAGGCGAGGACGTGGAGGGAAAGCGGATCGAGTTCGTCGACCTCGCGTTCCTCCGCGACCCCCTGCTCGACCACAAACACTTCGCGCCGCACCACGAGCAATTCGTCCGCGGACTCGGCCCAGGAAACCGTTCGGATCGTGAAACCACTCGCCATGAGATGGATCGAAGAGGGTCAGGTCGCCGGGATGATCCTCTGCAGCCCAAGCGTCAGGACAAAACAAGCGAGGCAGCCGACCGCCGCGGGCCAATCGGCGAACACAACCACGGCCCCGTCGTAGAGCGCGATTCCCGCGATGGCGAACGCGACTCCTTTCGGAACCTTGGTGACAAAGGCTTGTCGCACGATCGAGAGCCAGGCAGCGACCACGACCACCCCGACAACAACAAGGGCGAGGCGGACGGGGTCCTGGGCAACTCCCCGCGATGCGAGGAGTGGAAACAGCACCGGCAACATCAGGAGGAGACGGGGAAGCGGGCGCAGGGCGGCAGGCGCCGCGAGGTGCTCACTGCGGGCCACGAGGGTGAGTCCGGCGATGTAGAGCACCACGCCTCCTGCGATCCAGAGCAGCGCACCCGGCACCTCGATCGAGTTCGTGTGGGCGGCGACCGCGCTACCGGCACCGGCGTAGACGAGGGCACGGCAGAGTCCCATGATCAGAACCGATCCCGCCCATCGTTTGTGAAGCCAGTTGTAAAGCAGCACCGCCCCGGTCAACCCGATGGCGAGGAGGGGATGGATCGTGGTGCCGACGAAGAGAGCGGCAAGTCCGGTCGCGAACTGGAAGAAACCCACGACCCAAACCGAGCCGCCACCGATTTTCCCCGAGGGAATGGGGCGTCCGGGAGCATGCTCGCGGTCCCAAGCGGCATCGAAGGCATCGTTGAGGGTCATGCCCGCGATGTAGACGAAACTCATGCCCGCGAGGAGCCAGCCGAGTTCGGCAGTCCAGCCCCCGCCCGAAAGAAACCAGCCCACCGCCACGTTCGTCCAGACCGTCGGCAGGTTCGAAACCCGTCCGAGGACGAGAAGGGTGCGGAGGTGGGAGAGGAGGGCCATGGGAGAAGTTTCGGATGACACGCCTCGCCTGCCCGCCCCTCAGTAGACGTCCCGCTGGTAACGCTTCGACTTGCGCATGGCCTCGAGGTAGGCCTTCGCCTCTTCGGGCGACTTGCCGCCGTGCACGGCGATGACGTCCATGAGGGCCTGCTGCACGTCCTTGGCCATGCGGGAGGCGTCGCCGCACACGTAGAGATGGGCGCCCTCCTCCATCCAGCGGTAGATCTCCTCTCCCCGCTCGAGGATGCGGTGCTGCACGTAGATCTTCTCCTTCTGGTCGCGCGAGAAAGCGAGACTGAGTTCGGTGAGCAGGCCACTCTCGAGGTAGTCGAGCCACTCCAGCTGGTAGAGGAAGTCGTAGGAGAAATGCTGGTCGCCGAAGAAGAGCCAGTTTTTGCCTTTGGCACTCCGCGCGGCACGCTCCTCGACGAAGGCCCGGAACGGCGCGATGCCGGTGCCGGGACCGATCATGATCACCGGGATATTGTCGTCGGCGGGGAGCCGGAAGTTGTTGTTGTGGTGGAAGTAGACCTTCAGCGGATCGCCCGCGTTCACCTCGTCGGCGAGGTAGCAGGAACAGACTCCGGTGCGGTCGCGCCCGTGGGTGTGGTAACGCACCGCGGCGACGGTGAGGTGGACCTGGTCCTCGTGTTTCCTCAGACTCGAGGCGATCGAGTAGAGCCTCGGGGCGAGCTTGCGCAGGGCGCCGGTGAAGCTTTCGGGCGTCCAGGTCTTGCAGGGATACTCCTCGAGCAGGTCGATGAGCTGGCGACCGTCGACCCAGGCCTTGAGCGTGGGCCGACCGGCTTCGTCGAGCAACTGTTGCAGGGCCGCATTCTGAGCGACGGCGTTGTATTTGTCGACGATGGCGGGCTGCAGGGTGGTGATGTCGAAGTCGTGCAGGAGCGCCTCCACCAGCGTCTTGTCGCCCAGCTTCGCATTCGCACTGAGCCCGGTCGCGGCGAGGACCTCGTCGACCATGGAGGCACGGTTCACCGGGAGGATGCCAAGAGCGTCACCAGGTTCGTAGACGAGCCCCGATCCCTCGAGAGAGAGCTCGAGGTGGTAAACCTCCTTGGAGGAACCGGTGCCGTTGAGGAGAATCTTCTCGAGCAGTTCCGAGGTGTAGGGGTTTTCCTTCGTGTATTCCCCATGTCCGTGGCTGGAAGCGGAGGACGAGGAACCCGCGACCGCGGGGGCCACAGGGTCCGGAGCAGCAACAGCTCCGGGAAAGGCGGCAAGGGTGCCCTTGAGCCACGCGTCGAAGGTGGCCTGGAAGTCCACGTCGCAATCGGCGCGGTCGTGGACCCGCTCGGCCCCGAGGGCGGCGAGGCGGGCGTCGAAGTCCTTCCCCATCTTGCAGAAGTGCTCGTAGCTGGTGTCGCCGAGTCCGCAGACGGAGAATTTCACTCCCGCGAGCTTCGGCATCGCGTCGCTCATGAAGGCCTCGTAATAGGCGACGGCGGCATCCGGCGGATCGCCTTCACCCCAGGTGCTGACGACAACGAGAAGGTTTTCGGCCTTGGCGAGGGCGGCGGGCTTGGCATCCCTCATGCTCGAAATGGAGGCCTTGAAACCTTCCTTCTCGGCCGCCTTGGCCATGGTGCCGGCAAGCTTCTCCGCATTCCCCGACTCGGACCCGTAGAGCACGGTGAGTTTGCGCTTGGCGGCGGGAGCAGCAGTGGCGGAACCCTCGCGGGCGATCCCGGAGAAATAGCCGGAAAGCCAGAGGGCCTGGTCACGGTTGAGCCCGTTGGCAAGTTGCCCGGCGAGTTGCAACTGCCCGGGGCTCAGGGGGGAATCGAGGGAAGACATGGAGAGCTGGATAGCAATTAGCTGATGAGCTGTTTAGCAGGAAGAAAGGTCTTGGCGCAATGCCGGATTGAGGGAAATCCGGACACCGGATTCACACCGGGAGGAGCCGCTCGACGATGTCCTTGTGGAAATCGCGACCGTCTTTCGTTTCCTTCACGTAACCGGCCCGGACGACATAATCGCCGAAACTCTCGCCTTCCTCCCTCGACTTCGCGTAGTCGAGAAGGATGGGCTTGAGGATCTTCGGCGCGTCGTCGCCCTTGATGGAGGGAGCATAGAGTTTGCTGAGGCGCTCGCCGGCGTGGCCGCCACCGAGGTAGAGGTTGTATTTCCCCGGAGCCTTCCCCACGAAACCGATCTCGGCGATGTAGGGACGGGCACAACCGTTGGGGCAGCCGGTCATGCGGATGGTGATGGCATCGTGGCGCAGGCCGGCTTCCTCGAGCACTTCCTCGATCCCGCTGATGAGATCGGGCAGGTAACGCTGCGATTCGGCCAAAGCGAGTCCGCAGGTCGGCAGGGCGACGCAGGCCATCGAACTGAGACGCATCGCGGAGCGCTCGTGGGCGGCGAGCATGCCGAATTCTCCGAGCAGGGCGGCGATCTTCGGCTTTTGCTCCGGAGAGATGTTCGCGATGATGAGGTTCTGGTTGGCGGTGAGGCGGAAGTCGCCGGTGTGGACCTTGGCGATCTCCCTGAGTCCGGTGAGGAGCGGATAGTCCTTCGTGTCGTAGACGCGGCCGTTCTCCACGTAGAGGGTGAAGTGCCAGTTGCCGAGATGGTCCTCGATCCACCCGTAACGGTCGCCGTTGTCCTCGAAATGGAACTCGCGCGGCTTCTCCAGCGTGAACCCGCAGAGTTTCTCGACTTCGGCGCGGAAAGCGTCCAGCCCCATGCGTTCGATCGTGTACTTGAGGCGGGCGTTCGCGCGGACCTCGCGGTTGCCATGGTCGCGCTGAACGCGGACGACGGCCTCGGCCACGGTCAAGGCCTGCTCCGCGGTGCAGAATCCCATCACGTCGGCGAGGCGGGGGAAGGTCTCCTCGTTTCCGTGGGTCATGCCCATGCCGCCGCCGACGGTGACATTGTATCCGACGACCTTGTCATCACCCTCGAGGATGGCGATGAAGCCAAGATCGTGGGCAAAAATGTCGACATCGTTGCTCGGCGGCACGGCGACGACGACCTTGAACTTCCGGGGCAGGTAGTGTTTGCCGTAGATGGGCTCCTCGGGGTCGGCGATGTCGTCGATGAGGGGCGGGTCGTAGGTCACCTTCACCTTTTCGCCGCTGCCGTCGTCGAGCCAGATCTCGTGGTAGGCCCCGGTGCGCGGACTGAGGTGGTTCGAGATCGCGGTGGCGAGTTGCAGCACTTCCCCATGGACCTTCGACTGGAGCGGATTCGGATTGCACATCACGTTCCGGTTCACGTCGCCGCAGGCGGCGAGCGTGTCGAAGAGCGACTGGTTGATCTCGTAGATGGTCTTCTTGAGATTGCTCTTGATGACTCCGTGAAACTGGAAGGCCTGACGGGTCGTGAGCTTGAGGGCTCCGTTGGCGTGCTCGAGGGCGATCCGGTCCATCTCGAGCCACTGCCCGGGCGTGGAAACCCCGCCGGGAACCCGCACGCGAATCATGAAGGAATAGGCGGGCTCGAGTTTCTTGGCCCGGCGCTCCTTGCGCAGGTCGCGGTCGTCCTGCTGGTAGATGCCGTGGAACTTCGTGAGCTGCTGGTCGTCTTTCGAAAGAGACCCGGTGGCGGCATCGGCCAACCCGTCGAGAATGGTGCCGCGCAGGTAGTTGCTCGCGTCTTTGATGCCTTCGTTCGCGGATTTGGCCATGGGAAAGGAATTGGTGGAGGAATTATTTTAAAGTTGCGTCGCTTACTAAGGTATTGTAAAAGGAGTTTTGCAAGTGCTTTTTGCCATGCGGCTTCCCCTCAAGACAGAGTATGCCTGCCAGGTGCTCGCGCAACTCGCCAGCCGACATGGATCCGGGGAAGTGAGACAGGTCGAGGAGCTTGCTGCGGCGGAGCGTCTTTCCCCGAACTACCTCGTGCAGATTCTCACCGCGCTCCGCCAGGCGGGCCTGGTGATCAGTCGCCGGGGAAAAAACGGCGGTTATCTCCTCGCGCGGGATCCTTCCGAAATCTCCCTCGCCGAGATCGCCCTCGCGATGGAGGGCGGGTCGCTCATCGAGAGCAGCCCGGGCAACGAAGGGGAATCGGCCGGTCGGGTGCATGAGGCCTGGGTACGGGCCAACGAGGCGCTCACCCGAAGCTGCGAAGCGATTCCCCTGACCGACCTGGTTCCCCCTCCCCGTGAATCTGAATCGGTGGATTGGGTGATCTGATTCCTCACTTGCCCGCCGTGTAATCGAACACGTAGACCTTCTCGAGGTGTGGTTTGAGCTTGGCAACAAACGCTTCGTGAGCCGGGTGAGGCAGATAGGTGGCCAGGCTGGCCTTGTCCTTGAAACTCACAACCTTGTCCTTGAAACTCACAAGAAACGAATGGGTGAATCCGTCGTTGAGCGGCTCGATGTTGTCGGTCGTGCCCCACTCCAGGTCGACAACGACATCGATTTCGTTCTTGAGCTGGAGAAAAGCCTTCACCAGTTCCTCCTTCTTCTCATCACTGGTGCCGTCCTTGAACTGGAAGGAAACGAAATGGCGGAAGGGCGCGGACGCCTCGTCGCCACGGACAGATGGCGCGAGGAGGATCATGAGAGCAAGGGCAATGAGCGGATGAATCGATTTCATGCGGAAACCCTTTGCGAATCGCGACGGACTGTCGATCATAAAAATCACCTATGAGCGATTGGGAAAGCTACCAGAAATCCATCCTTCGATACCCCGAACTCGGATTCACCCTCGACTGCAGCCGCATGGACGCGCCGGAAGCGTGGTCCGATGTCCTGCAGGAGCGAATTGACCGGGCGTTTCGCGATCTCGT
>JAGRPC010000482.1 GCA_020439925.1 Verrucomicrobiia bacterium | reverse complement strand
TCCAGACGAGATCTTCATACACCTCACGCCATCCGGTACGCAGGCGGGGATCGGCCGGCGAACCCCGCTGGACGAGTTTCTCGACCTCGATCTGGACGGAGTTGGCCTCGGGGCTGACATGGTTCAGCCAAGTCACCAAAGGAAGCGGATCGGGCGGTTTTGGAGTGACCTGCTCGGCTTCGGGAATCAAGCGGGTGGCGAAATCCTCGCTCAAGGCGGGTAGAAAGGCCTCCCTTTCCGCGGGCCGCGGCGGACGGCTGAGAAAGCGGAGGAAGACTTCTTCGAGCAGCGCTTCCGGGGACAAAGCACCGACCGCGAGATCCGCCAGTTCGCTGTTCCAGGAGGCGCGTGAAAGTTCCTGGACGAGCGTGCCGTTGGCGAGAATCCCCGGCTGGAGAAGATTCGGATCTGTCTCCCGTTCAAACACCGGCATCTGCCGCGAACCATTCCAGCCGAAGGCCTCCAGCACATCCACGGCCGTCTGCGCATGAGGCAGCGCAAGACTGGGCCGATCGCGTTCGTTGTTCAGGCTGGCGAACATCCAGGCGCGGCGCGGCACTCCCAGGGTTTGCCGCCGCTCCAGCGGGTGGCGTCCGTCGTGGACAAAGGTGAGTTCCTCGGAATCGATCGGTTTCCCGGCGGCGACATGGAGGGAGTCCACGATCTGCTCGGCAGAGAGACGGCGGCGACCCGGCGCACTGAAGAAACGTTCCCCAGCCGGCAACGACGCGAGCGGTATCCCCGCAGCCTCCCGCTGGTAGGCGATTGAGGTCGTGATGAGGCGGAGGAGGTGGGCGGAATCGTAACCGTGCGAGACGAACTCGGCGGACAGCCAGTCGAGCAATTCGGGATGACTGGCATCGCGGCCTTCCCAATCGTGCGCCGGCTCGACAAAACCCGCTCCCATGAGCCGTTTCCAGATGCGGTTCACGAAGACGCGGGCAAAACGCCGGTTCTCCGACGAGGTGACGAGCGCGGCGAAACGCTCCCGCGGGTCCTGAGGATCCTCAACGAGGCGATCGATCGCCGGACCGTCGGCAGCACCGGTGGCGGCGGCGAAGGGCCATTCCGGCAAGACGGGTTCATCGGGCTTGAGGGTGACCTTGATGAGCGATTCCCGCCCCTTCTTTTCGAAGAACCCGGCCGGAACGCGGCTCGTGGCGGGCACGGTGACGGTCTTGCGCGAGAGCATCGCCGCGAGCGAGTAGAGGTCGCGCTGGGTGGTGCTGTGATAGGGGGAATCGTGGCATCGCGCGCACTGCAATTCGATCCCGAGGAAGGCCGAGGCGATGATGTGGCCCTTGGCGGCATAGGGCGCGTCGTTCTCCCCGGCAAGCGCGAAACCGGCGCTGCCGCCGTAGCCGGCATCTCCGCGCATCATGAGCAACTCGGTGACCATGCGGTCGAGCGCCTTGCCGTCGCGCAGCGCATCGAGGAGGAACCAGCGGAAGGGTCCCGTGCTGTTGAGCGAAGCGTTGATGAGCGTCGGATTCTCCGCCAGCAGGTCGAGCCAGTCGCTCATCTCGTGATCGACGCGGCGTTCATCGGCGAGCAGGCGATCGACCAGTCTATTACGCCTGTCAGGAGATCGGTCTTGCAGGAACTCGCGGGCTTCCTCGGCGCTCGGAGGCACTCCGACGAGATCCAGATAGAGGCGGCGCAGAAAGGCCTCGTCACCGATGACGGGCGTCTTCGTGAGAAGGTCCGCATTCACCGGTGCGGCCGGCCAGTCGGCGCCCTCGCGAATCCATGCCTC
>JAGRPC010000481.1 GCA_020439925.1 Verrucomicrobiia bacterium | reverse complement strand
TTCGCAGGATCGCGTCGGAAAGGAAGCCGCCGAAAAGGCATCCGGTCACGTCCGCAAGGAGCGGCAGGGTCGTGAGCCATCCCGATCCGAGGATGGTCACGCCGCGAGCCTCCTGCAGATAGGTTGCGAACCAGCTCGCGAAGAACATGTAGCCGGCGGCGCGGCAGAACTGCTGGAGACAGAGAAACCACATCGCCGGGCTCGCGAGGAGGAGGCCCCAGGGAACTGCGGCCTTCGCCGGAGCCTCCGTCGGACTTTCGCCATCCTCGATGAGAACGCGCTCGGCCTCGTTCACGGACGGATGGAGCGAGGGTCGGTCACGATACCAGACCGCGAACCATGCCGCCCAGAGCAGGCCGGGAAGGGCGTAGAGAAGAAACATCGAGCGCCATCCCAGGTTGATGACGAGCCAGGCCGTGAGGGGCGCTGCGACGATGCTGCCGACCGACATGAAACCGCTGAAGGCTCCCGAAGCCGAGGCCTGGCTGGACCGGGGAAACCATCGCGCCATCGCCGAGATGCCCACGGGCACGAGGCCGGCCTGTGCCACGCCCATGAAGGCGCGCGCCCCGGTCATGAGACCGGCGCTGCCGAGGGCAAGTCCGGCGGTCGCGAGGGACCAGAGCATCGCGAAGAGCGAGAGCGCCCAGCGAGATCCGATCCGCTGCGCGAGCATCGCCGCCGGAATCTGGCAGAGCGCATAAGGCCAGAAGAAGGAACTGATGAGCAGTCCCGACTCCTCCTTGGTGAGCCCGAGGTCGGCGCGGATCGTGCTCTCGGCCGGACCGACCCCGTTGCGTACGAAATAGGCGAGCGAGGCCGCCGCGCAGAGGCCGCCGAGGACGAGGTATCTTGTTCGACTGGCCTTCATCCCGACACTCTCACCAATCGGTCACCGCGCCGTCGCTCGTGAACTCTCGCAGCAGGACCTCCTGCTGGAAGGGGTGTTTTTTCACCTCGTCCTCGTTGATGGAAATGCCGAGCCCGGGGCGGTCGTTGGGCCGGACGATGCGGCCTTCCTTCTCCACGGTGAAACCCTCCTCGACGACCTCCTGCCGCCAGGGCACGTCGTTGTGGACCGTCTCGCAGATGAGGTAGCTTGGCTGGGAGAATCCAAACTCGAGCGAGGCCGCGGTGCTGACGGGGCCCTGTGGATTGTGCGGGGCGAGGGAGATGCGGTGGGCCTCGGCGAGGGCGGCGATGCGACGGGCCGCGCTGAGCCCGCCGCAGTGGGTGAGGTCGAGCTGGCAGATCTCGACGGCGCGTTTTTCGAACAGATCCTTGAAGGCTTCGAGGTGCGTGACCCGCTCTCCGCTCGCCACCGGCGTGCTGATCGAAGCATTGATGCGGGCGAGCCCTTCGACACATTCAGGCCAGCAGGGTTCCTCGAAGAAATAGAGTCCGAACTCGTCGAGCGCCTTTCCGAACTTCAGTCCCATGGCCGGGGAGGGACGCGCGTGACAGTCGACCATGATGTCAATGTCAGGGCCGACCGCCTCCCTCATCGCGGCGACCGCGGCGGCGGCGGCGCGGACGGGTTTCTGCCCCTCGACCGGCATCGTGCTCGGCACGGCCATGCTCTTGAAGGCGGTGAAACCATCCGCGACGGCCTGCTGCGCGAGTTCGGCGAAGCGCTTGGCGTTGTCGGCGGGCGTCTGGTAGAAGTCCTCCATCTTTCCCCCGCCGAGGTGGCAGTAAGTGCGGACGTGGTCGCGCACGGGACCGCCGAAGAGTTTCGCGAGGGGCAGGTTCGCCACCTTGCCGACGATGTCCCAGAGAGCGAGGTCGATCCCGGAGATGGCGGTGGCGCGCACGATGCCGTGTCCGTGCCAGAAATGCTGGCGATACATCATCTGCCAGAGATGCTCGACCCGTGTCGGGTCCTCTCCAACGAGGAGGGAAGAAAGGTCCTCGATCGCCCCGACGACACTCCGGGTGTGCCATTCCAGGGTCGCTTCGCCCCAGCCGATGAGGCCCGGCTGGTCGGTCACGACCTTGACGAAGATCCAGTTCCGCATCCGCGCGTGGCAGACGAGGGTTTCGATGGCGGTGATTTTCATGGGGAAAGGCGGGAGGCGATGGAATCGATGAGCTGCTCGAGGCTCCCGGCGGCAACAACAGCGATGCTTTCCTGGTAGATGCCGGTGTCGTAGAGCCCGCGTGGTGGCAGGTAGGAGGAGCCCCAGTCGGCGGCGATGGAGGCGATGATGAGGGTTTTGTCAGGGAAGCGCCGGCGCAGTTCCGTCTGGAGGAGGCTGTAGCTTTCGCCCTGCACGCCGATCCAGGCGGCGTCGCCGATCTCCCAGACCGCGACCTGCAGCGGATAGTGGTCGCCCTGAGGCAGTTCGAGAAGACGATGGAGGAGGCGCGACTTCCGCTCGGCGAGGGCGCGGAGTTCGGCGGCGCGGGATTCGTCCCCCGAGGCACGGGCCTTCGCCTCCTCCGTCTGCAGCCCTTCGAGGGCTTCTTTCGTTTCGGCGACGGTGGGTTGTGCGGGCCGGTAGGGGAGGGGTTCGTCCCAGCGTTCCCGGCGCCAGGAAGCCGAGGCCGTCCTTTCCTCTGGTGAAAGGGGGACATGGTGCCAGCTTCCGAGCGTTGCCCCGGAAACCACCGGGCCGGCGTAGACGAATTTCGTTCCCGCCATTGGAAGGGAGGTCAGGGTGGACAGGGCCGCGTGACCGAGTTCGCGCCCGTTTCGGTCCGCCACCGCGGGGTCGCCGACGAAACCCTCGCGCGGGCCGAGTTCACCGCTGGCACCCTGGAGAAACAGGCAGGGCGCTCCCGTCTCGCGTTCGACGAGCTCCCGCATCGCGCCGGGGTAGTCGGGACTGATGAGGGTGTTGTCCCAGGCGAGGGTGGTGGGATGGCAGGCGTAGTTCACCACCGTCGCGAGGGTCGTTCCGGCCTCGTTGCTGATCCTGGCGACGACGACGGTGTCGTCAACCGGCACCCCGGGATTGTGGCCGCAGACCCATTGATTTCCGTCCCAGAAGTCGCGGTGGGTGGCGAGACCACAGCGCCCCTGACCGTAAACGATCCCGGAAGGAACGAGGGAATTCAGTCCCTCTTTGACGAGCATTCCCGCCGTTTCGCCGAGACGATCGAGATAGGGAGGAATGTGTTCGCCTCCGGGCAGGTCCGCCCGGTCGAGTCCCATCAGTCCGGCGCCGTGGGTGTGGGAAAAGACGACGAGGATCTCCTCCGCGGCGACGCCGCCGATATCGGCGATGGTGGAGACGAGATTGCGGTGCTCGGTCGCGCCCATGACGCAGTGATCAAGGGCGACGAGCACCTGGCGGCCGTCCCCTTCAAGGGGGGCGAAGATGGCGACGGTGGCTCGGAGAGGCCGATGCACGCCGGTGGCCTGCTCGTGTTTCGCCGCCCCCCACATGCGGTGGTAGATGTCGGCCGGAGGGGTGATGTCCGCCGTCGCGAGCGCAAAACGGCAGCGGCTTTGCGGCACGGGGTCTTCGGTGCGGGAAAGGACGGGCATTCCGCGCGATTGAATCGCTTCGCCGGAGTGGCGTCAAGGTTTGCCCGGGCGGGGTTGTGCCATCCGATGGCTCAAGCGATCAGATCCTTCCACACCAGTCCGTGCACGTCGGTGAGGCGCACGTCGCGGCCGGCATAGCGGAAGGTGAGGCGCTCGTGGTCGATACCCATGAGGTGCAGGACGGTGGCCCAGAGGTCGAAGACGCTCGTTTTCCTGTCGACGACATGGTAACCGAACTCGTCGGTCTCCCCGTAGATCGTCCCGCCCTTCGTTCCACCCCCGGCGAGCCAGATGCTGAAGCCGAAGGGATTGTGGTCACGACCGTCGCTGCCCTGGGAGAAAGGGGTGCGGCCGAACTCGCCGGCCCAGATCACGAGGGTCTCGTCGAGGAGACCGCGCTGCTTGAGGTCGGCGAGCAGGCCGGCGATGGGCTGGTCGACCTGCTCGGACATGTTGCGGTGGCCGGACTCGAGACCGCCGTGCTGGTCCCACGGATTCGGTGCCTGGCCCCCTCCGGGTTTCTGGGGAAGACAGGTGAGTTCGATGAAGCGGACGCCCCGCTCGACGAGACGCCGGGCGAGGAGGGCCTGCTGGGCGTAGGCCCGGGTCATGGGATTCTTCGACTCGAAACCGTAAAGCCGCTTGGTCGCCTCGGTTTCCCCGCGAAGGTCGCAGAGTTCGGGCACGGCGGACTGCATGCGGTAGGCGGTCTCGTAGTTCCGGATGGCGGCCTCGACGGCGTCGTCGGCGCGGGTCGCCGAAGCAAACTCACGATCGACGGCGTTGATGAAATCGAGCCGGGAACGTTGCGAGAGGTCGCGCTCCCTGGGACGGATGTTGGGCACCGGATCGTCGGCGTCGACCTTGAGGATGGAGGCCTGGTGCTGGGCGGGAAGGAAGCCGCTGCTCCATTGCCCGACCCCGCCGTGGGGCGTGTCGGCCTCGCCGCTTTTCAGGACGACGTATCCGGGGAGGTTGGCGTTCTCCGTGCCGAGTCCGTAGCTAGTCCAGGCCCCGGCGGAGGGATGGCCGATGAAGGGGAAGCCGGTGTGGAAGAAGAAGTTTCCCTGGGCGTGCTCGTTCACCGGGCTCGTCATCGAGCGGACCACGGCGAGATCGTCGGCGCAGTGTTTCCGGAGGTGGGGAAAGAGATCGGAGATGGGAATACCGCTCTCGCCTCCGGGGGCGAAGTCGAAGGGGCTTCCGAAGATGTTGCCGTTGTTGTTGAACTGGGTCCGCTCCACCTTCACCGGCATGGGCTTGCCGTGAAGTTCCCGCAGCTTCGGCTTTGGATCAAAGGTGTCGAGGTGGGAGACACCTCCGGACATGTAGCAGAAGATGACGTGTTTGGCCCGGGGACGGAGGTGCGGCCGGAGCGGCGCGGTGTTCGCTCCGAAAGCCCTCGATCCGATCAGTCCTGACAAAGCCACCATGCCGAAGCCGGTGGAGGCTCGGCTGAGAAGATCGCGGCGGGAGAGGAGGAAGGGGTCACGGGTCATGAGTCACGGTGGGCTACTTCACGTAGACGAACTCTTTCAGGTTGAAGATGGCATGGGCGAGGTCGCGCCAGCGCCGTTGTTCCGGGGAAAGGGAGGCGCCCAGGGTCTCGAGGCCGCGGGATTCGTCGGAGAGGGATTGCAACTCCGCCTCGAGGCGCTGCATGGCGACGGCTCCGGATTCACCGAGGGCGGTTTCGATGTCCGCTCGAGTCACGGGAGCCGGTCCTCCGCGGTAGGCGGCGCGTGCTTCCTCGGGTGTCAG
>JAGRPC010000480.1 GCA_020439925.1 Verrucomicrobiia bacterium | reverse complement strand
GGCCCGGTTCGCCGCGAAGGAAGCCTGCTGCAAATTGTTTCCGAAAGAGATCTGTCTCGGCACGATCGAACCCCACGACTTCGCCCTTTCCCGCGACGGCTACGGGCAACCCCACGTGGTGCCGAGCGAACGCGCCCGCGCCGTCATGAACCGGCATCGTGTCGCCTCGATCTCCGTTTCGACGACCCACACCGATGCCAGCGCGACGGCCGTGGCCACGGTCGAACCCGCGACGATGGCGGTCCCGTGGTATGGCAAGCTCATCTACCACGTGCTCCCGCTGCGTCGGCGCGTTGTCATGGAGAACCTGAGGCGCGTCTATGGCGATACGCTCGCCGAGAAGCGCATCGTCGAGATCGCCCAGGCCTTCTACGCGCACCTCGTGAAGTTCCTTGGTGAGTTTGTCAGGCTGGCCTTCATGGGCGACGAGGGAAAGAGGAAGCTCGTCCGCATCGAGGGGCTCGAGAACCTTGTCGCCGCGAGGGATCAGGGGAAGGGCGTCCTTCTCCTCGCCGGGCACTTTGGAAACTGGGAGGTCTCGACGGTCGCGGGCATGTCGCAGTTCAAGCAGTATCGGGGGCACCTCCATTTCATCCGCCGTCCCCTGAAGCCGCAGTGGTTCAACGATCTCGTCATGAGGCGGTTCCAGAAGGCCGGTTTCGGGACCCTCGAAAAAAGCGGCTCGCTCGACGAGATCCTCGCCCTGCTCGAGGAGAACCGCATTGTCGTGTCCATCTTCGACCAGTTCACCGTCCGGAAATACGGAATTCAATCCGAGTTTTTCGGGCACCCGGCGCACACCTTCAAGAGCCTCGCCGTGCTCGCCCAGTTCACGGGGGCTCCAGTGGTTCCGTCCTCGAGCTGGCGCGAGCCGGACGGAACCCATGTGCTCCTGTTCGAACCTCCCGTCGAGGTCCTGACCGAGGGACGCACGAAGGACATCCTCTCGAAAAACACGAAGCGCTTCAACGAGGCGCTCGAGCGCATCATCCTCCGTCATCCCGAACAGTGGATCTGGATGCACAAGCGCTGGAAAAAGGTTCGCGAAGAACGCTGAGGCTCTCGCAAAAAGAACTCGCCGGTGATTCCGCGAAGTTCTAAGCTCGGGTTCCTTTTCTTACCTCAATCCTTAGAATGCCCATGGACGCCATCAAGATGCTCGGAAGCCTCCTCAATGAAAATGCTCTCGGTTCGAAGGCCGGTGGCGACATCCTGGGCAGTCTCCTCGGAGGAGCGGGCGGAACGCGGGCAGGTTCAGGGAATGCCGGAGACATTCTCGGCACCTTGCTGGGAGGCAAGAAAGGTTCGAGCAAGGGAGGGTGGGCCGCACTGGCCGCCATCGCCGCCGCGGCGCTGGCCTCGCAAAAGGGGAAAGGTGCAAGCAGGGGTGCGAGTGGATCGGACCTGCTCGGCTCCCTCATGAAAGAATTCGGGGGCGGAACCCCGGAAAAGGGCGGCGGACTCGGGGACCTTGTCGGCGGCCTTCTCGGGGGAGGCGGAAAGGGTTCCTCGTCCGGCGGGGGGCTCGGTGACCTCGTGGGTGGCCTGCTCGGTGGCGGTCAGGGAGGTTCGGGTTCTCCCCTTGGTGGGATGCTGGGATCGCTGCTCGGTGGAGGAGCTTCGTCGGGATTCGGAATTGCGGCCATCGATACCCCCCCGCCGGTTGACGCGGAGGAAGCGGAGGAAGGTGCCCGCATCCTC
>JAGRPC010000479.1 GCA_020439925.1 Verrucomicrobiia bacterium | reverse complement strand
CTGCTTCTTTTCACCCCCGGAATGAGCAACCCCTGGGTGGCGTTCTTCGTCGCGCAGATGCAGTGGGTCAACATCGGCTGGGCGATCTTCAATCTGCTCCCCATCCTCCCGCTGGACGGAGGCCACATCTTCGAAGGGTTCGTGCCGGACCGTCACCGCTCCATCGTCCCCAAGGTGGGTTTCATCCTCGCTCTCGTCATCGCCGTGCTCGGATTCGTCGGCGGCAGTTTCTTCATGGCCGCGATGTTCGGAATGATGGCCCACGGAAACTGGCAACGGATCCAGGGCATGGGCCGGGGGGCCTGGTGAGGGTTTCGGTAACCGCGCCCACGCCCGCAAAATGGGCACGGTCTCAACCAGCCGGCGGAACAACGAATTTTTTTCCTTGCCCGTTTCCCACGTATTTGCATCATCCCCCACGATGATGCCTCGGATCGCCTGCTGCACCTCACGATCACCGATCACCGATCACCGATCACCGATCACTCCGGTCCTCCTGCTGATCCTCGGCCTCGCTCCGGCCGCATTCGCCCAGCGCCTTATCCCCGAGTCCTCTTCCTGGACCACCCTGCCCGCTTCCCATCGACTCGGGTCGGGTGAAATCACTGGCACCGACACCTTCACCAGTTCCAGTCAAGCTGGCTTCGACCTCGCCTCGAACCAGGAGAACGGCTTTTTCCTCCATCGCGGATCCGCGGACGACTCCGCCGGAACCCTCCGCGAGGGCGACGATTTCCAGGTCTGCCTCACGGGCCGCCCCTCCGGACCCAACGCCGGGGCCGCCGGACTGATGGTGCGCGACAGCGCCGATCCCGACGCTCCCTTTGTCTTCTTCGGCTTCTCGGAGGACGACCAACTCGTCACCGTGGTGCGTCGGGTCGAGGCGGGGCCGATGGAACGTTTCGAGTTCGGTCCCGCGACCGGCCGGAAATGGGTCCGCCTCGTCGTCGGCACGGACACGGTCTACGCCTACACCGCGACGGAACGCTTTTCCCTGGCCAACGGCTCGGAGAACTGGACCTTGGTCGCGGCGGAACGCGCCGAGCTGCGCGGCGACGACGATCTCGGCGGACTCTTCGTGGAGTCTGGAACGGCGGTGATCTCGGAGCTCTACCACACCTCCCGGGAAATCTGGTCGGAACGCACCGTCACGGTGGCCGGTCTCGCTCCCGCCGACATCGTCCCGGCCCCGGGTTCGACGACGGGTTGGCAAACGATCACGCCCGCGGCTCCCGGCGACGCGATTTCCGCGGAGCCACTCGGGCATCCCTCGGGCGAGCCGGGCGGATGGGTGGATTTCCGGATTCCGGTGGTTCGCGCGGGTCGGCATGCCTTTTTCCTGCACGTCCCCGTCGGCAGCACCGCCCCGCTCGCCGCCGAGGTCCGGCTCGCCGGGGCGCCGGTGGGACCGGCGACACCGCTCGCGCCCGATGCGACCACCGCCGAATGGCTCTCCCTCGGCGACTACGAAGTGAGCGATCCGTCCACCGTCGTGGTGAGGGTGAAAACGGACGCGGCCTCGTCGGGAGGCCTCGTCCTTTCCGACGCGGCGCGGGCGGTCCTGCTGCGCCCAGAGGCCTGGGCCTCCCCCGACTGGACGTCGATTTCCGCACGCCTTGATGTAACCAGTCCAAATTCCATAGGTAGTCTCGTGCGTCGGGATGCACCGAACAACCTCGATTGGAACGCGGGAACGAATTCGAGCAAAGTGCTCATCGGTGACGGGATCGTGATGTTCCGTTCACCGCGGACCGACAAACGCTACCGGGTGGCCCTTTCCAATTCGCCGGGCGGCAACGGACTCGAGGGCATGCAGCATCGCTTTTTTGTGGGGAACGACGCCAAGGTCTCTTCGGAATACGGCCATTCCGTCACCAAATCCTACGACAACACCGACTGGATGAGCTTGGAGCGGATCGGGGACCGCGTCCTCTACCGTCAGAACACAGGGTATTTTGGAGGCGGAATCTCGACCCTGCCTTCGCTCGGACCGCTGTTTGTCGACAGCTCGATCCGGGACGATCTCGGGCGTTTCACCGGTCTCCGGCTCCAGGGCTGGACCTTCCCGGCGGCGAACCGCTTCG
Source organism: Verrucomicrobiia bacterium (assembly GCA_020439925.1). Lineage (GTDB taxonomy): Bacteria > Verrucomicrobiota > Verrucomicrobiia > Verrucomicrobiales > DEV007 > Arctic95D-9. The sequence continues at coordinate 7,506 of JAGRPC010000479.1, read as the reverse complement.
ACATCGACGAAGACGGCGTGACCGACACGATCGAGGGGAACGTTACCTTCAACGAACGCTGGGTCATCGACGCCGATCCCGAGGACGGCGTGCAATCCGTCTACGACGTGGTCACCGACACCGACGGAGACGGGCTCAATGACGTGGACGAGTTCGCCGTCCTCCCGCGCCGCACCAATCCGGCCAAGGCCGACACCGATGAAGACGGGCTCAGCGACTTCGAGGAACTGACCTCCTCCACCTATCAGACCGATCCAACGCTGGCTGATTCCGACGGCGACGGCCTCTCGGACGGCGAGGAGGTGAACTCGATCTACGGGTTCAATCCGCTCCTGCGTTCCTCGCTCCTGAGCAATGGGCAATCGAACGGCATCTCCGACTTCACCCGTTGGGAAATCCTCACCTCGACCCAGAACACCGGCTTCACCTCCTACGACGAGGTGCTCCCGGACGCCGACTTCGACCAAGACGGGGTCAACAACCTCCACGAGAGCGAAGACGGCACCTCGGCCGCCAACCGCGAGGACTTTTTCCACCCCGTCTCGTTCGGGCGTCTCTTCGGACGGAAATCCGAAAACGCCGGGGTGTATGAAGACACGTCCACCGCGGGCGTCAAGTCCACCCGTATCGTCCGCAACGGATTGGGACCGGACGATCCGGGAGATCCGGCGGGAGGGGTCAGCCATCATGAGGTCAAGGACGGCACGCGGGTGCGCTTCCAGTTCGTCCCCGGAGCGGGATCGGAACAGTTCGCGATCGGATTTTCCAAACGCGGCGGAGGCTGGGATACCCCGGGCGATCTCGCCGAGCTGCCGGTGGCGATCCGCCGCGACGGAGCGGCGGGGTTCGAGCTGCTCTACTACGGCGTTCCCGCTCCCGGTCTCGGACCCTTCGCGGTGAGCGAGTCCGACTGGCTGGAGCTGCGCGTCGAACTCATCGAGGAGGTCCCGACCTTGACCTGCGTGAAAAGTCCCTCGCCCGATTGGACGCTTGCCGAGGAGGTTTTTTCCGAGGCCCTCCCGATCAACTTCGATCCCTTCGGGGTTCCCGTCGCGCTGGTCGTTCAGTTGCCCGACAACGGGGCCGTCGTCCAGCAGCTCCGCTACCGCCGCGTCCACGATCCGGACGACGACGACGATGGCATGGCCGACGCGTGGGAGTTGCTTTATGGACTGAACCCCGATCAGGAAGCCGACGCCGCCCTCGACAGCGATCTCGACGAGAACGGTCTCCTCGTCGGCGATGGCCTCACCAATCTGGAGGAATACCAACTTGGCACCAACCCGCTCAATCCCGACACGGATGGAGATGGGATGCCGGATGGTTGGGAGGTGACCTACGGATTGGATCCCCTCGATCCCGCCGACGGCGCCGAAACCGCCGACCTCGACGGCGACGGACTCTCCAACCGGCGCGAGCACGATTTCGGATCGCGTCCCGACCGGATTTCCACGATGGAGGACGGCTTTTCCGACGCGTGGAAACACCGGTGGAATCTGGATCCGAATCTCGCCCTTGATGGCCTGGACGATCTGGACGGGGATGAACTAAGCAACGAAATTGAGTTCCAACTGGGTAGCAACCCCAATCATGCATCGTCAGCCGGCGACGGCTATCGGGACAGTTGGAAGTACCAATACGGAATTTCACCCCTGACTTTTCTGGCCGACGATGGGGATCACGATCGCGACGGACTCATCAATTCCTTGGAACTGATCCTTCACACCAATCCAAACTACTGGGACAGCGACGACGACGGAATGGGGGACGGTTGGGAATACAACCATGGAGCGGCCTACCATCCGCCGACCGATGGGGGAATCACCTTCGATCCCGTCGACGGACTCGATCCAACCGACGAGAGCGACTGGGATGACGACCCGGATGACGATGATCTCAATAATCTGGCCGAGCACGAGGCCGGGACCGATCCCCACAATCCCGACACCGATTTCGACGGCATCCGAGACGATTGGGAACTCCTCCACAATCTCAAACCGCTTGATCCGAGCGACGCGGGATACGATTGGGACTACGATGGACTCACTCATTTGGAGGAATTTGGACTTGGCACCGACCCTTCGCCGAAGTGGAAATCCATTTCCTTGGGCTCCCTGGCGTCTCCGGTTCCGGTTCTCGCATTGAATCCTTCCGGACCGCATCCTCTGGCTGGGAGCTTCAATGCGCTCGGCCAACTTGCCCGGGTCGAAATCGCCGGATCCGAATTGGTGGTGAGGAAATTCGACCCGATTGTTGTGGCGACAAACGCCGACGGTTGGCTAGCGGAAACCGATTCCCTCGGCCCCATGGATGGCGGCGCCCCTCCCTATCTCTTGGAACTCGGCCAGAACTCCACGGGCTTGGTCGCCGCGACCTTCCTGACTTACACTTCCGAATCCCAAACCCGCGCTCACCTCCGCGTTCTTTCCGAAACCCGCGAATCCCACATCGTCGGCCTCGAAAGCGACTGGATCCAGCTCTCCAACCTCCGAACGACCGACTCGGGTTTCGTGTTCGCCGTTGTCACCACCGCGAGTCCGATGAACGGCACGACGCTCCATCTGTTGCGCTGGCGTCGGGGCGACTTCGATCTGGTCCCACTCCCGGCACTTCCCGCTCCCGGCCGTTTCCACATCTCCGAACTCGGGGATGTCCTTGTCACGGGAACGGGACTACTGAGGGCGAATCAGACCACCTGGGAAACCTCTTTTTCCTCGAGTCTCGCGCTCAATCGCTATGGAGGTACGCCGGCGCAGAGCCTGGTCCTCAACCTCACGGCCTATCTCAACCAGGGAAGCGGATCGAACCCCTTGGCCGCAACCAACCAACACGGAGACCTTCTCCTCTGGATGAGTCACCCGATCACCCACCCCTACGGTAGTGTCGACACTCCTATGATCGGGAGCAATTTCGCCTGGGGGACGTCCGCCGCGCCGCCTTGGTCCAGATACTACACCCTTGGTTCCCTCCGGCCCCTCGACACCGGGCCGGTCTTCTTGCCGGAGGATGGCTCTCCCGCACCTTCCTGGTTTGCCTTCGCTTCCTCGTTGAATCGAAATGGTGACGTTGTCGGTGGACAGGTGCCCGATCTCGACTCGCTTCCCGAAACACCGGGCGAACCGGCTCTTCCAAACCCTGTGGCTATCCATGGCATCCCCTTTCTCGCCCAGAAAGGACGGCCCGGCTTCTCGATTGAGGGTGGCTTCACCCGTTTCGTGCAGCTCACCGACACCGGTCACATTCTCGCCTTCACGATCGATCACGTCCAGGACGAGGACGAAAACGGCCTCACCGTGGGCGATCCGCGTGAGGAAACCTCCTGGTCCATCCTCGTACCCGACAACGACGCCGACGGCAACGGTCTCCCCGACGATTGGGAACTGGCGCGATTCGGCGCCACCGGCGCGGTCGCGCCTTACAGCGACGAGGACCGCGACGGACTCACCACCCGCCAGGAATTCCGCTTCGGAACCAATCCAAGAAACGCTCATTCCACCGACACCGCCATTACCGACGGCTGGAAAGTCGCAGAGGGCCTCGATCCTGCCTCCGACCTTCTCCCCGGAGTCGACCCCGACGGCGATGGACTGGGATGGGAAAATGAATTTGTGGGCGGATGGGACCCGCGCGACTCCGATACCGACGACGACGGCATCACCGACGCTCTCGATCTGGCCAATCAACAGAGTGCTCCGGTTTTCGACGAAACCGGAGTCCGCATCAAGACTTACCACCGTTCCGATATCCTCTTCAAAAACGGTTGGCCGGTCATCCACGAAGGCGTCAAACGCATCTATCGGACCCGCGAGACGTCCCTGGTCACCTCTGGACTCGTCGAGCGTATCCGGCAGATCCCTTCCGAAGATCCCGCCAACCCCGAATCCACCACCGAAACGACCAAACACGAATGGATCATCGGCGGCTCCACCTCCAGCACCTACCCGCTTGCCATTACGAGCGAATACGGGGGCATACAGGAGCCTACACACGATCGCAATGGCACCCTCGACGCATCCTTCGAGTTCACCGAAGAGAACTCTCGCTACAAGCAGACCCTCTCGACACAATCCGAAGCCGCTTTCGGTGACAGCAATGGGCAGAGTCTTCCGACCTCGGTCGCAGCCCAGACGACCTCCCACACCAACTACGTTGACAAAACCGATCCGGACAACAACGATTCCACCCATGACTTCGACGAGACCTCCGAAAGGTTCGACGTTCCCTCGGACGTTCCCATGAGCACGGTATCGATCTCGTCAACGCTCTCCGCCACGTCTTATCGGGTCGTAGGAAACCTGGAGCTCCAAACTGACCCTCCGAACTTGTGGACTGGCAGTGCCACAAAAACTTCCGATGTCGAATACAAGGGTCGCATCCTCGACGAAGATCTTTCTGAAATCGCCTTCTCCCACGCTGCCGGAGGCCTAACTACCGTCGTCTATGGAAACATCCAGGTCGCCTACAACGGAGATTACAATTCGCTCGACCCTGGCATCCCGCCCGGATTCAGCTTTCACGGTCTTTCGAACAGCTTGGCGGCGCGCTACGTGGGATTTGATCGTTACAACGACTTCAGCGACTACGACAGCGCATTGATCGAGGACGGAGCCTACCAGTTCGAAGTCGAGAATCCGACGGGGGAGCTCCTTGTGTGGTGGGAGGCCTACCTGATCCTCGGAGAAGATGGAGTCTACAAAACCGGTGTCATCAGGCGCTACTGGAGGATGAACTCGAAGCGCTCGATGATTTTCAAGCTTGGACCTAAAGGCAACAATCCAGATCTGCCGCCCGGGAAGGTGGTGGCGCATTTTGTCGGGGATGTGGGCCGCCCGACCGGGGAGTTAAGGGACATCAAGGACCATGCGGACACGAACGACGACGTGACCATCACAAACTGGGACACCGCGCAAACAATCACGGACAACAACATTGCGTGGATCGAAGCACACACCTCCGATCAGAACGATGCACCGAGGATGCCGCAACTGGAATTGAGAATCCCCGGACTTGATCAAGGGATGACGATTGAGGCGAAGCTCGAAGTCAAATACGAGCGAGGCAATGGAGCCAGGCACCCTTCAAGGACAGACAAGAACGGGAACACCGATACGGTCAGGATTCCAAGTGATAACAGCTACCAGCAGGTAGCCGGGGACACATGGCAAATTTGGAACGATTATCCGCTGCAGGATGAAGGCTTTTTCGGCGGGGATGCAACGCTGACCTACCGGCTGATGAACGGACAGAATCAAGTGCTGGCTCCTCAAACGATCCGCTTCCGAATCGGCGGCAGGAATCCTGAACCGGCACGGGCCAGACAGTTTATTGAGACGTTGAAGAATGCCGGGCCGCAGGGATCGCTGTGGTTCGCCTACGCGATAGCCAAGTCTGAATCCAAAGACTACAACGGCGGGGGAACTCGATACAATCAGTTCTATCAACTGCCGAGAGATGCTAGCGACACCCACCTCCAGGCTACACGGCGAACTCACGCCGGGCGCCCACTGTGGGGAAATGATGGCGGGACAACCCCCGGAGGCTACGGCATGTTCCAAGTGACAGGAACGGCGAGTGAACCAACCGCCAACATACCTCGTCAGCAGATATGGAATTGGCAGGAGAACGCGCTCGCCGCATTGGTCATTCTGGAAAGCAAACGAATCGAGGCAGACAACTGGATGGCGACACAGAAAAACGCAAACAATGCAAATAGCGTCGCTTTGCCCAGCCTTACGGTTCACAATGTCACCTTCGCGGAGGGCACCGATCGCACCATGAACCATGCCGTGACGATGAAATTATATAATGGCGGGAGCAGACCGAATTTCAATTTTACGGATAACGGCAATGCCCCTGGATTCACCTTGGATCCTCATTCTTCGGGGAACTTCTGCTACTGGAGATCCATTAGGCGCGTGCAGACAGACCCAAACAATCCCAGATGGGAGGACGGAGCAGTTCAAAACGTGCAAAATCCTAGCTGGGCTCTGGCGCGCTTCAACGCCTATAATCCACCCTTCAACTACGTAGACCGAGCATGTCAAGAAGTCGAATAATCATCTTGGCTCTGCCTTTCGCCTGCCTTGCCAACGGTCTGGCACAACGCGAAGCTGTGATCGATGAGCTTCTAAGGCCCATTCTTACAGCAAGCGCCGCCGATCCCAATGTGGAGGCCTGGAATTGGGAAAAAAATCGAAACGGAGGCTATCTTTTGCGAACAACGATGGATGTGACGGGGGATGGACAACCGGAAGTATTCGTCGCTTCAACACTCCATTCAAGCAGGCGGGAACATTATTGGAAAATTTTCGATGTGGCGGATGACGGCACCATGCGCCCTTATGAGAAAGGCCTGAATTTTTCTTTTGCATGGCCTATGATCGAAAATAACAAGGTATCGCTTGTTTATATGGCGGGCGCTAACCGAGATCGAATGCAAGCGGGGGAAGAAAAATACCTATCTGTGAGTCGCTTTGTGTTCACTTTTCCTGAAATCAGTGAAACCACAACTTATGTGAGCGAGGAGGAGGCGATAAAACTCCAGCCAACCGATCCCGGCCAACTTCCCAAGCTGCAAGCGATCCTGCTGGCTGATTACTTGACAAATCCAGGCGCAAAGTGGTCGGATGTCACCGAGTTAAAACTTGATTCCAGCGATACCTATTACCTTGAGGAAGACAAAGAGAGGGCGGAGAAGAACACAGCCTTTACGCCTCAAGCGGCTCTGTCACAGCTTGGCATCGGCCAACCGACGCCCATACATCAAGCAGAGGTGAACCAGTCGGAGCAAGCCGCTTCACCATCCATCCCCCAGCAATCGGCGGCCACGAAAGCGAAGGAACCGCCACTAACACCGAATGACGAAACTCCTTCGCCGACGCGGCGGCCGTTTGTGGCGGTGGTGATCGTGGCTGTGCTTGGGCTGCTGTGGGTGTTGCTCAAAAAGCGGAAGTGACGCGGCTGGCCAAGTTCGGGCGTCGCCCCGCTGGCGCGTGAAGCGGGGGCCTCTGCGGGTGGACGACGGGGGCAAAAAAGTTTTAAGGGACAGACAAAAAGTTGTTGCCGAGCGCCGAAAACGCGAGGCCTACACCTTCCAGAACGGCGAACCGGTCACAAAGAGCGGCCGCCAGGAAATGCTGGAGAACCTCATCAACGAGTTTCTTTGAGGAACGGGGTACGAGCCATGGGTCACGAGTGGTCGCGACCGGTGAAGGTTTCTCGTGACTCGTCGCCCGTGACTCCTGCCCCTTGATCCATGGTCTCGTTCCGCCTGCTCGGGTATCCGGTCCGCATCGAGTGGATGTTCTGGCTGCTCTGTGTCCTGCTGGGGATGCACTATCTCCAGCAGGCCGGTCCCACGGGTCTGGGACGGTTTCTCGTGATGACGGCGGTGGTGCTGGGATCGATCCTCTGGCACGAACTCGGCCACGCGTGGGCTCGGAAGCGCTGCGGGGAACCCTATTCCGAAATCACCCTCCACGGATTCGGCGGACTCTGCGGAGGTCC
>JAGRPC010000478.1 GCA_020439925.1 Verrucomicrobiia bacterium | reverse complement strand
ACCCGATTCGAGAAGGGCGGACGCGTCGTCGATCTCGTCGGAGTGGTTCATCTTGCCGACGCCAACTACTACGAGGCGTTGAACGAGCGCCTCAAAGGCTACGATGCGGTTCTTTACGAGATGGTGGGTGGGCCGCATCCTTCCGAGGAAAGCAGGGAGCAGTCCGCCGCCGCCGGTGACATGGGATCGCTGCGTCAGTTGCAGCAGCTCGCCAAGGGCTTTCTCGGGCTCGAGTTTCAACTCGATGGAATCGACTACGCGGCATCAAATTTTGTGCATGCGGATGTGGGGTTTGCGGAACTGGATCGCCTCATGGAAAGCCGCGACGAGACCCTGCTGACCCTGTTTACCCGGGCCATGAGCTTTGCGGAAGGGGACCCGGCTCTTTCCGGCCTGCCTTCCAACGAGGAGGCCGAGGCGATGATGAAGCGCCTCCTCGACGCGGTCCTGACCGGCAACAGCGGGGAACTGAAACGAACCCTCGCTCCCATTCTCAGCGAGGCGGAAACGTTCATCAACCTGCTCGAGGGGGAGGATGGCACCGTGATCGTGAGCGAACGAAACCGTGTCGTGATGGAAAAGCTGGCGGCCATCCAGGGGGACAAGTCACGGGGCAGGTGGGCCATTTTCTATGGAGCGGGCCACATGCCGGACCTTGAGCGCCGCCTCCTCGCGGAGGGATACCGCAAGGGGGAAACCGTCTGGCTGGACGCTTGGGCGATCCAGCCTGGAACCGGGCCCACTCCCGGGGGAACGCCGGCCGATCTCTTGATCCGTCTGCTCTCCGAGAATCCCGAGGTGATCTCGAGTCTCCAGGAAGTGGGAACGGCCCTCGAACAGATCGGTGGAGCCTTGAAGTCTCTGTCGCCCGCGGATGCGGGTCGCTGATCGGGCGTGAAAAAACCCCGTCGTTGCCGACGGGGTTTTTCAAAACGTGCGGAATGCGAGGCCAGAGGATCAGGCCTTCTGGTTGTCCTCGGGGAAGACGGTGTCCTGAGTTTCGGGGACACCGGGGATGCGGAGCGGGCGGATGGGCAGCTTGCCGTTCATGTCAATCACGTCCGGCACAAGCTTCTGTTCCGCGTTCCACATGTCTTCCCAAGTGATCCGCTTGCCCGAGTAGCAGGCGGTGCGGCCGAGGATGGCCATGGTCGTGGAGTGGCCGATCCAGGAGGCGTCGTCCTTGCGGTTGCCCGATCGGATCGCGGCGAAGAACTCCTCGTGTTCGAGGTCATACATACTCTTGGGCGTGCGGGGCTTGCGCCAGTTCCAGTTCTTCTCGCCGATGATCTCGGCGGAACTGGTGCCGAACTTCGCGATCCCCTTGGTTCCGTAGTAGGTGTCGCCGGTGAAGTTGTAGGAATCGACAAACTGGCGCCACTCGACGTGGGCGTGGGCGTCGTTCGCGTATTCGTAGGTGACGCTGAAATGATCGTAGATCGTGCCCTGGTTGTTCGGACGGGTGCGGCCCCCGCTCCCGAAGGCGGCGATCGGGTCCGCGTCCTGGAAGGCCCAGGCGACACGGTCGACGTTGTGACAGCCCTGCTCGACGATGCCGTCGCCGCTGAGCCAGGGGAAGTTGTACCAGTTCGAGATCTGCCATTCGGTGTCGCTCATCCCGTCGGGACGGCTCGAGGCCTCGGGCATGGCCTTCACCGGACCGGCATAATAAATCGAATGGACGCTGCGGATTTCGCCGATGGCACCGTCGTGGATGCGCTCGAAGAGAGCCCGGCCCTGCTCGCTGTAGCGATAGCAGAATCCACAGAGCACGGAGATGTCCTTTTCGGCGGCGAGTTTGGCGGTCTCGAGGAAATCCTTGACCCCGGCGATATCGGTGGCGCACGGCTTTTCGACGAAGGCGTTGATGCCGGCTTCCACGGCCGCCTTGAAGTGGGTCGGGCGGAAGGCGGGGGGAGTGGTGAGAAGGATCACGTCGACACCGGAGTCGATGACCTTCTTGTAGGAGTCGATGCCGTCGAAGATACGGCTGTCGAGGGTGTCGGAAAGCTTGCCCTTGGCGATGGAGGACTTGCGCACCATTTCGAGTTTCTTCTCGGCCTCGACCCGGTAGAGGTCGCCCATGGCATAGAGTTCGACATTGTCGTCCGCGGCAAGGGCGTTGAGCATGGCGCCTCCGCCCCGGCCTCCCGTGCCGACGACACCGATTTTGAGTTTTTTGTCATTGGGAGCTCCGAAAGTCACGCTCGGGAATCCGATCGCGGAGGCGGCCGCGGCCGTGGCTCCGGCCGTTTTCACAAAGGCGCGTCTCGTCGTTTCGGTGGACTGGGGGGTGCTGGGGATTTCGCTCATAAAAAAGGAACCGCTGCAATGCGGAGTGGGAACGGAAACTCACGATCTCCTCGCTGTCAAAAGGCCTTCTTTACGCGATCTCCCACCTGTGGAATGGTCTCCGGGCCACCCCGCCGGGGTTCCGATCCTCCCGGAAACATGGATTACTGGTTCTCTCTCAAGAAACTGCTCTCGATCTACCTCAATCCGGTAACGGTGACCCTGGAACTGCTTTTTCTCGGGGTCTTTCTCATCGGATTCGCGAGTCGTCGCCCCCGCAAGGCCCCCGGGCCACGAATGGCCAAGTGGCGCGCGTTTCTCGGAGACCTTGGTCTCTTCATGGTGGTTCTCGGGATTCTTTCGCTCTTCCTTTCGACGATCGATCCGGTGGCTCACGCGCTCACGCTCTACCTCGAGCGCCAGAATCCTCCCCTCGAAGAACGTGATGGTAGCCCGGTTGTGCCGAAAGAACCCGTCGCCATCGTGGTATTGGCGGGAGGCCAGCTCTCCGTGCCCGGGAAGCCCGTGCTCTCGAGCCTCACCCGGCATGGGTTTGCCCGGGTGGTGGGGGCGGTTGACTTCTGGAAGCATTTCTCGACGGCGAAGCTCGTCATGACTGGCCATCCCGAGGAAACCGCCGCGATGCGGGCCGTGGCGGAGCGACTCGGTGTCCCGGCACAGATGATTGTGGAAGAAACGGAATCCCGGGACACGAAGGATCATCCTCAGAAGCTCAAGTCGATCCTTGGAAAAGATCCTTTCCTCCTCGTCACCTCCGCGACCCATATGCCCCGGGCTGCCGCGCTTTTTCGTGCGGCCGGATACGACCCCGTGCTCGCACCGGTCGATTTCCTGATCTGGCCGGAGCCCGGTGTTTATGATCCCTATCAGCCCGGGTACCTGATTCCGCGTCCTTCCAACCTGACGCTCACCGCGTCCGCCCTCCATGAGATTGGCGGGTTGGCGTGGTCTCGTTGGAAAGGCGAAACCGATGGAGCGGGGGATTCGGACTGAGAAACCGGTCGCTTCAATTCCTCAGCCGCGAGACGGCTTCGAGAAAATCGTCGTGCCTCGAAGCGGAGTAGGGGACGGAGAGAAATCCGGCCGCCTCTCCCGCCGTGCAGTTGGCCTGAGCGTCGTCGATGTAAACCGTTCTTGCGGGGTCGAGCGGGAGGGTGTTCCGGACGAGTTCGTAGATGGCCGGGTCCGGCTTCATCAGGCCCACTTCGTGCGAATAGATGCCTCCGTCGAAGAGACCGAAGACCGGATAAGTCGATTCAAAAAAGGGCGCATGAATCCCGTTGGTATTCGAGAGGAGGTAAAGAGGGATCCCGTCGGCCTTGAGGTTCTCGATGAAGGCGACCATGGGGAGATTCAATTCAAAGATATCGGCAAACGCTTCACGAAAGGTTGCGGGGGCCCCCCGGTACCCGATCCTCTCGGATGCGGCTTCGATGAAGGCCTCCGGAGAGAGCTTTCCGAGCTCGAGATCGATCGTGAGAGGGGATACCAGGTTCAGTATTTCGTCCGCGGTGGCGTCCGATTCTCGCGCGATTTTTCTTGCGGATATGGAGAAATCGAAGGTGATGATGACATTACCGATATCGAAGAGGAAGGCGTCGGGCATGGAAAATGGGAAAAGGTTGAGGGAAAAGGATCAGCGCCGGCGGGAAGTTCTGGAACGGGATCCGCGATTCCGCCGGGTCGCCTGCCACAGTCCATAACCCAGAATCAAGGCGATGACGACTCCCGTGATCTGCTTTGTCGCGATCGACCACCAGATCAGGCCGACCATGATCAGGACAAAGGTGGTGATAACGAAGGAAAAGAGGATCGGTGGCTTCAGGAAGGTTTCGAATGCCGTGCGGATGATTCGTCCCAGCGGATGTCGGGTTCCCTTTACATACCATCCCGCTTGCCCGGTGAGGCTGAAAAACAATCCGAGCAGTCCCAAAGTCACGAAGGCCGGAGGCAAAAAGAGAATGGCAAGCTGGGAGATGGGTTCCCGGGAAACCAGGCTCTCGTCCGGTCGATCGGGATTCACCAGGATCGTGATGGAAGAGCCGGGGGAGTATCTGGCAAGCACTTCCTCAGCCCGGGCGAAGTTAGAGGATGAAATGGCGGCGATACCGAATCCCTCCCCATTCCTCGAAACTCCCTCCCAGTCATAGTTCCAGGCCAGATGGGGTCGCACGGTTTTTCCACCCCGGAATGAGTTCGTCGCGCGTATCTCTGCGGAAACCACGATGGCCGGAGTGGGCGTCCAGTCAGCCGCATCCTTCCAACGAAGCAGATGCGGGATGGTGAAGGCGCAACCGGCGACACCCACGAGCAGAGAGACACCCGAAAGAAAAAGGCCGACCAGAAGTGGAAAGCGGTGAGAGGACATGGCCCGGAGCGATCACCCTCCAGTTTCGACTGAAATTCTTTCCGAGCAAGAGTGACGTCGGGTGACGGGAGTGCTTTCCCGTCTTTTCGGGGAATAGAGTGGCTCTATCGGGAGTGGACCCCGGGCCCGGAGGTGGTAGGGTGAAATGCGGGCAATACCGCATCCGTTCATGGAACTGAGCCGTTTCACCGACTACTCGCTTCGCACCCTCATTTTTGCGGGGCTGCATCCGGAACGGATCATCACGGTTCCCGAAGTAGCGACCGCCTACGGGATTTCCGAGAATCACCTCGTGAAGATCGCTCACAAGTTGGGCAAACTCGGGTTTCTCGAAACCAAACGGGGCCGTGCCGGAGGGTTCCGTCTCGCCCGTTCCCCTGAGCAGATTAATCTCGGGGAGGTGATCCGGGCGACGGAGTCTCTCGCCCTCGTTGAATGCCTCGGGGCGGACGGTGGCAGTTGTCCCATCGTCAGGGCCTGCGCCCTCAAGCGCGTCATCGGTGAGGCGCGCGACGCCTTCCTCGAGACTTTCGATCGCTACACCCTTCAGGATATGCTGCGGCCGCGCGAGTTTCTCGTGAAAGTGCTCCCGTGACGGGGGAGGATTCGGGGAAAAATCGGATTGAAGGATGGCCCCCGCCAGCCATAGTGAGTAGATTTCATTGAACGAAAAGACCCATGCCCACCTACGACTATCAATGTCAGACATGCGGACACCGTTTCGAGGTGTTTCAATCGATGAAGGACGAGCGGCTCACGGATTGTCCCGTGGAGGGTTGCCCCGGTCCCGTGAAGCGCCTTCTGGGCACGGGTGCCGGAATCATCTTCAAGGGATCAGGCTTTTACGAGACCGACTACCGTAGCGACTCGTACAAGAAGGCGGCCAAGGCCGACAAACCCTCGGGGGACTCGGGAGGCTCGTCCGGGAGTTCCTCCGGGGATTCCAAGCCGGCCCCGGCCCCGGCGGCTTCCTCTTCCGGATCTGCCAAATCCGACTCTTGACCCGCAACCCAGTTCCTCTTGAATGAAACCGCATCGCCGCAAGGACAATCCGCCCCGTCGCGAATCCGGAGAAGGAGGTCAGGCCGGAGAAGAGTATCCGGAAGCCGGAGATCCCCAGGAATTTGATCCCGCGGCCTATGCTGAGCAGGTGCCCTACGACCCGGGTGCCGCTCTTGCGGAAGAAAACGAGACTTACGGGGCTTCCGAATCGGTCGACTACGATCCGAATCAGGCTGCCTACGCGGATCCGAACCAGGCCTACTACGAATCCGGTCAAGGAGGCTACGTCGATCCGGGAGAGACCGCTTATTACGATCCCAACCAGGGAGCTTACGTGGATCCGAACCAAGCGGCTTATTACGCTCCCAACGAAGCCGGATATGCGGATCCTGGGCAGGAAGCCTACTACGAACCGAACCAGGGTTATCCGGTGCCTTCAGGATCCGGGGTCTACGACGAGGCTCCTGCTCCGCCGCCCGTGAGCCCACCTCCCGCCGCCCCGGCTCCGAAAAAGAAAGTCACCCATCGCGCACCGCAGAGAAGGCCTGCTGCCGGGAAACGCCCCCCTTCCTCGCGTCGTCCCGGACCCAAGCCGGTCACCTACGGAGGCGGTGTTTCCTTCATGACCGTCTTCCTCTCGCTCGTGGCCGTCGCGATGCTCGCCGTGGTGGTCATGGTCATGCTTCCCCGGGATATGTCGGCAGTTGGCGCTTACCCCGTCAATCCGCTTTCCGGGGAAAAGCCGCGCAACCTTCTCGCCGAGGTGCAGAAGGAGATGATCGACCGCAAGTCGGAACTTTCCTTTACCGAGGCAGAGGTGAACCAATACCTCAACCATCGACTCGCGGGTGAGCAGAAGGGGGCCATGGCCGCCCTCGTCAAGTTCCGTGGTATTTACCTCGATTTCGAGAAAGATTCTGCCGATGTCATCATCGAGCGGGAGTTCTTCGGCATGCCCATCACCATGAGCGCCAAACTGGTCGCGGAACCGGTGAGGGGCCGGGCTTCTTACAAGTCGGCCGGATGGACGCTGGGTCGAGTGGAACTGGGATCGCGCAACGTAAAACCGGTCATCGAGATGTTTCTGCGGCTTCGCGGAGCCTGTGTGGACGAATATCAGGCCATCCAGCAGATGTCCGATGTGCGTTTCGAGGACGACCGACTCGTGCTGGATGCGAGGATCTGACAATCCTTCCGATGCCGCCTGCTCGAAGTGACTTCCATGTCCGAAACTGACGAGACTGTTCACGAGGGTCGCTTCCTGTCTTACCGACGCACCTCTCGCGGTTGGGAATATGTGAGCCGCACCAATGCGAAGGGTTGCGTGGCGATCCTTGCAGAGACTGAGGATCGGCGCATTCTACTCGTCGAGCAAATGCGGCCTCCCGTCGGGCGCCGCGTCATCGAACTGCCCGCCGGACTCGCCGGTGACATTCCCTTGCAGGAAGACGAACCCCTGCTTGTTGCGGCACGGCGCGAATTGAAGGAAGAGACCGGTTACGAGGCGAAACACTGGATCCCTCTCCTCGAGGGCACGTCATCGGCAGGCATGACCGACGAACTCGTCACGATCTATTACGCCACCGGACTCGTCAGGATGACCGAAGGCGGGGGAGTCCATGGCGAGGACATTCGCCTGCATCATGTACACCGAGACGATGTGCTCCAGTGGTGCCGCGATCGTGAATCTGAAGGAATGCGCGTCGACTTCAAGATCTTCGCCGCACTTTTCCTCGCTCGAGCCATCGGAGGAACCACAGGCTCGAGGCTCTGGTATTGAAAGGAAATGGTTGAAAAGGGGAATTCTTCCGTGTTTTCAACCTGACATCCCCCAGTTTTCCGGAAACTCCGCTCTCGGGTAGAACTCCCGGGCCTCCGCGCGCAGTTTCGGCCAGTCGACCGCGGCATAACGTCGGGAAAGGTGATGAAGGACGAGCCGTCCCACGCCAGCATCCGCTGCCAGACGTCCCGCGAGCGAAGCGGTGAGATGGGCGTTCTTCTCCGCCAG
>JAGRPC010000477.1:6906-8857 GCA_020439925.1 Verrucomicrobiia bacterium | reverse complement strand
GGCGAGCAGGTCGGAGACGCGGCGGGCGCGCGAGCGCTCGTTCGGGCTCATCACCTTGGAATCGTCGGTGACGTAGTAGCGGACCTCCACCGGCGTCTCGAGACGCGAGAGGATGTTCGAGGTGCCCTCGGAGAGAGTGTAGACATCGTATTCGGTGAGGTCCTTGCGGAAACCGATGCCGTTGGCCAGGAGATTGACCACGAGGGCAAGGACGAAGGCGATGGCGAGCCCCGCCCAGGCGGCGGTGCGGCGGCTCAGCTTGACGGGGGATTTTTCTTTCGATTCGCTCATGGGATGGATCGGAAGGGGAAAAGGATGGAGTTCAGGCGCGCTTCAGGCGGATCGCGATCGCCGTCGCGAAGAGGCAGAAGGCGATGAAGGAGACGAAGAAGACGATGTCGCGGAAGCCGAGCACGCCCTTGGCCAGCTCGGTGAAATGGGGCATCACCCCGACCGCGTTGACGAGGGCGAGGACCGGCCAGGCCACGAGCCATCCGCCCTTGAGGTTCATCAGCATCTCGCTGACGTGGGGGAGCCCGCCCAGCCAGAGGACCAGGCAGATCGCCACCGAGACGAGCAGGGCGACGAGTTGGCTCCGGGTGATCGCCGAGATCACCGAGGTGACCGCGAGGAAGCAGAGGGCCACGAAGTAGGTGGCGACGAAGCCCGCCATGATGACCCCGTTGTCCGGCTTGCCGAGGAAATTGATCGTCCAGACGATGGGGAAGGAGAGGACCAGCATCGCGAAGAGCACCACCGCCGCGGCGAGGTACTTGCCGAGGATGGCGTGCCAGGGGGCCAGCGGCATCGTCAGCATCAGCTCCATCGTGCCGAGGCGCTGTTCCTCCGACCACAGGCGCATCCCCACGGCCGGGGCGATGAGGATGAGATACCAGGGCAGGTATTGGAAGTAGGGGAGGAAGAGATCCGCCTCGCCGCCCTCGAGCACGCCCGTGAAGAAGAAGGAGAGCGCGTTCGAGATGCCGAGGAAGACGACGAAGAGCACGTAGGCGATCGGCGAGGTGAAGTAGCTCTTCAGCTCTCGCTTGAAGATCGTGCGGACCTCGCGCGGCAGCACGTAGAAGAGCAGGCCGGTGAAGATCGCCGCGACGATCGCGGTCGGGATGGCGAATTCGAGGATCAGGGAAATAAAGGCGTCCATGGATTCGGAAGGAATGGGTGGGAAAGGGGAGGGACGCTCACTTCTCGGCGTCCTTTTTCGTGATCTCGCGGAAGAGGAGATCGAGACGACCCTCCTCCACCTTCAGTTCGTGCACCGTGAGGTTCTTGTCCTTGCAGACCCCGTAGACCGCGGCGCTGAGCGAGCCCGCCTTGCCCTTGGCGGGCAGGATGCGGGCGGTGAGACCTTTGTCGTCGGACTCGACCGTCTCCACGGAGGCCGCCTCGGCGAGCTTCTCGAGTTCCGCGCGGATGCCGGACCCGGCGAGGCCGGAGGCGCGGAGGAGCACCGTGCCGGCATTGGTGGCGCGGGCCTTCAGTTCCTCGGGCGTGCCGTCGGCGACGACGCGGCCGCGGTCGATGATGATCGCCCGGGTGCAGGAGGCCTCGACCTCCTCGAGGATGTGGGTCGAGAAAAGGATCGCTTTCGTTTCGCCCATGCGGCGGATGAGCTGGCGGATCTCGTGCTTCTGGTTCGGGTCGAGACCGTCCGTCGGTTCGTCGAGGATCAGGACCTCAGGATCGTGGATGATCGACTGCGCGAAGCAGGTGCGGTGGCGGTAACCCTTCGAGAGCGTATCGACACTCTGGTGGCGCACCGGCTCGAGGAAGGTCGTCTCGATCGCCTTGTCCACCGCCGCCTGGATCTCGGAGGCCGGCACCCGCCGCATCTCGGCGGCGAAGCGGAGGAAGGCCTCCACCGTCATGTCCGAGTAGAGCGGAGCCGCCTCGGGCAGGTAGCCGATCTTGGCCTTGGCCTCGATTTCATTGT